>NZ_CP053590.1:351250-662500 GCF_013365535.1 Aquimarina sp. TRL1 | reverse complement strand
CAAAATATCGCACCCCCGTTAGATGTGTATGATGCTGCTGCATGGAGTGCGATCACTCCTTTGTCAGAAGTCTCGATAGAAAATAATGGGGAACCGCAGAATTTTCCGGATTTTACCCGAGGGATGTGGGTGAAAAGGAAGCCTTATGATTGGATAAAAGACACCTATTAAGTATAAAAAAGCCATTGTAAAACTACAATGGCTTTTTGTTTAAGAGAGTCTGGATATTTAATCCTTTAAAATGCTTCTGGAGATTACTATTTTCTGAATCTCAGAAGTACCTTCATATATCTGCGTGATTTTAGCATCTCGCATTAAACGTTCTACGTGGTATTCTTTTACAAACCCATTTCCTCCGTGAATTTGAACAGCTTCAACAGAAACATCCATGGCTGCCTGTGATGCATATAGTTTTGCCATCGCTCCAGAAAGGTCGTAGTTTTCGTGATTGTCTTTATCTTTTGCCGCTTTGTAAACCAGCATTCTAGCGGCCTCTATCTGTGTATGCATATCTGCTAGTTTAAAAGCAATGGCCTGATGATTCATGATTTCTGTACCAAAAGCTTTTCTTTCTTTAGCGTACTTTTTTGCCAGTTCATATGCTCCGGCAGCAATTCCCAATGCCTGAGCGGCGATTCCAATTCTTCCTCCTGACAGGGTTTTCATAGCAAACTTAAAACCAAATCCATCTTCACCTATTCTATTTTCTTTAGGGACTTTTACATCATTAAAAATAAGAGAGTGTGTGTCACTACCTCTGATTCCTAATTTATCTTCTTTAGGCCCTATCTCAAAACCTTCCCATCCTTTTTCTACAATAAAAGCGTTAATTCCTCGGTGCTTTTTTTCTTTATCGGTTTGAGCAATAACTAAATAATAATCTGCGGATGCTCCATTGGTGATCCAGTTTTTAGTACCGTTTAATACATAGTGATCTCCTTTATCGATAGCGGTTGTACGCTGAGAGGTTGCGTCACTTCCTGCTTCTGGTTCAGATAAGCAAAAAGCACCAATTGATTCCCCTGTTGTAAGCTTGGATAAATATTTTTCTTTTTGTTCCGGAGATCCATAGGTGTCCAGTCCCCAACATACTAAAGAATTATTAACTGATACGATAACAGAGCAGGAAGCATCTACTTTTGATAGCTCTTCCATGGCAAGAACATAAGAAATTGTATCCATTCCTCCTCCTCCATATTCTGGAGAAGCCATCATCCCAAGAAAGCCAAGTTCTCCCATTTTTTTTACCTGTTCGGTAGGGAATTCTTGTTTGTTATCTCGATCAATGACACCAGGAAGTAATTCTGTTCTGGCAAAATCACGAGCTGCATCTCGTATCATTATTTGTTCTTCCGTAAGTTTAAAATCCATATTTTCCTGTTTGTTGCTATGCGTGCATAATATACTATTTTGAGATTTAATGAGAAAAAATAGATATATAGCCCATATTTTTATTAATACTACAAATATAAGTTTAAAAATGATAGTTTTAATGTTTTATTTGTTTTTTGCGTCTTTCTTTATTTTTTGACTTTTTTTCTGCGAAATCTGCTTTTTTTTGATGTGTTTATACAAATAGAATGCGATGTCTACGAATGCGGTAATTTGTTACATAAATTTGATTTTATTTTAGTGTTGACCATACTTAGTTTTTTTATATTTGTGAAATTGCATTTTAAGCAGAAATAATTCATTGTATTAATAGTATAAATTATGACACAGCTCTAACCTCCGTAAGGGGGAATATGAAACAAAGACTTTGAAAAGACAGATGATGATTGCTAATATAGATATAGCAATTAAACCTAATGTAACAATGAATTAAAGTTTAAAAGAAAATGAAAGACATAAAAGAACTATTATATACTTACGAGAATAAATCACCTGAAATTGTTTTTAACTGGAAAGACTCTGAGACAGATGCAGAGGGTTGGACGGTTATTAATTCACTTAGAGGAGGTGCTGCTGGGGGAGGAACCAGGATGAGAAAAGGACTGGATATGAATGAAGTACTTTCACTGGCAAAAACAATGGAGGTAAAATTTACAGTTTCAGGTCCTGCCATAGGGGGTGCAAAATCAGGGATTAACTTTGATCCGAATGACCCTCGAAAAGAAGAAGTGCTAAAACGATGGTATAAAGCAGTTTCTCCATTGCTAAAAAGCTATTATGGAACTGGGGGAGATCTTAATGTAGATGAAATTCATGAGGTAATTCCCATTACAGAAGGATGTGGAGTCTGGCATCCGCAAGAAGGAGTGTTTAATGGTCATTTTCAGCCTACCGAAGCAGATAAGATTAATAGAATAGGGCAATTAAGGCAAGGAGTTATAAAGGTGTTGGAAAACACAACTTTTTCTCCTGATGTAAATAGAAAGTATACGGTGGCAGATATGATTACCGGATATGGAGTAGCAGAAGCTGTAAAACATTATTACGAGGTATACGGAGGCGAAGTAAAAGGAAAAAGAGCTGTGGTTCAGGGATTCGGAAATGTAGGGTCTGCTGCTGCGTACTATTTAACAGCAATGGGAGCCAAAGTAGTTGGGATTATCGATCACGTAGGAGGGTTGATAAAAGAAGAAGGATTTACAGTTGCAGAGATGAAGGAGCTGTATTTAAACAAAAAAGGAAATAAATTATATGCAGAATCTCTTATTCCTTTCGAAGAAATGAATGAAAAAGTTTGGTCATTGCAAACTGAGATTTTTGCACCTTGTGCAGCTTCCAGGCTGATAACAAAGGATCAAATAACCCAAATGATTGATTCAGGTTTAGAGGTCATCTCATGTGGGGCAAATGTACCGTTTGCAGATAAAGAGATCTTCTTTGGACCTATTATGGAATATACAGATAGTAAAGTAAGCTTAATCCCGGATTTTATTTCCAATTGCGGGATGGCCAGAGTATTTGCGTATTTTATGGAAAGAAAAGTTCAGATGACTGATGAAGCCATTTTTAAAGATACATCAGAAACGATTAAAAAGGCAATTCAGGATACATTTAATCATAATAACAAAAAAACAAATATAAGTAAAACTGCCTTTGAGATTGCCTTGCAACAGTTGGTGTGATAGACACAGTTTAGTAAGATTAAGTGCAATCGAAAGGTTAGTGTAATCAGTTAATTTTTTAAGTATGTTCAGATATTTTTTAGGTAGTAGTCCGAAGTGGTTTAAGATGGTAATGATCGGATTCCTTATTTTTAATGTTTTCTCCTATTTTGTACTAGGAGCAAAAGTAACCTCATGGTTATTTATCGGGGAGTTTATTTTTACATTAGCAATGGCACTAAAGTGCTATCCGTTACAATCAGGAGGGTTGCTGGCTATAGAAATTCTGGCACTTAATCTTACAACTCCAAAGAATGCTTATCACGAGGTAGAACACAATTTGGAAGTAGTATTGTTACTGGTGTTTATGGTAGCCGGGATTTATTTTATGAAACCATTATTGATGTATATTTTTAGTAAAGTTTTTACCAAAATTAAATCAAAATTGGTGATTTCGTTACTGTTTGTATTTCTATCAGCAGTATTATCAGCCTTTTTGGATGCCTTAACAGTAACTGCGGTTTTAATCAGTGTAGCAGTAGGGTTCTATGGAGTATATCACAAGATTCATTCAACACCAACGGCTGACTATGACCAGGATGGTTCTTTGGATACTAAAGAATTAAGTGGTGAAACACTGGAAAAATTCAGAGGATTTCTTAGAAGTTTGATTATGCATGGAGTAGTAGGAACTGCTTTAGGAGGGGTTTGTACACTGGTTGGAGAGCCTCAAAACCTGTTGATCGGGGACAGAATGGGATGGGATTTTATCACATTCTTTATTCAGATGGCTCCTATAACGATTCCGGTTTTATTTGCAGGAATGTTGACGACTGCATTGTTAGAAACTACAGGATGGTTCGGATTTGGGGATAAATTACCAAATGTGGCCAGACAAATTATAGAAAACTATACAGAGCAGGAAGATGCAAAACGCTCTGAAAAATCTAAATACGGATTGATTGTTCAGGCAGTTTCGGCAATTCTTTTGATTATTGGATTGGCTACACATGCAGCTCCTGTAGGATTTATAGGGTTGGCATTGATTATCGTGCAAACGGCTTTTATGGGGATTACAGAAGAACATCAGTTAGGAAAGTCCTTTGAAGAAGCCTTACCTTTTACTGGGTTATTGGTTGTTTTCTTTGTGATTGTAGCAATGATTCATGATCAGCACTTGTTTTCTCCGGTAATAGACTGGGTGTTGTCTTTACCATTAAAAGATCAACCGGCAATGTTTTATGCTGCGAATGGAATTTTATCCATGATTAGTGATAATGTGTTTGTGGCTACCGTATATATAGGAGAGGTAGAGGCAGCTTTTAAATCGGGAGCAATAACAAGAGAGCATTTCGAGAAATTAGCGATTGCTATTAATACAGGAACAAACTTACCAAGTGTGGCGACTCCAAATGGACAAGCAGCTTTCTTATTTTTATTAACCTCTTCTTTGGCTCCGTTAATCGGATTGTCATATGGAAGAATGGTAAAAATGGCATTGCCTTATACAATTGTGCTTGGAGGGGTAGGATTAATAGGGATACTAATGATGCTTTAATAGTAAGTAAAAATATACTTATACGTTATAATTCACGTTATATAATAGAAATAAAAACCAAAGACAATTTATGATGAACTTATTTATGCTTGGATCTTTAGCCCAGAAGACCAAAGAAGTTGAACCGGAAATTGAGGAAAAATCACTTTCCATTATAGAATTGTTACTTAGTGGAGGAACAGGTGGAGTAGTGATCATAGCCATTCTGTTTATCCTTCTTTTTGTAGCAGTATACATATATTTCGAACGATTATTCGCTATAAAAGCAGCTTCCAAGTTTGATGATAATTTTATGAATCAAATTAGAGAAAAGGTCTCAAGTGGTAAAATTGAGGCAGCTAAGATTTTGTGTGCTCAAACGAATAATCCGGTTTCTAGATTAACAGAAAAAGGAATCTCAAGAATAGGAAGTCCTTTGGATGATATTAATACCGCTATTGAAAATGCAGGTCGTCTAGAAGTATATAAACTGGAAAAGAATGTCAGTATTCTAGCGACTGTTGCAGGAGCTGCGCCCATGATTGGTTTTCTTGGAACTGTTATTGGTATGATTTTGGCATTCCATAATTTAGCATCAAGTTCAGGAAGTGCAGATATGGGATCATTAGCAGAAGGGATATATACTGCAATGACCACCACTGTTGCGGGATTAGTTGTCGGGATTGTTGCTTATATAGGATATAATCACCTGGTTGTAAAAACGGATAAGGTAGTGCACCAAATGGAAGCGACTGCAGTTGATTTCTTAGATTTACTTAACGAACCTGCTTAACAGATGAACTTAAGAGGAAGAAATAAAGTAAGTCCGGAATTTAGCATGTCTTCAATGACAGATATTGTATTTCTGTTATTGGTATTCTTTTTGCTGACATCCCCGGCAGTAACACCAGAAGCCCTGGATTTAATTTTGCCAAAGGCTAAGGGAAAGAGCTCTAATGTTCAGAATATATCGGTAAGCATAACGAATAAGCTTCAATATTATGTAGATAATGAACGAATCAGTCAGAGCAGGCTGGAAAGTACATTAAAATCAAGATTGGCAGGACAACATGAACCTACTGTGATTCTAAGGGCAGAAGAAGGAGTGCCTATTGAAAAAGCAGTAAGCGTTATGGATATAGCGAATAGAAATAAATTTAAAGTTATTCTGGCGGTAAAACCCGATTGAGAATAGTATATGTTAAAATTAGATACAAAACATAAAAAAAGGTCTATGATTCTCACTGTGATTGTACATGTGGGAATCATCCTTTTGTTGTTTTACTTAAGTCTTTCATACCTGGATCCAGCTCCCGAAAGTGGAATTGCTGTAAATTTTGGGACAACAGAAACCGGAAGAGGAAGGCAGCAGCCGACAAAACCGATTAAGTCAGCCCCCAAAGAAACGGTGGAAGAAGAAGTAGAAGAAGTACAAGAAAAAACTCCTGAGGTTTCAGAAAAAGTCATTACTCAAGATTCAGAAGATGCTCCGGTGATTACTGAGAAACCTGAGAAAAAAACGAGTGTAAAAAAAGAAGAAAAGAAAAAGCCTGAAAAAAAACCGGCAAAGAAAAAACCTGTAGAGAAAAAACCAGATCCTAAGCCGGACAAATCAACCTTGGATATTCTTAATAGTTTTTCTAAAGGACCTAAGAGTGATGGAACAGCTAAAGGAGGAGAAGGAGATGATAATAATCCGGGAGATAAGGGGAATCCGAATGGAGATCCTAATGCTCGCTCCTATTATGGAAATGGAAAAGGATTGGATGGAGATGGAAATTATAGATTAGGTGGGAGAAAAGCACTTAATAAAGAAAAGTTTAGACAAGATTGTAATGAATCGGGGATTGTGGTGGTAAAAATACAAGTAGATCAAAATGGTAGAGTTGTCAAAGCTACTCCAGGAGTAAAAGGGACAACGAATAGTGCCTCTTGTTTATTAGCACCTGCAAAAAAAGCAGCCTTGGCGACACGATTCAATAGTGATTCAAAAGCTCCTGTGAAGCAGGTAGGAACAATTGTATACGAGTTTAAGCTATCGGAATAGGCTTGTAGGATTATATTTTATTATATACAATGAATTATAAAGAAACGCTGGATTGGTTGTATGTCCAGTTACCTGTCTACCAAAAACAGGGAAAAAGTGCATATAAGGCTAACTTAGATAATATTGAGCAATTAACTTCTTTTCTGCAACATCCTGAAAAGAAATTCAGAAGTATTCATGTAGGAGGAACCAATGGAAAAGGTTCCACAAGTCACTTATTAGCTTCTGTTTTTCAAGAAGCAGGATATAAAGTAGGTTTGTATACTTCTCCACACTTAAAAGATTTTAGAGAACGTATTCGTGTTGATGGGGATTGTGTCAGGGAGGAGTATGTAGTTGATTTTGTGACAACCCATAAAGCATATTTTGAAAGCCATCAGTTGTCTTTTTTTGAAATGACAGTAGGAATGGCATTTCAGTATTTCTCGGATCAAAAAGTGGATGTGGCAATAATAGAAGTAGGGTTAGGAGGGAGATTAGATGCTACGAATGTTATTACCCCGGAAATCTCTGTGATTACAAATATAGGAATAGATCATACCCAGTTTTTAGGAAATACAATTACTAGTATTGCAAGAGAAAAAGCAGGAATTATAAAAACGGGAGTACCAGTTGTAATTGGAAGAAAACAGGAAGCATCCAGTGTGGTTTTCGAGGCTGTAGCGAAAGAAAAAAAAGCGCCATTAATTTTTGCAGAAACATTTGAAGGAGAACAATGTATATCTTCACTTAAGGGAGGCTATCAAAGAGAAAATGAACGCACGGTTCTTCAGGTTTTAGCGATATTAAGAGAAAGAGGATGGGAACTTCCGACTAAATGTATAAAAGAAGGCTTTTCTAGAGTAGTAGAAAATACAGGACTACTGGGGAGATGGCAAATACTGAATGAGGCACCTAAAGTAATTTGTGATACGGCTCATAATGAAGATGGACTCCGGGAGGTAATGAAGCAATTGGTTAAGGAATCATTTAGAGATTTGCATATTGTAGTAGGAGTAGTGGATGATAAAAAATTAGAAACAATTCTTCCTCTTTTCCCCAAAAAAGCACGTTATTATTTTTCGTCTCCTGATATTTCAAGGGGGTTGGATGCAGGGCTACTCAAAGAAGAAGCTGCTAAGTTTGATTTACATGGTGAGAAATATGACGCTGTAAAAGAGGCTTATATGTCTGCATTACAGTATGCAAGAAAAGAAGATGTGATTTATGTAGGAGGGAGTACTTTTGTTGTAGCGGAAATTATTTGATTTTTTTGTTGAAATATTTTGCTGAAGAATAAAACTATCTTATATTTGCACCCGCAATCACAATGATAGCGGGCGCGTAGCTCAGTTGGTTCAGAGCACTTGGTTTACACCCAAGGGGTCAGGGGTTCGAATCCCTTCGCGCCCACAATGTGTAAAAATTGTATAATAAGTTCTTTTTACATACAGTAAGTTATTAGGGCGCGTAGCTCAGTTGGTTCAGAGCACTTGGTTTACACCCAAGGGGTCAGGGGTTCGAATCCCTTCGCGCCCACATCCTAATAAAAAAAGCCAGATCATATATGATCTGGCTTTTTTTATTTTTAATAGGTTCAATATTTCCCTCTGTTTTTTTAGAAGTTAGGCTTTTTGAAAGTGTATAATTCTCATTTTTGTCCTTCATTTTTTTATTGCACGATAAAAAAACAAGCAAAATATCATTAAAAAACCTCGCTGGGGTAACCGTTTTTTAGATAAAATGCATTTTATCTGGTTTTGATGTTTTTAATCGATTTGTTTATGGTTAATCCGTAAAATATATTTTTTACTTCTGTTTTTATAAGCATCTTTGAATCATAAACTTAACGAAACAAAACTTAAAAGAATTATTTATACGATATAAAATTACATTATTTATTTACGAAATTTTATGAAGTCCTTTCCTTCAAAAGGAGTCATAAGAAGTTTTATGTTCTTATAAGATAGTACCTTTAAAGGGTGTTTATTTTATGAGGGTAACTAGCTGTATATAATATTGTTTTTTTAGTCGTTAACCCCGCGAATTATGAGAACAATTTTACTTCCCAGAATTTTCCTCATTAGTATTTTTTTGTTTTTTACATCGATACTATCTGCGCAATATATAGATATTGCCATCACAGGAGGACCAACAGGTACAAACCCACAAATATTCCCAGCTACATCAACTGCGAATCCAGTAATTACGCAGGTAAGGGTGAATATAATAAGTGGTACGGGATCATTTGCACAATCAGGAGACAACTTAACATTTGCACATCAGAATGCAACAGACGTGGTTGTAGAAATTGAATTCCTGGATGCTAGTAATACTCCGGTTGCAGGGAATTATTCTTTTGTGATTAACGATATTGATGGCCCTTCATTTGAAAGTGTTTCTATTCCTTGTACGGATCGGATAGCATTTATTAGGGGAGAACCTAATATTGCATTATCAGAAACCGGAGGAGAGATTTTGGCAGACGGACAAGCACAATCAGATAATGATGCGCAGTTTACCTATTTAAATGTAAATAAGGTAAATGTAACACTTCGAGCGACATCATCTGGATGGGTTAAAAACCTGGATTTAAATCTCAATGACTTTCCGGTAACCAATGGTTCAGTGATTCAATGTTCTAATTCGGATATAGACAATGATAATGTGGTAGATTTAGATGATGAAGATGATGATAATGATGGAATTTTAGATATAAATGAAGCGAATGGGAATAATCCTAATGGGGATGAAGATGGAGATTCCATTCCTAACTGGTTAGATCTGGTAGATAATGGAAATGGGGGAGATGGTTCTACTACTGATTATACAGATGCCAATGCAGATGGGGTTCCAGATGTATATGATACTGATGGAGATGGAGTTCCTAACCATTATGATTCTGATTCCGATAATGATGGGTGTGGAGATGCTATAGAAGCGGGGCATACAGATCCTGATAATGATGGTTTTTTAGGAAGTTCTCCTGTGACAGTAAATGTTACTAATGGTCGGGTGACTGGTCAGGGAGGTTATACAGGAGGAAATGTGAATGCGGTTACAGCTGGGACAGCTCCTGCTTTTACAACTCAGCCTTCTGATCAAACAGTGTGTTTGGGAGATTCAGCTAATTTTTCGGTTGCTGTTTCTGGTTCAGGCTTGCAATTTCAATGGCAAGAGAATACAGGAAGTGGCTGGAGCGATATTTCGAATGGAGGAAGTTACTCAGGTGCTACTACAGCTTCTTTAACAATTAATCCTGCAAATACACAAGATGGAAATGAGTATAGAGTAGAAGTGTCAAAAACGGATTATTTATGCCCGGAAACTTCTAATGAAGTGGCACTTACAGTTAATAATTTTACAACAGAAGGAGTTGTTAGTTCAGATCAAACGGTATGTACAGGAGGAGATCCTAGTGTGTTAACGGTTACGACTTCTACTGTAGCAGATGGAACATTGACACATCAGTGGCAAAGTAGTGTTACTAACGAAACTACTGGTTTTTCGAATATATCAGGGGCTACAGGGACTACATTTGATCCGGGAGTATTGACGCAAGATACTTGGTTTAAAAGAATAGATACATCGGTATTAAATGGAGTAAGTTGTACAGATGAGACGAATGTGATAAAAGTAACTGTGAATGCTCCACCTATTTTGAGTATTGATGATATCACTGCAGATAATATAGTAAATGAAACAGAAGCCGGAGGTACGATTGCGGTAACAGGAACTGTTGGAGGAGGATTTACTGCTGGAAACACAGTAACCTTGACAGTCAATGGTAATACATATACAGGAACAGTAAATGCCAGTGGTAATTACAGTATTAATGTGCCGGGAAGTGATTTGGAAAATGATGCAGATGCTACTGTTGATGGTAGTATTACTATAGCAGGACAGGATAATTGTGCTGATTCGGATACACAAGTATATAGTGTTGATACAACGGATCCAAGTGCTCCTACAGTTGCGATCACAGAAGATGCAAACAATGACGGTTTGATAAGTGAGGATGAATTAAGTGGTGATGTTGATGTTAGTGTAGGGCTACCAGCAGATGCTGTAGCTGGTGATATAGTTACAGTTACCGATGGTAATGGGAATACAGAAACGATTACTTTAACAGCAGGCGATATTACCAATGGAAGTGTTAGTACAAGTTTCCCAAGTCCGGGAGATGGAGGTAGTGTGAATGTTACTGCTACAGTTACCGATGCTGCGGGTAATGTAAGTCCAGATGCTACCGATAGTGCTACGTTGGATCTTACCGATCCAAGTGCTCCTACAGTTGCGATCACAGAAGATGCAAACAATGACGGTTTGATAAGTGAAGATGAATTAAGTGGTGATGTTGATGTTAGTGTAGGGCTACCAGCAGATGCTGTAGCCGGTGATATAGTTACAGTTACCGATGGTAATGGGAATACAGAAACGATTACTTTAACAGCAGGCGATATTACCAATGGAAGTGTTAGTACAAGTTTCCCAAGTCCGGGAGATGGCGGTAGTGTGAATGTTACTGCTACAGTTACCGATGCTGCG
The DNA here is from genome assembly GCF_013365535.1 of Aquimarina sp. TRL1. Lineage (NCBI taxonomy): Bacteria > Pseudomonadati > Bacteroidota > Flavobacteriia > Flavobacteriales > Flavobacteriaceae > Aquimarina > Aquimarina sp. TRL1. The sequence goes on along the minus strand of NZ_CP053590.1, from coordinate 651,336 downwards.
GGTAATGTAAGTCCAGATGCTACCGATAGTGCTACGTTGGATCTTACCGATCCAAGTGCTCCTACAGTTGTGATCACAGAAGATGCAAACAATGACGGTTTGATAAGTGAGGATGAATTAAGTGGTGATGTTGATGTTAGTGTAGGGCTACCAGCAGATGCTGTAGCCGGTGATATAGTTACAGTTACCGATGGTAATGGGAATACAGAAACGATTACTTTAACAGCAGGCGATATTACCAATGGAAGTGTTAGTACGAGTTTCCCAAGTCCGGGAGATGGTGGTAGTGTGAATGTTACTGCTACAGTTACCGATGCTGCGGGTAATGTAAGTCCAGATGCTACCGATAGTGCTACGTTGGATCTTACCGATCCAAGTGCTCCTACAGTTGCGATCACAGAAGATGCAAACAATGACGGTTTGATAAGTGAGGATGAATTAAGTGGTGATGTTGATGTTAGTGTAGGGCTACCAGCAGATGCTGTAGCCGGTGATATAGTTACAGTTACCGATGGTAATGGGAATACAGAAACGATTACTTTAACAGCAGGCGATATTACCAATGGAAGTGTTAGTACAAGTTTCCCGAGTCCGGGAGATGGCGGTAGTGTGAATGTTACTGCTACAGTTACCGATGCTGCGGGTAATGTAAGTCCAGATGCTACCGATAGTGCTACGTTAGATCTTACCGATCCAAGTGCTCCTACAGTTGCGATCACAGAAGATGCAAACAATGACGGTTTGATAAGTGAAGATGAATTAAGTGGTGATGTTGATGTTAGTGTAGGATTACCAGCAGATGCTGTAGCTGGTGATATAGTTACAGTTACCGATGGTAATGGGAATACAGAAACGATTACTTTAACAGCAGGCGATATTACCAATGGAAGTGTTAGTACAAGTTTCCCAAGTCCGGGAGATGGCGGTAGTGTGAATGTTACCGCTACAGTTACCGATGCTGCGGGTAATGTAAGTCCAGATGCTACCGATAGTGCTACGTTGGATCTTACTGATCCAAGTGCTCCTACAGTTGCGATCACAGAAGATGCAAACAATGACGGTTTGATAAGTGAAGATGAATTAAGTGGTGATGTTGATGTTAGTGTAGGATTACCAGCAGATGCTGTAGCTGGTGATATAGTTACAGTTACCGATGGTAATGGGAATACAGAAACGATTACTTTAACAGCAGGCGATATTACCAATGGAAGTGTTAGTACGAGTTTCCCAAGTCCGGGAGATGGCGGTAGTGTGAATGTTACCGCTACAGTTACCGATGCTGCGGGTAATGTAAGTCCAGATGCTACCGATAGTGCTACGTTGGATCTTACTGATCCAAGTGCTCCTACAGTTGCGATCACAGAAGATGCAAACAATGACGGTTTGATAAGTGAGGATGAATTAAGTGGTGATGTTGATGTTAGTGTAGGGCTACCAGCAGATGCTGTAGCCGGTGATATAGTTACAGTTACCGATGGTAATGGGAATACAGAAACGATTACTTTAACAGCAGGCGATATTACCAATGGAAGTGTTAGTACAAGTTTCCCAAGTCCGGGAGATGGAGGTAGTGTGAATGTTACTGCTACAGTTACCGATGCTGCGGGTAATGTAAGTCCAGATGCTACCGATAGTGCTACGTTGGATCTTACCGATCCAAGTGCTCCTACAGTTGCGATCACAGAAGATGCAAACAATGACGGTTTGATAAGTGAAGATGAATTAAGTGGTGATGTTGATGTTAGTGTAGGGCTACCAGCAGATGCTGTAGCCGGTGATATAGTTACAGTTACCGATGGTAATGGGAATACAGAAACGATTACTTTAACAGCAGGCGATATTACCAATGGAAGTGTTAGTACAAGTTTCCCAAGTCCGGGAGATGGCGGTAGTGTGAATGTTACTGCTACAGTTACCGATGCTGCGGGTAATGTAAGTCCAGATGCTACCGATAGTGCTACGTTGGATCTTACCGATCCAAGTGCTCCTACAGTTGTGATCACAGAAGATGCAAACAATGACGGTTTGATAAGTGAGGATGAATTAAGTGGTGATGTTGATGTTAGTGTAGGGCTACCAGCAGATGCTGTAGCCGGTGATATAGTTACAGTTACCGATGGTAATGGGAATACAGAAACGATTACTTTAACAGCAGGCGATATTACCAATGGAAGTGTTAGTACGAGTTTCCCAAGTCCGGGAGATGGTGGTAGTGTGAATGTTACTGCTACAGTTACCGATGCTGCGGGTAATGTAAGTCCAGATGCTACCGATAGTGCTACGTTGGATCTTACCGATCCAAGTGCTCCTACAGTTGCGATCACAGAAGATGCAAACAATGACGGTTTGATAAGTGAGGATGAATTAAGTGGTGATGTTGATGTTAGTGTAGGGCTACCAGCAGATGCTGTAGCCGGTGATATAGTTACAGTTACCGATGGTAATGGGAATACAGAAACGATTACTTTAACAGCAGGCGATATTACCAATGGAAGTGTTAGTACAAGTTTCCCAAGTCCGGGAGATGGCGGTAGTGTGAATGTTACCGCTACAGTTACCGATGCTGCGGGTAATGTAAGTCCAGATGCTACCGATAGTGCTACGTTGGATCTTACTGATCCAAGTGCTCCTACAGTTGCGATCACAGAAGATGCAAACAATGACGGTTTGATAAGTGAGGATGAATTAAGTGGTGATGTTGATGTTAGTGTAGGGCTACCAGCAGATGCTGTAGCCGGTGATATAGTTACAGTTACTGATGGTAATGGGAATACAGAAACGATTACTTTAACAGCAGGCGATATTACTAATGGAAGTGTTAGTACAAGTTTCCCGAGTCCGGGAGATGGTGGTAGTGTGAATGTTACTGCTACAGTTACCGATGCTGCGGGTAATGTAAGTCCAGATGCTACCGATAGTGCTACGTTGGATCTTACCGATCCAAGTGCTCCTACAGTTGCGATCACAGAAGATGCAAACAATGACGGTTTGATAAGTGAGGATGAATTAAGTGGTGATGTTGATGTTAGTGTAGGGTTGCCAGCAGATGCTGTAGCCGGTGATATAGTTACAGTTACCGATGGTAATGGGAATACAGAAACGATTACTTTAACAGCAGGCGATATTACCAATGGAAGTGTTAGTACGAGTTTCCCGAGTCCGGGAGATGGTGGTAGTGTGAATGTTACTGCTACAGTTACCGATGCTGCGGGTAATGTAAGTCCAGATGCTACCGATAGTGCTACGTTGGATCTTACCGATCCAAGTGCTCCTACAGTTGCGATCACAGAAGATGCAAACAATGACGGTTTGATAAGTGAAGATGAATTAAGTGGTGATGTTGATGTTAGTGTAGGGCTACCAGCAGATGCTGTAGCCGGTGATATAGTTACAGTTACCGATGGTAATGGGAATACAGAAACGATTACTTTAACAGCAGGCGATATTACCAATGGAAGTGTTAGTACAAGTTTCCCAAGTCCGGGAGATGGCGGTAGTGTGAATGTTACTGCTACAGTTACCGATGCTGCGGGTAATGTAAGTCCAGATGCTACCGATAGTGCTACGTTGGATCTTACCGATCCAAGTGCTCCTACAGTTGTGATCACAGAAGATGCAAACAATGACGGTTTGATAAGTGAGGATGAATTAAGTGGTGATGTTGATGTTAGTGTAGGGCTACCAGCAGATGCTGTAGCCGGTGATATAGTTACAGTTACCGATGGTAATGGGAATACAGAAACGATTACTTTAACAGCAGGCGATATTACCAATGGAAGTGTTAGTACGAGTTTCCCAAGTCCGGGAGATGGTGGTAGTGTGAATGTTACTGCTACAGTTACCGATGCTGCGGGTAATGTAAGTCCAGATGCTACCGATAGTGCTACGTTGGATCTTACCGATCCAAGTGCTCCTACAGTTGTGATCACAGAAGATGCAAACAATGACGGTTTGATAAGTGAGGATGAATTAAGTGGTGATGTTGATGTTAGTGTAGGGCTACCAGCAGATGCTGTAGCCGGTGATATAGTTACAGTTACCGATGGTAATGGGAATACAGAAACGATTACTTTAACAGCAGGCGATATTACCAATGGAAGTGTTAGTACGAGTTTCCCAAGTCCGGGAGATGGTGGTAGTGTGAATGTTACTGCTACAGTTACCGATGCTGCGGGTAATGTAAGTCCAGATGCTACCGATAGTGCTACGTTGGATCTTACCGATCCAAGTGCTCCTACAGTTGCGATCACAGAAGATGCAAACAATGACGGTTTGATAAGTGAGGATGAATTAAGTGGTGATGTTGATGTTAGTGTAGGGCTACCAGCAGATGCTGTAGCTGGTGATATAGTTACAGTTACCGATGGTAATGGGAATACAGAAACGATTACTTTAACAGCAGGCGATATTACCAATGGAAGTGTTAGTACAAGTTTCCCAAGTCCGGGAGATGGTGGTAGTGTGAATGTTACTGCTACAGTTACCGATGCTGCGGGTAATGTAAGTCCAGATGCTACCGATAGTGCTACGTTGGATCTTACCGATCCAAGTGCTCCTACAGTTGCGATCACAGAAGATGCAAACAATGACGGTTTGATAAGTGAGGATGAATTAAGTGGTGATGTTGATGTTAGTGTAGGGTTACCAGCAGATGCTGTAGCCGGTGATGTGGTTACAGTTACCGATGGTAATGGGAATACAGAAACGATTACTTTAACAGCAGGCGATATTACCAATGGAAGTGTTAGTACAAGTTTCCCGAGTCCGGGAGATGGCGGTAGTGTGAATGTTACTGCTACAGTTACCGATGCTGCGGGTAATGTAAGTCCAGATGCTACCGATAGTGCTACGTTGGATCTTACCGATCCAAGTGCTCCTACAGTTGCGATCACAGAAGATGCAAACAATGACGGTTTGATAAGTGAAGATGAATTAAGTGGTGATGTTGATGTTAGTGTAGGGCTACCAGCAGATGCTGTAGCCGGTGATATAGTTACAGTTACCGATGGTAATGGGAATACAGAAACGATTACTTTAACAGCAGGCGATATTACCAATGGAAGTGTTAGTACAAGTTTCCCAAGTCCGGGAGATGGTGGTAGTGTGAATGTTACCGCTACAGTTACCGATGCTGCGGGTAATGTAAGTCCAGATGCTACCGATAGTGCTACGTTAGATCTTACCGATCCAAGTGCTCCTACAGTTGCGATCACAGAAGATGCAAACAATGACGGTTTGATAAGTGAAGATGAATTAAGTGGTGATGTTGATGTTAGTGTAGGGCTACCAGCAGATGCTGTAGCTGGTGATGTAGTTACAGTTACCGATGGTAATGGGAATACAGAAACGATTACTTTAACAGCAGGCGATATTACCAATGGAAGTGTTAGTACAAGTTTCCCAAGTCCGGGAGATGGCGGTAGTGTGAATGTTACTGCTACAGTTACCGATGCTGCGGGTAATGTAAGTCCAGATGCTACCGATAGTGCTACGTTGGATCTTACTGATCCAAGTGCTCCTACAGTTGCGATCACAGAAGATGCAAACAATGACGGTTTGATAAGTGAGGATGAATTAAGTGGTGATGTTGATGTTAGTGTAGGGCTACCAGCAGATGCTGTAGCTGGTGATATAGTTACAGTTACCGATGGTAATGGGAATACAGAAACGATTACTTTAACAGCAGGCGATATTACCAATGGAAGTGTTAGTACAAGTTTCCCGAGTCCGGGAGATGGCGGTAGTGTGAATGTTACTGCTACAGTTACCGATGCTGCGGGTAATGTAAGTCCAGATGCTACCGATAGTGCTACGTTGGATCTTACCGATCCAAGTGCTCCTACAGTTGCGATCACAGAAGATGCAAACAATGACGGTTTGATAAGTGAGGATGAATTAAGTGGTGATGTTGATGTTAGTGTAGGGCTACCAGCAGATGCTGTAGCTGGTGATATAGTTACAGTTACCGATGGTAATGGGAATACAGAAACGATTACTTTAACAGCAGGCGATATTACCAATGGAAGTGTTAGTACAAGTTTCCCGAGTCCGGGAGATGGCGGTAGTGTGAATGTTACTGCTACAGTTACCGATGCTGCGGGTAATGTAAGTCCAGATGCTACCGATAGTGCTACGTTGGATCTTACCGATCCAAGTGCTCCTACAGTTGCGATCACAGAAGATGCAAACAATGACGGTTTGATAAGTGAGGATGAATTAAGTGGTGATGTTGATGTTAGTGTAGGGCTACCAGCAGATGCTGTAGCTGGTGATGTGGTTACAGTTACCGATGGTAATGGGAATACAGAAACGATTACTTTAACAGCAGGCGATATTACCAATGGAAGTGTTAGTACGAGTTTCCCAAGTCCGGGAGATGGTGGTAGTGTGAATGTTACTGCTACAGTTACCGATGCTGCGGGTAATGTAAGTCCAGATGCTACCGATAGTGCTACGTTGGATCTTACTGATCCTACAGCTACATTATCGATAGATGATATTACGACAGATAATATTGTTACAGGGGAGGAAGCAGAAGGAGTTATAGCTATTACGGGAGTTGTAACAGGAGAATTTAGTGAAGGAGATATTGTTACTTTGGTTATTGACGGTTTTGTTTATACGGGTACAGTTGATGGTTCAGGGTTATTTTCTATAGAAGTTCCGGGACCGGTTTTACTAAGTGATCCAGATGTAACAATAGAAGGAAGTGTTTCCGTTACAGATGTAGCAGGAAATGTTACCGAAGTAATTTCGGAGAAGGAGTATATGCTTGATCAGGATGGAGATGGTTTAACAGATGAGGAAGAGGAAGATCTTGGTACAGATCCGACAAATCCAGATACAGACGGAGATGGTTATACAGATGGTGAAGAAGTTTTAGTAGAAGATGATCCGGATACCTCAGTAGTTCCATTAGTAGAGAGTGACCCGCTAAATGCATGTGATCCAAATGGAGTTCCTACAGGAGATTGTGATGGCGATGGTATAGAGAACCAGTACGAGGATATTGATGGTGATGGTGATTATACGAATGATGATTCTGATAATGATGGTATTCCGGACTATTTAGATGAAGATGATGATGGAGATGGTATTGCTACCATTGATGAACGTCCAGATCCTAATGGAGATGGAAATCCAGATGATGCTGTAGATTCAGATGGCAATGGTATTCCAGATTATTTACAGCCTAATTCAGTAGATCCTACAGCGGAGGATGGTATAGAAGTTTATACAGGATTTTCTCCCAATGGAGATGGGATTAATGATGTTTTTGTGATTCGAGGTTTGGAGAATATAACCAATACTGTCACGATTTATAATCGTTGGGGGGTCAAGGTGTATGAGGCAGAATCTTATGGTAAAGATGGAGCGTTTTTCCGAGGTCAAAGTAATGGTCGAGTTACGGTTCAAAAAGGTGATAACCTCCCAGTTGGAACTTATTATTATGTAATCGAATATACATTGCCTACAGGAGAACATAAGAGTAAGACAGGTTACTTATACATAAACAATTAATAGTAAGTCCCTCCTTTTTGTAGCAAACAGATAGGAGGGTTGTTTTTTAAAAAAGTAATATTTTTGACAAGTAAAATATTTTAAATCAGACAGATGAGATTTCAATATAGTATAAGTATTCTTTTCTTAATGCTTCATATTGTGTTAGGGTATTCTCAGCAAGATGCTCAGTATACCCAATACATGTATAATACGATAAGTGTCAACCCTGCATATGCGGGTAGTCGGGGAGTGATGAGCATCAGTGGTCTTCACCGGAGTCAATGGGTAGGATTGGATGGAGCACCCCGTACTCAGACCTTATCGATGAATACGCCTATAGGAGAGAGTAACCGGGTAGGTTTGGGAGTTTCTATCGTCAATGATGAGATAGGTCCTACTCAGGAGACCTATTTTGATATTGATTTTTCATATACAATACCTACTTCAGATGTTGGGAAGTTAAGTTTTGGATTAAAAGCAGGAGGTCATTTACTGAATGTAGATTTTCAGCGATTGAGCAAATTTGATGTTAATGATCCGAGTTTCGAAAATAATATAGACAATAAATTTAGTCCTAATGTTGGGATTGGTTTGTATTATCATACCCCTCGTTTTTATTTAGGATTGAGTGCTCCAAACTTATTGGAGACGGAGCATTTTGATGAGAGTGCTACGGTTGGGGGTAATGATTCTTCAGCCTTTGTAGCTAAGGAGCGTATTAATTATTATTTAATTACAGGTCATACGTTTGATCTCAGTAGTGATGTTAAATTTAAACCAGCTTTGCTGACAAAATTGGTCTTGGGAGCCCCTTTACAGGTAGATTTATCCGCAAGTTTTTTATTGTATGAGCGATTGAGTTTTGGAGTTGGTTACCGTTGGGATGCAGCATTGAGTGGTATGGTTGGCTTTCAGGTCTCAGATGGTTTGATGGTTGGTTTTGCTTATGATCGAGAGACTACTGAACTAGGTAAGGCAGTGTTTAATGATGGTAGTTATGAAGTATTGCTTCGATTTGAACTCTTTAAGAAATACAACAGAATGTTAACCCCTCGTTTCTTTTAAAAGAAAGAGAAAAAAGATCTCAATGATTTTTTGGGTAAAATTTACTAAAAATGCTTTTTAAACATAAAACCTTAATTTTTCTGAGGTTATGTTAATTTTTTTAACATTTATGTTTATTTTTGCTTTTACTAGTTGGAATACAGAATTAAAGAACTTAACTTGTTAGTGAATGAAATACAATTACTTATGATAAACCTAGTTATTAAAAGCCCCGAATAGATCAATTTATGTTGAAAATAAAGAATATCTCTTTTTTAGGATATTTTACTTATTAAGAATTTTATCTAATTATTTTTTCGGTCTTTAAAGACCCTTAAATTTTTTAAGGGAAGCTTTCTATATGCGTATATGTGAAAGTTTAAGGTTGTTGTTCGGTATGTAATTCAATTTCTCACAAGAAAAAATGTGATTATGAACAGTAAGCTTTTAAAAAAAACAGGAAGAGGGATACAAAGTATTGTACCATTACTTTTTTTTATTGTTACGAGTATTTCAAATGCTCAGATAACAGGAACCTGGAGTCAATATGGTGGAGCTAATGAATGGGAAGCTTCAACAGGCACAATAAAAGTTAGAACCACTACTACAGGATCTATGGGAGGGTTCGGAACAGATACATTTGGATGTGCTGGTGCATATTCTACGACTTCGGTAGATAATATTTCTTCGCTAAGATTTTACCATGATGTTTTAAATCAAACAGGAACCATTACTTTTTCGTTTGTAGATACCTCAAACAATCCAATTGTAGTTAGAAACCCGATCATTCATGTGGATAGGTTAGGAGGGTTTAGTGGGACAACTTCAGTTGCAACGCTATTTACTTTACAAGGAGGGCTAACATGGAATGAATTATCTGAAAATGGAAATCATTTTGTTTCTACGACCAATACATTAGTTAGAACTATTAATCAGGCTTTAACTGCTCCTGTAGGAGAATGCGGACCTTCAAACTCAGGCACAGCAGCAGGAACTTTACAGATTATAGGAGATATCTCTTCATTTACACTACAAGCTACAATGCCTTCAGGATCTATTGGGACTTTAGGGGATGAGATCGAAGTGGTTTTTTCCGGTTTGATGCAGCTTGTCGATACTGATGGTGACGGCGTATTAGATGTTACCGATTTGGATGATGATAATGATGGTATATTAGATGTCGTTGAATGCCCTTCTACGAACTCATTAACCAATGGAGATTTTGCTTCGGGAAATTTGTCAGGATGGACAGAAGGAGGAGCAGGGAATTGGTTTTATACAGGAGCCAATGGAGGTAGTGGAATGGTTAATAGTGATAGTAATGGGACGAATACGCTTTCTCAAACTATTTCTGTAGATGCGGGATATGTGAACGAACTCACTTTTGATGTAGGGGCCTATTTTGCACATGCAGTCCCCATGGTATTAAATGTGTATGTTGATGGAGATTTATTATATACGGAGACATCTGATCAAATTGGAGCGACAAATGGCGGTCCTTCTCATACGTTGGGTGGAAGATCGATAAGCTTTCTTCCTTCAGCCTCTACAGCAACAATAACTTTTGAAACAGTTAAAGCTACAAGCGGTACAGGAGACGATATCTCTATAGATAACGTATTTGTACAAGGGCAAAGACAAAATACAGATGGAAATGGATTACCAAATTGTCTAGATCTAGATAGTGATGGAGATGGTATTCCTGACAATATAGAAGCCCAATCGACAACAGGATATATCGCGCCTAATGGGGATAGTGCGGCAACATACACAGCAAATAATGGGGTGAATTCTGCTTATTTAGGAGGATTAACTCCTGTTAATACGGATGGTACAGATGAACCGGATTATCTCGATTTAGATTCGGATAACGGTGGCGCAAATGATACAGTAGAAGCAGGGCTAACCTTAAGTGGTACCGTTGGAGCTAATGGATTAGATAATAATTATGATAATGGTGATGATTATGCAGATGTCAACGGTAGTTTTGATAACACCCAAACAGATAACTTTCCTGATGAAGATGGTGATGTAAATTCAGGAGGTGATGTAGATTATAGAGATGGTTTAGATGATACAGATACAGATGGAGATAGTGTTCCGGATCGAGTAGATTTAGATGATGATAATGATGGGATTTTAGATACAGAAGAATGTACCCAATCTTTATTACTGGACTTAGGAGCTTTTGATGGTTTATCTGCCACAGCGGGGACTTCTGTGAATAATGCGGTTTCACAACCTGGAGTTACTGCAGGAAATACAATAACATTAAATCTTGATGCAACTACTGCTACTGGAACAATTGCGGCAATAGCTACTGGAGGAGTGTTTAGTGGTAGAGACCCATCTGGAGATGGAAGTATTATTCAGATTGGAACAATGAATTTGACCAATAGTCAGGAAGCAAAAGCAATCTTTGTATTTGATGTCGCTGTTACGGATCTTACATTTCATATGACAGATATTGATGGAGGAAACTTAAGTGGTCCTGAACAAGCTGATATTGTAGGTAGTTTGGGAGGAACTCCAGTTATTCTCACAGAAGCTAATATAGAGGTTGTAGCAGGACCTCCAGCACCAACACAGACGAATAATCAATTTGTAGGAGGAGGATCTTCCAATGTGATTAAAGTTTCTTTTAAAACAGCAATTGATCGGTTAGAAATAACGGCCAAAGGAACGCAAAGTTCTGCGGTAAGTTTAACGCAGAGTATTTTTAATTTGTCATGGAGTTGTGATACCGATGGAGATTTAATTCCGGATGCTAAAGATTTAGATAGTGACGGAGATGGTATTCCTGATAATATAGAAGCCCAATCGACAACAGGGTATATTGCCCCTAATGGGGATAGTGCTGCAACGTACACAGCAAATAATGGGGTGAATTCTGCTTATTTGGGAGGATTGACTCCTGTCAATACAGATGGTACAGATGAAGTGGATTATCTGGATTTAGATTCGGATAATGATGGAGTAACAGATACGACTGAAGCAGGGCTCACTTTAAGTGGTACCGTTGGAGTTAATGGGTTAGATAATAGTTATGATAATGGAGATAGTTATGCCGATGTCAATGGTAGTTTTGATAATACGCAGACAGATAATTTTCCTGATGCAGATGGAGATGTAAATTCAGGAGGCGATGTGGATTATCGTGATATTGTAACTCCTACCGTGGTTAGTCAGACCACCAATGATACAACCCCGGTGATCACGGGTACACATGATTCGTCTACAACTTTAACAGTGACAGTAGATGGGGTTACTTATACCGAAGGAGATGGGAATTTAGTAGATAACGGGGATGATACCTGGAGTTTAACGATTCCTGCGGGTAATGAGATCAGCCCTGACGGCACCTATGATGTGACGGCTACTTCAACTTCTGGAAGTATTTCTGTTTCAGATACCACTTCCGGAGAACTGATCATCGATACAGTCGCCCCTACAGTTCCAACAGTAGTTAGTCAGACCACCAATGATACAACTCCGGTGATCACAGGTACAGCGGATTCTTCAGATAGTTTAACAGTAACAGTAGATGGGGTTACCTATAGCGAAGGAGACGGGAACCTGGTAGACAATGGCGACAATACCTGGAGTTTAACAATTCCTGCGGGTAATGAGATCAGTCCTGACGGGACCTATGATGTAACCGCTACAGCTACCGATACAGCTGGTAATACGGCTACGGATACCACTTCCGGGGAACTGATCATCGATACAGTCGCCCCTACAGTTCCAACAGTGGTTAGTCAGACCACCAATGATACCACCCCGGTGATCACAGGTACAGCGGATTCTTCAGATAGTTTAACAGTAACAGTAGATGGAGTTACCTATAGCGAAGGAGACGGGAATCTGGTAGACAATGGCGACAATACCTGGAGCTTAACGATTCCTGCAGGCAATGAGATCAGTCCTGACGGGACCTATGATGTAACCGCTACAGCTACTGATACAGCTGGTAATACGGCTACGGATACCACTTCCGGGGAATTAACAATTGATACAGTAGCGCCTACAGTTCCAACAGTAGTTAGTCAGACCACCAATGATACAACTCCGGTGATCACAGGTACAGCGGATTCTTCAGACAGTTTAACAGTAACGGTAGATGGAGTTACCTATAGCGAAGGAGACGGGAACCTGGTAGACAATGGCGACAATACCTGGAGTTTAACGATTCCTGCGGGTAATGAGATCAGCCCTGACGGGACCTATGATGTAACCGCTATAGCTACTGATACAGCTGGTAATACGGCTACGGATACCACTTCCGGGGAACTGATCATCGATACAGTCGCGCCTACAGTTCCAACAGTGGTTAGTCAGACCACCAATGATACAACTCCGGTGATCACAGGTACAGCGGATTCTTCAGACAGTTTAACAGTAACGGTAGATGGAGTTACCTATAGCGAAGGAGACGGGAATCTGGTAGACAATGGCGACAATACCTGGAGCTTAACGATTCCGGCAGGTAATGAACTAACTACAGATGGCACCTATGATGTAACGGCTACAGCCACTGATACAGCTGGTAATACGGCTACGGATACCACTTCCGGGGAATTAACAATCGATACAGTCGCGCCTACAGTTCCAACAGTGGTTAGTCAGACCACCAATGATACCACCCCGGTGATCACAGGTACAGCGGATTCTTCAGATAGCTTAACAGTAACGGTAGATGGGGTTACCTATAGCGAAGGAGACGGAAACCTGGTAGACAATGGCGACAATACCTGGAGCTTAACGATTCCAGCGGGTAATGAGATCAGTCCTGACGGGACCTATGATGTAACCGCTACAGCTACCGATACAGCTGGTAATACGGCTACGGATACCACTTCCGGGGAACTGATCATCGATACAGTCGCCCCTACAGTTCCAACAGTGGTTAGTCAGACCACCAATGATACAACTCCGGTGATCACAGGTACAGCGGATTCTTCAGACAGTTTAACAGTAACGGTAGATGGAGTTACCTATAGCGAAGGAGACGGGAATCTGGTAGACAATGGCGACAATACCTGGAGTTTAACAATTCCTGCGGGTAATGAGATCAGTCCTGACGGGACCTATGATGTAACCGCTACAGCCACCGATACAGCTGGTAATACGGCTACGGATACCACTTCCGGGGAACTGATCATCGATACAGTCGCGCCTACAGTTCCAACAGTGGTTAGTCAGACCACCAATGATACCACCCCGGTGATCACAGGTACAGCGGATTCTTCAGATAGCTTAACAGTAACGGTAGATGGAGTTACCTATAGCGAAGGAGACGGGAATCTGGTAGACAATGGCGACAATACCTGGAGTTTAACAATTCCTGCGGGCAATGAGATCAGTCCTGACGGGACCTATGATGTAACCGCTACAGCTACTGATACAGCTGGTAATACGGCTACGGATACCACTTCCGGGGAATTAACAATCGATACAGTCGCCCCTACAGTTCCAACAGTGGTTAGTCAGACCACCAATGATACAACTCCGGTGATCACAGGTACAGCGGATTCTTCAGACAGTTTAACAGTAACGGTAGATGGAGTTACCTATAGCGAAGGAGACGGGAATCTGGTAGACAATGGCGATAATACCTGGAGTTTAACAATTCCTGCGGGTAATGAGATCAGTCCTGACGGGACCTATGATGTAACCGCTACAGCCACCGATACAGCTGGTAATACGGCTACGGATACCACTTCCGGGGAATTAACAATCGATACAGTCGCCCCTACAGTTCCAACAGTGGTTAGTCAGACCACCAATGATACCACCCCGGTGATCACAGGTACAGCGGATTCTTCAGATAGTTTAACAGTAACAGTAGATGGGGTTACCTATAGCGAAGGAGACGGGAACCTGGTAGACAATGGCGATAATACCTGGAGTTTAACAATTCCTGCGGGTAATGAGATCAGTCCTGACGGGACCTATGATGTAACCGCTACAGCCACCGATACAGCTGGTAATACGGCTACGGATACCACTTCCGGGGAATTAACAATCGATACAGTCGCCCCTACAGTTCCAACAGTGGTTAGTCAGACCACCAATGATACCACCCCGGTGATCACAGGTACAGCGGATTCTTCAGATAGTTTAACAGTAACAGTAGATGGGGTTACCTATAGCGAAGGAGACGGGAACCTGGTAGACAATGGCGACAATACCTGGAGTTTAACAATTCCTGCGGGTAATGAGATCAGTCCTGACGGCAGCTATGATGTAACCGCTACAGCTACCGATACAGCTGGTAATACGGCTACGGATACCACTTCCGGGGAACTGATCATCGATACAGTCGCCCCTACAGTTCCAACAGTGGTTAGTCAGACCACCAATGATACCACCCCGGTGATCACAGGTACAGCGGATTCTTCAGATAGTTTAACAGTAACAGTAGATGGGGTTACCTATAGCGAAGGAGACGGGAACCTGGTAGACAATGGCGACAATACCTGGAGTTTAACAATTCCTGCGGGCAATGAGATCAGTCCTGACGGGACCTATGATGTAACCGCTACAGCTACTGATACAGCTGGTAATACGGCTACGGATACCACTTCCGGGGAATTAACAATTGATACAGTCGCGCCTACAGTTCCAACAGTGGTTAGTCAGACCACCAATGATACAACTCCGGTGATCACAGGTACAGCGGATTCTTCAGACAGTTTAACAGTAACGGTAGATGGAGTTACCTATAGCGAAGGAGACGGGAACCTGGTAGACAATGGCGACAATACCTGGAGTTTAACGATTCCGGCAGGTAATGAGATCAGCCCTGACGGGACCTATGATGTAACCGCTACAGCCACCGATACAGCTGGTAATACGGCTACGGATACCACTTCCGGGGAACTGATCATCGATACAGTCGCGCCTACAGTTCCAACAGTGGTTAGTCAGACCACCAATGATACAACCCCGGTGATCACAGGTACAGCGGATTCTTCAGACAGTTTAACAGTAACGGTAGATGGAGTTACCTATAGCGAAGGAGACGGGAACCTGGTAGACAATGGCGACAATACCTGGAGCTTAACGATTCCTGCGGGCAATGAGATCAGTCCTGACGGAACCTATGATGTAACGGCTACAGCCACTGATACAGCTGGTAATACGGCTACGGATACCACTTCCGGAGAATTAACAATCGATACAGTAGCGCCTACAGTTCCAACAGTGGTTAGTCAGACCACCAATGATACAACCCCGTTGATCACAGGTACAGCGGATTCTTCAGACAGCTTAACAGTAACGGTAGATGGAGTTACCTATAGCGAAGGAGACGGGAATCTGGTAGACAATGGCGACAATACCTGGAGTTTAACAATTCCAGCGGGTAATGAGATCAGCCCTGACGGGACCTATGATGTAACGGCTACAGCTACTGATACAGCTGGTAATACGGCTACGGATACCACTTCCGGGGAATTAACAATCGATACAGTCGCGCCTACAGTTCCAACAGTGGTTAGTCAGACCACCAATGATACAACCCCGGTGATCACAGGTACAGCGGATTCTTCAGACAGTTTAACAGTAACGGTAGATGGAGTTACCTATAGCGAAGGAGACGGGAACCTGGTAGACAATGGCGACAATACCTGGAGCTTAACGATTCCGGCAGGCAATGAGATCAGCCCTGACGGAACCTATGATGTAACGGCTACAGCCACTGATACAGCTGGTAATACGGCTACGGATACCACTTCCGGAGAACTGATCATCGATACAGTCGCGCCTACAGTTCCAACAGTGGTTAGTCAGACCACCAATGATACCACCCCGGTGATCACAGGTACAGCGGATTCTTCAGATAGCTTAACAGTAACGGTAGATGGAGCTACCTATAGCGAAGGAGACGGGAACCTGGTAGACAATGGCGACAATACCTGGAGCTTAACGATTCCTGCGGGCAATGAGATCAGCCCTGACGGCACCTATGATGTAACGGCTACAGCCACTGATACAGCTGGTAATACGGCTACGGATACCACTTCCGGAGAATTAACAATCGATACAGTAGCGCCTACAGTTCCAACAGTGGTTAGTCAGACCACCAATGATACCACTCCGGTGATCACAGGTACAGCAGATTCTTCAGACAGTTTAACAGTAACGGTAGATGGAGTTACCTATAGCGAAGGAGACGGGAATCTGGTAGACAATGGCGACAATACCTGGAGCTTAACGATTCCTGCGGGCAATGAGATCAGCCCTGACGGCAGCTATGATGTAACGGCTACAGCCACTGATACAGCTGGTAATACGGCTACGGATACCACTTCCGGAGAACTGATCATCGATACAGTCGCGCCTACAGTTCCAACAGTGGTTAGTCAGACCACCAATGATACAACCCCGGTGATCACAGGTACAGCAGGTTCTTCAGACAGTTTAACAGTAACAGTAGATGGAGTTACCTATAGCGAAGGAGACGGGAACCTGGTAGACAATGGCGACAATACCTGGAGCTTAACGATTCCTGCGGGCAATGAGATCAGCCCTGACGGCAGCTATGATGTAACGGCTACAGCCACTGATACAGCTGGTAATACGGCTACGGATACCACTTCCGGAGAACTGATCATCGATACAGTAGCGCCTACAGTTCCAACAGTGGTTAGTCAGACCACCAATGATACCACTCCGGTGATCACAGGTACAGCAGATTCTTCAGACAGTTTAACAGTAACGGTAGATGGAGTTACCTATAGCGAAGGAGACGGGAACCTGGTAGACAATGGCGACAATACCTGGAGCTTAACGATTCCTGCGGGCAATGAGATCAGCCCTGACGGAACCTATGATGTAACGGCTACAGCCACTGATACAGCTGGTAATACGGCTACGGATACCACTTCCGGAGAACTGATCATCGATACAGTCGCGCCTACAGTTCCAACAGTGGTTAGTCAGACCACCAATGATACAACCCCGGTGATCACAGGTACAGCAGATTCTTCAGACAGTTTAACAGTAACAGTAGATGGAGTTACCTATAGCGAAGGAGACGGGAACCTGGTAGACAATGGCGACAATACCTGGAGTTTAACAATTCCTGCGGGTAATGAGATCAGTCCTGACGGGACCTATGATGTAACGGCTACAGCCACTGATACAGCTGGTAATACAGCTACGGATACCACTTCCGGAGAATTAACAATCGATACAGTAGCGCCTACAGTTCCAACAGTGGTTAGTCAGACCACCAATGATACCACTCCGGTGATCACAGGTACAGCGGATTCTTCAGATAGTTTAACAGTAACGGTAGATGGAGTTACTTATAGCGAAGGAGACGGGAACCTGGTAGACAATGGCGACAATACCTGGAGTTTAACAATTCCGGCAGGCAATGAGATCAGCCCTGACGGCAGCTATGATGTAACGGCTACAGCCACTGATACAGCTGGTAATACAGCTACGGATACCACTTCCGGAGAATTAACAATCGATACAGTCGCGCCTACAGTTCCAACAGTGGTTAGTCAGACCACCAATGATACCACCCCGTTGATCACAGGTACAGCGGATTCTTCAGACAGCTTAACAGTAACGGTAGATGGAGTTACCTATAGCGAAGGAGACGGGAATCTGGTAGACAATGGCGACAATACCTGGAGCTTAACGATTCCTGCGGGTAATGAGATCAGTCCTGACGGGACCTATGATGTAACGGCTACAGCCACGGATACAGCTGGTAATACGGCTACGGATACCACTTCCGGGGAATTAACAATTGATACAGTAGCGCCTACAGTTCCAACAGTGGTTAGTCAGACCACCAATGATACAACTCCGGTGATCACAGGTACAGCGGATTCTTCAGACAGCTTAACAGTAACGGTAGATGGAGTTACCTATAGCGAAGGAGACGGGAACCTGGTAGACAATGGCGACAATACCTGGAGTTTAACGATTCCTGCGGGTAATGAGATCAGCCCTGACGGCACCTATGATGTAACCGCTACAGCCACTGATACAGCTGGTAATACGGCTACGGATACCACTTCCGGAGAATTAACAATCGATACAGTAGCGCCTACAGTTCCAACAGTGGTTAGTCAGACCACCAATGATACCACCCCGGTGATCACAGGTACAGCGGATTCTTCAGACAGTTTAACAGTAACGGTAGATGGAGTTACCTATAGCGAAGGAGACGGGAACCTGGTAGACAATGGCGACAATACCTGGAGTTTAACAATTCCTGCGGGCAATGAGATCAATCCTGACGGGACCTATGATGTAACGGCTACAGCCACGGATACAGCTGGTAATACGGCTACGGATACCACTTCCGGAGAACTGATCATCGATACAGTCGCGCCTACAGTTCCAACAGTGGTTAGTCAGACCACGAATGATACCACCCCGGTGATCACAGGTACAGCGGATTCTTCAGACAGCTTAACAGTAACGGTAGATGGAGTTACCTATAGCGAAGGAGACGGGAACCTGGTAGACAATGGCGACAATACCTGGAGTTTAACGATTCCTGCGGGTAATGAGATCAGCCCTGACGGCACCTATGATGTAACCGCTACAGCCACTGATACAGCTGGTAATACGGCTACGGATACCACTTCCGGAGAATTAACAATCGATACAGTAGCGCCTACAGTTCCAACAGTGGTTAGTCAGACCACCAATGATACCACCCCGGTGATCACAGGTACAGCGGATTCTTCAGACAGTTTAACAGTAACGGTAGATGGAGTTACCTATAGCGAAGGAGACGGGAACCTGGTAGACAATGGCGACAATACCTGGAGTTTAACAATTCCTGCGGGTAATGAGATCAGTCCTGACGGGACCTATGATGTAACCGCTACAGCCACCGATACAGCTGGTAATACGGCTACGGATACCACTTCCGGGGAACTGATCATCGATACAGTCGCGCCTACAGTTCCAACAGTGGTTAGTCAGACCACCAATGATACAACTCCGGTGATCACAGGTACAGCGGATTCTTCAGACAGTTTAACAGTAACGGTAGATGGAGTTACCTATAGCGAAGGAGACGGGAATCTGGTAGACAATGGCGACAATACCTGGAGTTTAACAATTCCTGCGGGTAATGAGATCAGTCCTGACGGGACCTATGATGTAACCGCTACAGCCACGGATACAGCTGGTAATACGGCTACGGATACCACTTCCGGAGAACTGATCATCGATACAGTCGCGCCTACAGTTCCAACAGTAGTTAGTCAGACCACCAATGATACCACCCCGGTGATCACAGGTACAGCGGATTCTTCAGACAGTTTAACAGTAACAGTAGATGGGGTTACCTATAGCGAAGGCGACGGAAACCTGGTAGACAATGGCGACAATACCTGGAGCTTAACAATTCCTGCGGGTAATGAGATCAGTCCTGACGGGACCTATGATGTAACCGCTACAGCCACTGATACAGCTGGTAATACGGCTACGGATACCACTTCCGGGGAATTAACAATTGATACAGTCGCGCCTACAGTTCCAACAGTGGTTAGTCAGACCACCAATGATACCACCCCGGTGATCACAGGTACAGCGGATTCTTCAGACAGTTTAACAGTAACGGTAGATGGAGTTACCTATAGCGAAGGAGACGGGAACCTGGTAGACAATGGCGACAATACCTGGAGCTTAACAATTCCTGCGGGTAATGAGATCAGTCCTGACGGGACCTATGATGTAACGGCTACAGCCACTGATACAGCTGGTAATACAGCTACGGATACCACTTCCGGAGAATTAACAATCGATACAGTAGCGCCTACAGTTCCAACAGTGGTTAGTCAGACCACCAATGATACCACTCCGGTGATCACAGGTACAGCGGATTCTTCAGATAGTTTAACAGTAACGGTAGATGGAGTTACTTATAGCGAAGGAGACGGGAACCTGGTAGACAATGGCGACAATACCTGGAGTTTAACAATTCCGGCAGGCAATGAGATCAGCCCTGACGGCAGCTATGATGTAACGGCTACAGCCACTGATACAGCTGGTAATACAGCTACGGATACCACTTCCGGAGAATTAACAATCGATACAGTCGCGCCTACAGTTCCAACAGTGGTTAGTCAGACCACCAATGATACCACCCCGTTGATCACAGGTACAGCGGATTCTTCAGACAGCTTAACAGTAACGGTAGATGGAGTTACCTATAGCGAAGGAGACGGGAATCTGGTAGACAATGGCGACAATACCTGGAGCTTAACGATTCCTGCGGGTAATGAGATCAGTCCTGACGGGACCTATGATGTAACGGCTACAGCCACGGATACAGCTGGTAATACGGCTACGGATACCACTTCCGGGGAATTAACAATTGATACAGTAGCGCCTACAGTTCCAACAGTGGTTAGTCAGACCACCAATGATACAACTCCGGTGATCACAGGTACAGCGGATTCTTCAGACAGTTTAACAGTAACAGTAGATGGGGTTACCTATAGCGAAGGAGATGGGAACCTGGTAGACAATGGCGACAATACCTGGAGTTTAACGATTCCGGCAGGTAATGAGATCAGCCCTGACGGCACCTATGATGTAACGGCTACAGCCACGGATACAGCTGGTAATACGGCTACGGATACCACTTCCGGGGAATTAACAATTGATACAGTCGCGCCTACAGTTCCAACAGTGGTTAGTCAGACCACCAATGATACCACCCCGGTGATCACAGGTACAGCGGATTCTTCAGACAGTTTAACAGTAACGGTAGATGGAGTTACCTATAGCGAAGGAGACGGGAATCTGGTAGACAATGGCGATAATACCTGGAGCTTAACAATTCCTGCGGGCAATGAGATCAGTCCTGACGGGACCTATGATGTAACGGCTACAGCCACTGATACAGCTGGTAATACGGCTACGGATACCACTTCCGGGGAACTGATCATCGATACAGTCGCGCCTACAGTTCCAACAGTGGTTAGTCAGACCACCAATGATACAACTCCGGTGATCACAGGTACAGCGGATTCTTCAGACAGCTTAACAGTAACGGTAGATGGAGTTACCTATAGCGAAGGAGACGGGAATCTGGTAGACAATGGCGACAATACCTGGAGTTTAACAATTCCTGCGGGTAATGAGATCAGTCCTGACGGGACCTATGATGTAACCGCTACAGCCACGGATACAGCTGGTAATACGGCTACGGATACCACTTCCGGGGAACTGATCATCGATACAGTCGCGCCTACAGTTCCAACAGTGGTTAGTCAGACCACCAATGATACAACCCCGGTGATCACAGGTACAGCGGATTCTTCAGACAGTTTAACAGTAACGGTAGATGGAGTTACCTATAGCGAAGGAGACGGGAACCTGGTAGACAATGGCGACAATACCTGGAGCTTAACGATTCCTGCGGGCAATGAGATCAGTCCTGACGGAACCTATGATGTAACGGCTACAGCCACTGATACAGCTGGTAATACGGCTACGGATACCACTTCCGGAGAATTAACAATCGATACAGTAGCGCCTACAGTTCCAACAGTGGTTAGTCAGACCACCAATGATACAACCCCGTTGATCACAGGTACAGCGGATTCTTCAGACAGCTTAACAGTAACGGTAGATGGAGTTACCTATAGCGAAGGAGACGGGAATCTGGTAGACAATGGCGACAATACCTGGAGTTTAACAATTCCAGCGGGTAATGAGATCAGCCCTGACGGGACCTATGATGTAACCGCTACAGCTACTGATACAGCTGGTAATACGGCTACGGATACCACTTCCGGGGAATTAACAATCGATACAGTCGCCCCTACAGTTCCAACAGTGGTTAGTCAGACCACCAATGATACAACTCCGGTGATCACAGGTACAGCGGATTCTTCAGATAGTTTAACAGTAACGGTAGATGGAGTTACCTATAGTGAAGGAGACGGAAACCTGGTAGACAATGGCGACAATACCTGGAGCTTAACAATTCCTGCGGGCAATGAGATCAGTCCTGACGGGACCTATGATGTAACCGCTACAGCTATGGATACAGCTGGTAATACGGCTACGGATACCACTTCCGGGGAACTGATCATCGATACAGTAGCGCCTACAGCTACATTATCGATAGATGATATTACGACAGATAATATTGTTACAGGGGAGGAAGCAGAAGGAGTTATAGCTATTACGGGAGTTGTAACAGGAGAATTTAGTGAAGGAGATATTGTTACTTTGGTTATTGACGGTTTTGTTTATACGGGTACAGTTGATGGTTCAGGGTTATTTTCTATAGAAGTTCCGGGACCGGTTTTACTAAGTGATCCAGATGTAACAATAGAAGGAAGTGTTTCCGTTACAGATGTAGCAGGAAATGTTACCGAAGTAATTTCGGAGAAGGAGTATATGCTTGATCAGGATGGAGATGGTTTAACAGATGAGGAAGAGGAAGATCTTGGTACAGATCCGACAAATCCAGATACAGACGGAGATGGTTATACAGATGGTGAAGAAGTTTTAGTAGAAGATGATCCGGATACCTCAGTAGTTCCATTAGTAGAGAGTGACCCGCTAAATGCATGTGATCCAAATGGAGTTCCTACAGGAGATTGTGATGGCGATGGTATAGAGAACCAGTACGAGGATATTGATGGTGATGGTGATTATACGAATGATGATTCTGATAATGATGGTATTCCGGACTATTTAGATGAAGATGATGATGGAGATGGTATTGCTACCATTGATGAACGTCCAGATCCTAATGGAGATGGAAATCCAGATGATGCTGTAGATTCAGATGGCAATGGTATTCCAGATTATTTACAGCCTAATTCAGTAGATCCTACAGCGGAGGATGGTATAGAAGTTTATACAGGATTTTCTCCCAATGGAGATGGGATTAATGATGTTTTTGTGATTCGAGGTTTGGAGAATATAACCAATACTGTCACGATTTATAATCGTTGGGGGGTCAAGGTGTATGAGGCAGAATCTTATGGTAAAGATGGAGCGTTTTTCCGAGGTCAAAGTAATGGTCGAGTTACGGTTCAAAAAGGTGATAACCTCCCAGTTGGAACTTATTATTATGTAATCGAATATACATTGCCTACAGGAGAACATAAGAGTAAGACAGGTTACTTATACATAAACAATTAATAGTAAGTCCCTCCTTTTTGTAGCAAACAGATAGGAGGGTTGTTTTTTAAAAAAGTAATATTTTTGACAAGTAAAATATTTTAAATCAGACAGATGAGATTTCAATATAGTATAAGTATTCTTTTCTTAATGCTTCATATTGTGTTAGGGTATTCTCAGCAAGATGCTCAGTATACCCAATACATGTATAATACGATAAGTGTCAACCCTGCATATGCGGGTAGTCGGGGAGTGATGAGCATCAGTGGTCTTCACCGGAGTCAATGGGTAGGATTGGATGGAGCACCCCGTACTCAGACCTTATCGATGAATACGCCTATAGGAGAGAGTAACCGGGTAGGTTTGGGAGTTTCTATCGTCAATGATGAGATAGGTCCTACTCAGGAGACCTATTTTGATATTGATTTTTCATATACAATACCTACTTCAGATGTTGGGAAGTTAAGTTTTGGATTAAAAGCAGGAGGTCATTTACTGAATGTAGATTTTCAGCGATTGAGCAAATTTGATGTTAATGATCCGAGTTTCGAAAATAATATAGACAATAAATTTAGTCCTAATGTTGGGATTGGTTTGTATTATCATACCCCTCGTTTTTATTTAGGATTGAGTGCTCCAAACTTATTGGAGACGGAGCATTTTGATGAGAGTGCTACGGTTGGGGGTAATGATTCTTCAGCCTTTGTAGCTAAGGAGCGTATTAATTATTATTTAATTACAGGTCATACGTTTGATCTCAGTAGTGATGTTAAATTTAAACCAGCTTTGCTGACAAAATTGGTCTTGGGAGCTCCTTTACAGGTAGATTTATCCGCAAGTTTTTTATTGTATGAGCGATTGAGTTTTGGAGTTGGTTACCGTTGGGATGCAGCATTGAGTGGTATGGTTGGCTTTCAGGTCTCAGATGGTTTGATGGTTGGTTTTGCTTATGATCGAGAGACTACTGAACTAGGTAAGGCAGTGTTTAATGATGGTAGTTATGAAGTATTGCTTCGATTTGAACTCTTTAAGAAATACAACAGAATGTTAACCCCTCGTTTCTTTTAAAAAAATAAGGGCGTATCAAATACCATAAAAAGGGGAGAAAAAAATGTTTTTCTCCCCTTTTACTTTTTATAAAACCAGGAGATATTTTAAGGAATAGTTGTCCTGGAGTGGGGTACTTTTTTAATTTGAAAAACGATTTTTTGTAAGAAAATCTTCATCTTTTAAGAAAAATATTTGTTGTGTTTTTTTTGTTGTTTTAACTAAAAAGCATCATTTAATTTACTGTTTTTGGGTAATTTATGATGTTTTTGTGTCTTTTTTGTCTGTTTTTTTGTCATTTTTTGGGTGAAAAAAAACGGAATCTACTTTGTTTCTTCTTTATAAAACGGAATAAAAATGCCTAGAAACTTATTCTGAAATAAAATTCACTGAAATTTCCGGATAAATAAAAAAAATAATCTTCATAATATAAATTTGGTAACAAAGAATTCTTATTGATGATAGCGTCATCAAATTTAGTGAGCTAGCGAACCTTATAAAAAGGTTATTAGGGGGAACTAATAATCAAATTATTAATCAATCCAATTTTGAAATGAAGAAAAAAATAAACAATATTTTTTTTGTAGTTCCTTTTCTGTTTTTTGTCAATATGGCATGGGCGCAGGAAATTGTACTTACAGGAAAAGTAATGGATGGTGATGGAATGCTGTTACCAGGTGTTAATGTGATTATAGAAGGCTCTTCTAAAGGGACACAAACAGATTTTGACGGGAAGTATACATTACAAGTACATAAAGGAGAAGTTGTCTTGTATAGCTATTTAGGAATGGAAACCCAAAAATATATTGTAGGAGAATCGATAGTGTATGATGTCGTATTAGTCGAAGCTTCAAGTCAGTTAGGGGAGGTTGTTGTAACGGGATATTCTAAGCAATCTGTAAGGAATATTACAGGTTCTGTAAGTGTTGTTAAGGCAGAAGATATAGCTGCGACCTCACCGGTGGATATAGAACAATCATTGCAAGGACTAGCGTCAGGAGTTACAGTAGGATCAGAAGGAGGTCCGGGAGGAGCTGCAATGGTTCGAATCCGGGGATTCGGAACGATTAACAATAATGACCCGCTATATGTAATTGATGGAACACCAACTACAACAGGAATTAACCAGTTAAATCCTGCGGATATAGAATCTGTGCAAATCCTGAAAGATGCCTCTTCGGCAGCTATATATGGATTTAGAGCAGCAAACGGAGTTATTCTCATAACGACAAAAGGAGGAAAATACAATGGAGGAGCTACTATAACATTTAATTCTAGTTTTGGAGTAGATAGTGTCCCTGAATCAGCATTTCCAGACTTATTATCTCCGCAGGAAATAGCTAATGTAATCTGGACACGATTTAAAAATGATGGATTCGCTCCTTCTCATCCACAATACGGTAGTGGAGAAACTCCGGTGTTACCTAATTATCTGACACCAACAGGTGCCGATGTAGCGGATGAATCTACCTATGATCCAAGGACAAATAAGATAACGAAGGCTAATAAAGAAGGAACTGATTGGTTTGATGCCTATTTTAATGATGCTTTTGTACAAAACTACAATTTAGGAATGTCAGGAGGGTCTGAAAATGTGAGATTTCATGTCGGTTTAGGAGCGTTAAAACAAGAAGGAGTTGCGCTAAAAACATTTTATGATAGATATACATTACGAGTAAATTCAGAATTTAAGGCATCTAAATCTTTTAGGATAGGAGAATCATTTAATATTTCATATTCAGATAGAGTGGGGTCTATTGGTAATCAGTCTACAGGAGGAGATATTTCTTTCCTGTATAGAGCCCAACCGATTATTCCTGTACATGATATAGCAGGGAATTATGCGGGACCTCAAAGTGTGGGATTAGGAAATGGAATTAATCCGGTAGCAAGTGCTATCCGTAATAAAGATAATTTATCCCGTAGATTTAGAGCGATTGGAAATGTATATGCAGAAGCAGATTTGATAGAAGGGCTTACTTTTAAAACTAATATGGGACTAAATTATGATACAACACATAGTTCCTTTTATGTTTTTCTCAATCCGGAAGTGGCAGAACCTAATTCTGTTAATAGACTGATCGAAAGCAATGGGTATACAATATCTTCGACCTGGTATAACACACTTAGTTATTCCAAAGCATTAGGTGATCATACAATTGATGCAATGCTAGGAACAGAATATCATAAAACTCAAAGTAAGTTTCTAAGTGCTTCCAGAACAGATTTTTTTACAGATGATCTGGATTACAGATACCTTGATAGAGGGACAGGAACCAGAGATAATAACGGAGGAGGAGTAAAAAGTGCTTACTTTTCAGCCTTCGGAAAATTGGATTACAATTATGATAATCGATATTTAGCATCTTTTTCTTTGAGAAGAGACGCTACCTCTAAATTTTCTAAAAGTAAAAGATCCGATTATTTTCCATCGTATAGTGTCGCATGGAGATTGTCTAATGAAGCTTTTATGGAAGATGTTTCTTTTATAAACGATCTTAAAATTAAAGCAGGATATGGAGAGTTAGGAAATGAAAGTATTCCGCAAGGACGAATTTTTAGTCAGTATCTTAATGATGACAATACCAATTATGATATTGGTGGAAGTAATTCCAGTGTAGTTCCAGGATATA
Source organism: Aquimarina sp. TRL1 (assembly GCF_013365535.1). Classification (NCBI taxonomy): domain Bacteria; kingdom Pseudomonadati; phylum Bacteroidota; class Flavobacteriia; order Flavobacteriales; family Flavobacteriaceae; genus Aquimarina; species Aquimarina sp. TRL1. Next base: position 623,977 of record NZ_CP053590.1, on the reverse strand, counting down.
GCCTGTTTATTCACGGGAATAAAGACCTGGAATGGGAAACTACCAAAACAAAAAATATAGGAATTGACGGGGCATTTTTAGATAACAAAGTTAGTTTTGGGATAGAATATTATCAGGCACTTACTGATAGGTTACTGGTACAGGACCAGGCAGATATTACCTTGATAGGATATGCGCAATCAAAATTTATAAATGCTGGTTCTGTAGAGAATAAAGGATTTGATATTTCTTTAGGATATAATGATAAACTCAATGAAAATTTCTCATATAATCTGGCACTTAATGTCTCTTCATATAAAAATACAGTAAAGAGTTTGTCTGATAATCCAGATTACTTTTTAGTAGGAAGTGTAGCAAGAGAAACAAGACCTTCCAGAACACAAGCAGGGCAACCGATCGCTTCTTTTCATGGGTTTGTTATTGATGGGATTATCCAGGATCAGGCAGATTTGGATCAGACTGGAGATTATTTAGGAAAGGGAATAGGGACCTTTAAATATCGAGATCTTAATGGAGATGGTATTATTAATGATGAAGATCGTGATTTTATAGGGAGTCCGCATCCTGATTTTACTTATAGTCTTAATATGGGAGCAGCGTATAAAAATTTCGATTTTAGCCTGTTTTTTCAAGGAAGTCAAGGGAATGACATCTATAATTTTACAAAATTCTTTACGGATTTTAACAGTTTTCCGGGAGCTAAGAGCCGCGATTATTTAAATTCCTGGAGTCCGACAAACAGAGGAGGGCGATTGCCACTGTTGTCTAATAATCCTGCAGAACACTATTCGAGTGCGAGTAGTTATTATATAGAAGATGGATCGTATCTACGATTAAAGAATGTTCAATTGGGGTATACATTACCAGAAGACGTTACTTCTAAACTAAAAATCGATAAACTAAGGTTGTATTTGCAGGCTAAAAACTTATTCACCTGGACTAAATATACAGGTCTAGATCCTGAAATTAATTTACAACGTTATGGAGGAGATTCTGTAAATCTCGATATAGGAATTGACAGAGGAGCTTATCCAGTTACACAGTCTTTTTTATTGGGAGTTAACCTTACGTTATAGAATACATAAAGTATTAGATGGTATACTAAAAGCGTAAAATGGATTAGCGAATTAAGAATAATACGAAAAGAAATGAAACGAACCATGAAAAAAATAAGACAGATTGAAAATAATTTTCTGGTGCGTTCCATGTGATTTCTAAAACAATATTATAAACACATGAAAAGAATAATAATACTAGCATGGGCGAGTCTATTGACTATTTCATGCGATCATGAGCTGGATATAGCTCCGCAAGCCTCTCTGGTAGAAGGGGTGATTACATTCGATAAAGAATGGGTAGGACAGCAATTAATCAGTTCCTACGCTATGTTAGATGGAAACCCTGGATATTTTTGGGCTCCGGCTTCTAACTGGGCACTTGGTGATGTAGCATCTGATGATTTTTATAAAGGATCCTCTATTGATGATCAACCACAGTTAAATGATGTAGAACGATATACTCCGGGAACTACAAATATCTATTTGTCTAGAAAATGGAAAGCCATGTATGAAGGAATTTCCAGAGCGAATCAAACGCTAAGCTCTATTGCTATTGCTATTGAAAATGGGGAGTCAGAAGAAGCCTTATCAGTATTGGGGGGAGAAGCCAAGTTTCTGAGAGCGTATTATCATTTCGAGATCAAAAAAATATGGAATAATATTCCGTATATGACAGAAGCGTTAACTACTACGCCTCCTAATGATGTGGATGTTTGGCCGTTGATAGAAGAAGATCTACTGGCAGCAATTGCAGTATTGCCGGAAATGCAGGATGATGCAGGAAGAGCTACCTCATGGATTGCCAAAGCGTATTTGGCAAAAGCGCATATGTTTCAAAATGACTTTGCAGCTGCTAAGCCAGTATTGGATGATATTATAAGTGGCGGACCGTTTCAATTAGTCCCTTATTATCACGATAATTTTAATGGAGAAAAAGACAATAATTCAGAATCTGTTTTTGCTGTTCAGAATTCTGTAAATGATGGAGGAGACGGATTTATTAATGGTAACAGAGGAAACCGACTAAATCACCCGTATGCATCAGATGCTCCGGGAGGAGGATGCTGCGGGTTTTTTCAACCAAGTCAAAACCTTGTCAATGCCTTTAAAACAGATGCAGATGGCCTCCCTTTATTAGATACATTTAATGATGAAGATGTTCATAGTGACCAGGGAGTGAGTTCTGAAGAACCCTTTACTCCATACGCAGGGAATTTGGACCCAAGATTAGATTGGACAGTAGGACGAAGAGGGATTGAATACCTAGGATGGGGAGCAATGCCAGGATCCAGATGGGTACGTGATCAATCCAATGGAGGACCGTATGTAGGTAAGAAGCATGAGGTGTTAAAATCACAGGAAGGAACCATCTCTGCTGCAGGAGCGCCACAGTATAATGCAATTAATACTCCATTGATTCGATATGCGGATGTGTTGTTGTGGAGGGCAGAAATTCATGCAGATGAAGGACAATTAACAGAAGCGATGAATCTGGTAAATATGATTCGAGCAAGAGCAGCAAATCCCGAAGGTTTTGTGAAAAATGAAGGAGGAACTCCCGCTGCGAATTACGTGATTAGCGAGTATACATCATTTCCGGATAGAGACTATGCTATAAAAGCAGTACGGTTTGAAAGAAGGTTAGAACTCGCTTCAGAAGGACACCGTTTCTTTGATATGGTACGATGGGGAATTGCCTCTCAGGTACTCAATGAATATGTAAGCGAAGAAGCAACCAAACGGGTATATCTTAACGGAGCAAGTTTTACATCGGGGAAAAATGAATATTACCCGATACCATTAGACGCTATTAATGCCGCTAAAGGTGCTTTGAAGCAAAATCCGGGTTATTAATTTATAAAGAATACCTCTTAATAGCTTATTTTGTTTTAATTAGAGAAAGGCAGCTTCTATATATAGATGCTGTCTTTCATGATTATGTTATTTTAGAGAACAGCAACGTATCTGAGAGAGAGAAACATCGGAATAGATTTCGGAAACTGATAAGCACATTTAGCGAATTGATAAAAGAATATACAATCAAAATCTGTAATATGAATAAGGCAAAAAAAATACTACTACTTTTTTTACTGGGAATTATCGGGGGAAGATGTACCCAAACTGAATCTAAAAAAGCAGTAGACTATGTAGATGTCTTTATAGGAACCAAATCCCCAGGGCATACCTTTCCCGGGGCTATGCTCCCTTTTGGGATGGTACAGTTAAGCCCGGATACAAGAAATGATCATACCAGTTGGCCAGCTTGTGCTGGATACGACTATATGGACCCTTCCATTATTGGTTTTACACATACGCACCTTTCAGGGACAGGAGTTCCTGATCTTGGAGATATTCTATTGATGCCTACTACCGGAGCAATAAAACTACAAGCAGGAGCAGTAACCAATCCTGATGAAGGGTATCGATCGAGATATCATCATGAAAACGAATCAGCAAGTCCGGGATATTACTCGGTGATGCTGGAGGATTATGCCGTTACAGCAGAGTTAACAGCCACTAAACGAGTAGGAGTACATCGGTATACGTTTTCTTCAGGAGAAGAAGAAAAACATATCATTATTGACCTGGAACATCGAGATCCGGTTGTAGAGGCGGAATTCGAAATTATCAGTGATACAGAGATTGCCGGATATAGAAGGTCTAAAGCCTGGGCAGGAAATCAGCGCCAATATTTTGTAGCGCGTTTTTCCAAACCAATACAATCTTATGAGGTGCTTTGTGGAGATAAAAAAGAAACAAAAGAAAAGCAATTTCGCAATAAGAAAATAATCGCAGCACTGACATTTGACCCTAAAGAAAAAGAAGTAATGGCAAAAGTAGCTCTTTCTGCAGTTAGTATCGAGGGAGCGAAAAAAAATCTGGATGCTGAGATGTCTCATTGGGATTTTGAGAAAGTGAGAGAAGAAGCAAGAACTATCTGGAATACGATGCTGAGTAAGATAGAAGTAACGGATGCTGATGAAACAAAAAAAGAAATCTTTTATACTGCATTATACCATAGTTTACTGACTCCGAATTTATACAATGATGTAGATGGAAAATACAGGGGAATGGATGACCAGATACACACAGCAAAAGGTTTTACCAATTACACAGTTTTTTCGTTATGGGATACTTTTAGAGGATTACACCCCCTATTAACCATATTAGAACCGGAAATAACCAGAGATATCGTAGTTACCTTACAAAAAAAGCATGAACAGTTCGGAGAAATTCCTATGTGGGAACTGGCAGCAAATGACACAAGATGTATGATAGGATATCATGGGGTATCAGTAATGACTGATGCCTATCTCAAAGGGATTACGGAAGTAGATACAGAAAAAGTGCTACAAGCGATGATCGAAAGTGCTAATGTCAAAAAACGGGGGATTAATTATTATACCGAATTAGGATTTGTCCCATCGAATAAAAGCAGTCAGTCGGTTTCAAAAACATTGGAGTATGCATATGACGATTGGTGTATTGCTCAGATGGCAAAAGCGATAGGGAAAACAGAAATTTATGAAGAATATGCTAAAAGAGCTCGGTTTTTTATGAATGTGTTTGATAAAGAAACAGGATTTATGCGACCGAGATATTCAGACAGGAGCTGGTACGAAAATTTTGACCCGGCATCCGTAGAAAAGACCTATAATTTTAATTTTACAGAAGGAAATTCTTATCAGTATAGTTTGTTTGTCCCCCATGATATTGCTACCATGGTTAATTTGGTAGGAGGGGATCGGGCTTTTGAACAATGGCTAGATACACTTTTTAAAGCAAATGTGCAGGAAGAAATAAGCGAAGATTCGGATGTGTCAGGGTTGATAGGGCAATACTCCCACGGGAATGAGCCGAGTCATCATATTGCATATTTGTATAATTATGCAGGAAAACCTTGGAAATCACAACGGATTATACATCAGATATTAAATAGTTTATATACAGCAGAGCCAGATGGTTTATGTGGGAATGATGATTGTGGTCAGATGTCTGCCTGGTATGTGCTAAGTAGCCTGGGATTTTATTCAGTGACTCCCGGAGCTCCGGAATATGTCATAGGAAGTCCGGCTTTTGAAAAAGTAACCCTACACCTGGATAATGGAAAGCAATTTGTAATTAAAGGAAATAATGCCGGTAAACAGCGTATTCATTTTTCATCGGTGCACCTAAATGGAAAAGAATACCCGTATTCATATCTGAAGCATGCAGATATAATGAAAGGGGGAGAATTAGTTTTTGAAATGACAAATGTCCCTAATAAAGAATGGGGACAAGAAAAAAAATACCGACCTTTCTCAGATACTCAGAAAACGGTACATATCCCTTACCTAAAATCAGATCATAAGCTTTTCTTGACAACAAAAGAAGTTGCCCTGGGCTGTGATACAAAAGGCGCTAGTATTTATTACACCACAGATGGGAGTGAACCTACACTTTCAGCTACTAAATATGAAGCGCCTTTTACAATAGATACGACGACTCGTGTCAAAGCCAAAGCTTTTAGAGAAGGAATGCAGTCCAGTTATACCGCAAACATTTATTTGGAAAAACAGCAAGAAAAAGAGATCGCTAATACAAAAGCGTTAACTTCTGGGCTTTCATATACGTATTATGAAGGGATTTTTAGGTCTGTATATGACTTTTCGAATGTAATACCTACAGAGAAAGGAACTGTGGATACAGTCGATATTTCCAAAAGATTGAGGGATGAATGGATTGGTTTTGATTTTGAAGGGTATATTAAGATACCAGAATCGGGGGTGTATACTTTTGAAATTGCTGCTAATGATGGAGCACAGTTGTTGATTGACGGAGTAGAGCTTTTCGAAAGTGACGGAAGGAAGTCCTTTAGCTTTACACAGAAAAACGATATTGTTCTGTCTCGGGGTTTTCACTCTTTTCAGGTAAAGTATTTCCAGTGTTCTGATAATATTGGATTATCGGCATTTTGGAGTGGTCCTAAGATAGAAAGGCAGCAAATCCCAGCCACTGTTTTGTTCAGGGGTACTGATTGATAATAACACAATGTTAATTGAGTTCTTACGTTTAGCACGGAGTCGTTGTAAGACACTTCGTGCTTTTTTTTATGGAATTGTTTTAATTTTGTAATGATCAAACTTTCTCAATCGATATAAGGATGGACTTGTTTAATGAATCTTCCAGAGATGTTAATATTTTGCCGTACGATGGAATCGTATTGTATCATGGAGTGGTATTGGGACAACAAAAAGAAATAGCACTTTTCGATACCTTGCTTAAAACGGTTCCCTGGAAATCAGATGAAGTTATGTTATTTGGGAAACGAATTATTACCAAAAGAAAAGTTGCCTGGTATGGGGATCAGGATTATCGGTATACCTATTCTAATATGGAGAAGCGGGCTATTCCATGGTCTAAGGAGTTGTTAGTGATTAAAACCCTGGTTGAACATGAGACGAAAGAGCGCTTTAATTCATGTTTGCTGAATCTGTACCATGATGGGGGAGAAGGTATGGGCTGGCATAGTGATGATGAGAAAGAATTGGGAGAGGTCAATACAATTGCTTCTGTAAGTTTGGGAGCTGCGAGAAAGTTTTCTTTTAAACATAAAAAAACAAAAGATACTACTTCTTTGATGTTGGAAAGAGGAAGCTTACTGGAAATGAAAGGAAGTACACAACGACATTGGTTACATGCGTTGCCTAAAACTAAAAAAATCCTAAATCCCAGAATCAACCTGACATTCAGGACCATTATATCGGAAAGATCAAGAACTAAATAAGATCTAGAATTCGTTCCAGTTTCATTCCTCTCGATCCTTTGATTAAAACCCCTTCCTTAATCATTTGAGAATTCCAATCATTTTGTAAAGCTTCAAAAGAAGAGAATTTTTTCACTCGATCATCCATATTATCAGTTGCATAGAAATGTGTTCCGACCAGATATATTTGATCAATATCAGATGCAATGAGTTGATCCGTAATTCTTTGATGCTCCTGAGGAGCCTCAGTGCCCAGTTCGAACATATCTCCGAGAAAGGCTGTTTTTTTAGAAAATGAAAGTTGGTTAAAATTCTTGATAGCTGCGCTCATACTGGTTGGGTTGGCATTATATGCATCAAGAATAATAGTAGTGGTCCCTTTTTTTATAATTTGCGACCGATTATTGTCAGGAATATAGGATTCGATCGATTTTTGAATGCTTTCTGGAGAAATTTTAAAATACTTTCCAATAGTAATAGCAGCAGCAATATTAGTAAAGTTATACGCGCCTATAAGATGACTATTTATAGTCAATCCATCATATGTGACAGTTACCATAGGGGAGGCATCCTTGAGATGAACCATGACATCATTTTTTGTGTGATTACCAAAGGTGTATGTATTCATATTGATGGCTTGCTGAACAAGCGTAGCATCTTCGGTATTTAAAAACACGGTTTTATCTCTGTCGGCAAGGTGGCGATAAAGCTCGGTCTTTCCTTTTAAAACACCTGCTAATCCCCCAAAACCTTCGAGGTGAGCCTTTCCTATATTGGTGATATATCCATAGTCAGGAAGTGCTATCGAGCATAGAAAATCAATTTCCTTTAGGTGGTTTGCACCCATTTCTACAATCCCTATCTCTGTGTCCGAAGACATGGATAGCAAGGTCAGAGGTACTCCGATATGGTTATTTAGATTACCAACAGTAGCAGTTGTGCGATACGTGGATGACAGTACCGTATTAATTAATTCCTTAGTTGTTGTTTTGCCATTGCTTCCTGTCAGGGCAATAATTGGGATAGCTAGTTGTTGTCTATGGAATGTAGCTAACTCCTGTAAAGTCTGTAATGCATTTCCAACATAAATACATCGTGGGGAAACAGCGTATTCTTTTTCATCGACAATAGCATAAGAAGCTCCTTTTTTCAAAGCTTCATCAGCATATATATTGCCATTAAAATTCGCTCCTTTGAGCGCAAAGAAAATACAGGTGTCTTTAATCTTTCTGGTATCTGTAGATACCCCCGAACTTTGTAGAAATAATTGGTGTAATTCAGGAATTGTCATGAGCTGTTTTTATCATATTAAAAAGCCCTGCGATTACACAGGGCTTATTCTTTTCTTCTATAATGAACTTGCTAATTTCTTAATTAGTAGGTTTTTTATGTCTAGGTGTCTTTTTGTTTTTTGCTTTTGTACCTACTCTAGACATCGCATTTCTGAATCCTATATAATCAGTAGCCATATCCTGAGGGAAGAATCTTCTCTGAGCAGGGTCTAACCAATATGCTCTGTCTTTCCAGGAACCACCTTTGTATACTCTTACGTCATCATCAACAATAGTAGTTCTGGTACTGGTCTCATCATATCTTCTGTCCAGTTTTGTACTGTCTTCTTCACTAGGACCTACTTCATGAATAGGAGCGTTGTACATTCTTCTGTTAGGCATGTTTTCGTCCATGTACCCCTCGTAATATCTAGATGAACTCTTATCTCCATCTCTGAAATTACGGTTGTCACTATCAGTAAAGTTTGTTCTCAGATAAGTTTCGTTTTCGTCAACAGGAGTTTGTAATATCCCTCCTGGTAATACACGAGCAACAATCTTACCATTACTTAATGTATCGTATATAATTGAATCAGTCGTAACGATTTTTACAGTACCGTCAGCATTGATTGCATTTTTAGTGTATACATTTCCTCTATAGTAGTTAAAGTCATTGTATTCATCATCAACAATTGGTCTGTAGATGTCAGCTACCCATTCGGCAACATTTCCTGCCATATCATAAAGTCCAAAATCATTTGGATCGTATGATTTTACAGGAGCAGTGATATCAGCTCCATCATCACTCCATCCGGCAATACCACCGTAGTCACCATCACCTTGCTTAAAGTTAGCTAATTGATCCCCACGTGTTCTTCTAGCTCCGGAACGCGTGTATTTTCCATTCCATGGATATTTTTTTCTTCCTCTGTATATGTTATAACTTCTAACTTCTACTAACGCTAATGCAGCATATTCCCACTCAGCTTCTGTTGGAAGACGGTACTTAGGAAGTAGTAATCCATCTTTTCTTTGGATGTATAATCCAGTAGAGTCATTGCTTTTTTCGTATTTTTCAGAAGCACGACCTCCTCTGATTGCTTCATCATTTCCTCCATATGTTTGAGAAGGAGCATTCAGATACGTCTCTGTATCGAATGTACTTTCTGCAGATACATCTTCAAAAGGAGCATTTTTCTTTATTACGTCTTCTTCTTCTAAGATTCTTTCATTAACACGATTCGTTCTCCAATTACTAAATTCTACAGCCTGAATCCAGTTTACACCTACTACAGGGTAGTTAGCATATGCCGGGTGACGTAAGTAATTGTTTGTCATCATTTCGTTAAAACCAAGACGATTTCTCCATACTAATGTATCAGGAAGTGCACCGTTATAGATATTCTTGTATTTAGGTTCCGTAGGAGGGTATACTCCTTTTAACCAATCTAAATATTCTAAATACATAATATTGGTAACCTCAGTTTCGTCCATGTAGAATGACTGAACGTGTTGTTGGGTGGGAGTGTTGTTCCAGTCATGCATAACATCGTCCTGCACGCGTCCCATTGTGAAGGTTCCACCTTCGATAAAAATTAAACCAGGACCAGTTTCCTGATCTTTGTAGTTTGTGTTTACCTGAAATCCGCCGTCTTTGGAATTGTATTTCCAACCAGTGGCTCTGGAACTGTTGCCATAGTCGTTTTTAGTACAACTCAACAGTAAAGCACTAACAGACAACACTATTAGCGATCTAAAAATAAACGCGTTTTTCATAATCTTAAGTTCGTTAAAGTAGAAATTAGGGCTTGCAATATAACAATTAACGTTAAATTTAGCCTAATATTTTTAATATTTTATTGAATAACAAAAAAAATGTAATCCCACTAAGTCAGTTTTTTAACGTCATATTTTATTGTTTAGTATTCTTTTGATGAAAACAAATAAAAAATATGTAGGTGTTTTTAATGATGCCAAAATGCAGGAACCAGGTATAAATACGTGTTTTTTCAAGGGTTCTGAAAGGTTATTATTGACGCTTTGGAATTTGATATTTTTTTTAATTTGTTCCATAAGTAGTTGCTTCCTGTAGAAAAAGTTTTTTCTCAAAGAAAATGATGATCTATATATAATAGAATGAAAAGCCTTACTAAAGGAACTATAGATAGAAGAATACGGTCCAAAGATACTAAAGGCGTTAAAGGATGTGTAAATTTTTATTTAACTATAATCAAGGAAGTATATATTAAAATGAGATTATTATATTTGAGCAAAATATACCGTGGGTTTATCGATAGTATTCCTTGATTGGTATATGGTGTTTTTGGGGGATAAAATCAAAGGAAAAGAATAAAATACACTTTTTTTATATAAGATATCTGTAAAATATGCGTTAACTAATGCAGGACTGTGCAGGCAGATATCCGAAAATGAACTAACTTAATAATTAACAAAGTAACTATATTTGTTTTAAACACACAGACAACATGAAAAAAATAGTGATACTTGGCTTGGTAGCTATGACACTTAGCAACCTATCATTACAAGCTCAGGAAGATCGGGCGATAACTACAGCTACCCCTTTTTTAGTAATCGCAGCTGATGCCAGAGCTTCAGGTTTAGCTGATCAGGGAGTTGCTACTTCTGCAGATGCATTCTCGCAGCAGTGGAACCCCGCAAAGTATGCTTTTATAGAAAAAAAGCAGGGAGTAGGGGTGAACTATACACCTTACCTAAGTAGTCTGGTTAATGATATTTTTCTGGGAAGTGTTAATTACTATAATAGAATAAATGACCGAAGTGCGATGGCAGCAAGTCTGCGATACTTTAGTCTGGGAGATATAGAATTTAGACAAGGACCAACCGATACCCCTAACGTACAAAAACCAAATGAATTTACCTTTGATTTATCTTATGCATTGAGATTGAGTGATCGTTTCTCTATGGCAGTAGGAGGAAGATATCTTCGTTCGGATTTAAGATTACAAGGACTGGGAGATGACGCTAGTGCGGCAGGTAGTTTTGGAGTAGATGTAGCGGCTTTCTATCAGAGTGAAGAAATAGGATACAGATCCTTTAACGGTCGTTGGAGAGCAGGAGCTAATATCTCTAATATCGGACCGAAAATTAAATATGACGACGCAGGAAAAGAAAACTTTATTCCTACTAATTTTAAAATTGGAGCCGGATTCGATTTCATATTTAATGAAGATAACAGAATTACTCCTTCTATAGAATTTAATAAGTTATTGGTGCCAACTCCAAAAGATTTTGACGGAGATGGAGATATCGATTCAGAAGATAATAAAGAATACGAAGATATTAGCGAATTTGGAGCGATCTTTTCTTCTTGGGGAGATGCACCAGGAGGATTTAGTGAAGAGCTAAAAGAAATTACCTGGGGACTTGGAGCAGAATATGTTTATAGAGATGTATTCTCTTTCAGAACAGGATACTTTAATGAGCATGAAGATAAAGGAGCCCGTAAATTTGTATCTCTGGGAGCTGGGTTTAAATACACAATTGTGAATATTGATATTTCATATCTATTCTCTACTTCTGCAGTAAAAAGTCCATTAGAAGGAACACTGAGATTTGGATTATCCTTTAATTTTGGAGAGGACTTCCATGAGAGATAATAAATGATCATTAATAATAATGTACAGAAAAGGGTTACTGATATGGCTTTCAGTAACCCTTTTTTGTTAAAATGAGTTTAAATAATATTTCACTACACGTTAATTAAAACGTTTTCGTAGATTTTTATGACTAAACTGTTTTTACCTTAAAGCCGAATATATTATTTTTGCTTTTCGTTTTGTTGGGATATCATTTCCATCAGGATGTAATAGATCAGGTGTCAGTGAAATAACTGACTTATTAGTGAACATCATATAATTCTAAATGAAAAAAATAACCAAAGAAGTATACCTTAAATGGTATGAAGACATGCTTTTCTGGAGAAAATTTGAAGATAAGCTAGCACAGGTATATATCCAGCAAAAAGTAAGAGGTTTTTTACATTTATATAATGGTCAGGAAGCTATTTTGGCAGGAGCACTGCACGCGATGGATCTGACAAAAGATAAAATGATTACTGCTTATCGTAATCATGTACAGCCTATCGGGATGGGAGAAGACCCTAAAAGAGTAATGGCAGAATTGTATGGTAAAGGAACTGGAACCTCTCAGGGATTAGGAGGATCCATGCATATATTCTCTAAAGAACATCGTTTTTATGGAGGACACGGAATTGTAGGAGGACAAATACCATTAGGTGCAGGATTGGCATTTGCCGATAAATATCATAACAGAGATGCAGTTACGTTGACATTTATGGGAGACGGAGCAACTCGTCAGGGATCTCTTCATGAGACGTTTAATCTGGCCATGTTGTGGAATTTACCTGTTGTTTTTTGTGTAGAAAACAATGGATATGCTATGGGGACTTCTGTAGAAAGAACAGCAAACCATACTGATATCTGGAAATTAGGTTTAGGGTATGAAATGCCTTGTGGTCCTGTAGATGCGATGAATCCTGTAAAAGTTGCAGAAGCAATGGATGAAGCAATTACCAGAGCCAGAACAGGAGGAGGACCTACTTTCTTAGAATTAAAAACGTATCGATATAGAGGGCACTCAATGAGTGATGCTCAGAAATACAGAACCAAAGAAGAAGTAGCAGAATATCAAAAGATTGATCCAATTACACAGGTGTTGGATATAATCAAGGAACATAACTATGCTACAGAAGAAGAAATAAAAGAGATAGATAAGCGAGTTAAAGATAAAGTACGAGAGTGCGAAAAATTTGCAGAAGAATCTCCATTTCCGGATAAAAATGTAATGTACGACGTAGTGTACGAACAGGAAAATTATCCATTTTTACCACATAAACTATAATAGCGTATGGCAACAGTAATAAATATGCCGAGATTGAGCGACACTATGGAAGAAGGAGTAGTGGCAAAATGGCTCGTAAAAGTAGGAGATAAGGTAGCAGAAGGTGATATGCTTGCTGAGATTGAGACAGATAAAGCAACCATGGAGTTCGAATCGTTTTATGAAGGAACTCTATTGCATATCGGTGTTGAAGAAGGCGAAACTGCTCCGGTTGATCAGTTATTAGCTATTATAGGGGATGAAGGAGAAGATATATCTTCTCTGTTAAAAGGAGGAACTCCAGCAGCAGAAACCACCCCGGTAGAAGAAAAAGCAGCAGAAGTAGCAACTCCGGCTCCTACAGGTGCAAGTGTGCCAGAAGGGGTAGAGATTATTACAATGCCTAGACTTAGTGATACGATGGAAGAAGGTACAGTGGCTACCTGGTTGAAGAAAGTTGGAGATGCGGTGTCAGAAGGAGATATTCTGGCGGAGATTGAAACAGATAAAGCTACTATGGAGTTTGAGTCTTTTTATGAAGGGACATTGCTTCATATTGGAATAGAAGAAGGAAAAACCGCTCCGGTTGATTCACTATTGGCAATTATCGGACCTGCGGGAACAGATGTTTCTGCAATTAAAGAAGGTGGAGTACCTTCACAAGCAACTCCGGTAACAACAAGTACAGAAGAAAAGAAAGAAGTTGTTGCAGCAGCAGAAACAGTAGTAGCAGATACATCCGCATCGGGAGGTAGAATATTTGCCTCTCCACTTGCTAAGAAAATAGCAGCAGATAAAGGAATTGATCTGTCTAAAATAAAAGGAACAGGAGAAAACGGACGCGTTGTTAAAAGAGACGTGGAGTCCTATACTCCTTCACAGACAGTGGAGAAAACAACAGCTCCAAAAGAAGCAGAAAATAACACTGCTGTAAGCGGTATTCAGGCATATACACCCGCAGGTGAAGAACGTTTTGAAGAAGTGAAAAATTCTCAGATGCGTAAGACAATTGCAAAACGTCTTTCTGAATCTAAGTTTACAGCACCTCATTACTACTTGACAATAGAAGTAGATATGGAACATGCAATTGCTTCCCGTAAGAACATCAATCAATTGCCGGATACAAAAGTATCATTTAACGATATGGTAGTTAAGGCTTGTGCGATGGCGTTGAGGAAACACCCACAGGTGAATACTCAATGGACAAATACTGCAACGAAATATGCGAAACATATTAGTATAGGTGTGGCAGTAGCTGTGGCTGATGGGTTGGTTGTTCCTGTACTTCCTTTTACAGATCAAATGTCGTTGACCCAAATAGGGGCAAATGTAAAAGACCTGGCAGGAAAAGCAAGGAATAAAAAATTAACTCCGCAGGAAATGGAAGGAAGTACTTTTACAGTTTCAAACCTAGGGATGTTTGGAATCCAGGAGTTTACTTCGATTATAAATCAACCGAACTCGGCAATTCTTTCTGTAGGAGCGATTGTAGAAAAACCAGTTGTAAAAGAAGGACAGATTGTAGTAGGAAATACAATGAAAGTAACCTTGGCATGTGATCATAGAACAGTAGATGGTGCTACGGGAGCTCAGTTTTTACAAACATTAAAACAGTATTTGGAAAATCCGGTAACGATGCTTGCTTAATCCAATTACAGATACAGTATATAAGAAAAATCCCGTTTCATATGAAACGGGATTTTTTATCTTTATAACACCAGTATGTGAATTTTTAGACCTTATGATAGGGGAGAATGAGTCATCTGGAGTTTATAACAATTTCATTAACATCAAAAAACGAAAACAAATGAAACGAATATGGATACTTGCGTTAGCGATGTCTTTAGTGCAATGCAAAGAAGCGGTTACTGCACAGAAAAATAAAGAAGAAACAGCTACTACTACTACTACTACTACTACTACTACTACTACTACTACTGAGGAGAAAGAAGTCGCTGATATTGTTACTTATTTGGCGAGTGATGAGTTGGGTGGGAGAGATACAGGAACAGAAGGATATGAAAAAGCAGTGGTATATGTCGAGAATACGTTTAAGAAATTTGGGGTTGCTCCTTATTTTGAGTCTTATAGGGATAATTTCGAAGTTCAGGGGCAAAAAACCTGTAATGTCGTAGGATATCTCAAAGGAACAGATGAGAAATTAGCAAATGAATTTGTGATTCTGGGAGCACATCTGGACCATATTGGTCATGCCAAAGAAAATGAAGTAAAAGATACGGTAGCTAATGGAGCTAATGATAATGCAGCAGGAAGTGCAGCAGTGATTTCTTTAGCCAGATATTTTGCAGAAAAAAAAGATAATAAGAGAAGTATCTTGTTTGTGCTGTTTGGTGCGGAAGAAAGAGGACTGTTAGGGTCTAAGAATTTAGCGGGGGTATTAAAAGAGAAGAACCTGGACTTGTATACGATGGTTAATTTTGAAATGATAGGTGTGCCGATGAATAACAAGAATTATACAGCTTATATTACAGGTTTTTACAAATCAAATATGGCTCAGAAAATGAATGAATATGCAGGAAAAGATTTGGTGGGATTTTTGGAAAAAGCCAAAGAATTTAGTTTGTTCAAAAGAAGTGATAACTACCCGTTTCACCAGGTGTTTAATGTTCCGGCACAAACAATTTCTACTTTTGATTTTACAAATTATAAGTACTACCACCACGTGGATGATGAGGCTGCTGAAATGGATTTTGCTTTTATGGCAAGACTGATTAATGAATGTGCGCCAGTATTGTCAAAAATTATAAATGCAAAAACAAAAGAAATTGTATATAATAACTAGTATACTGTTTAAAAAAAAATAGAAGATCAGTCATATGAAAAAAATTATCATCACAGGAACAAGTAGGGGAATCGGATTGGAAATGGTTAAGCTTTTTGCAGAAGAAGGGCATCAGGTATTGGCATTATCCAGAAATGAAAAACCTGTTACGTCATTAGGTTATTCGAATGTAACCGCTTTTTCTTTTGATATTTCAGAGGCGTCGGCTATAGCACGGGTAAAAACACATGTAGAAGAGCTTTGGGGAGCAGAGGTAGATGTATTGATCAATAATGCAGGAAAACTACTTAATAAACCTTTTGCAGCGATTACTACAGAAGAATTTGAAGCCGTCTATAGGGTCAATGTATTTGGGGTAGCTGAGCTAACCAGGCAATTACTCCCTTTTATGAAGACAAAAAGCCATGTCGTAACCATTAGTAGTATGGGGGGAATTCAGGGGAGCATGAAATTTCCTGGATTAGCAGCATATAGCTCTAGTAAAGGTGCAGTGATAACCCTGAATGAGTTACTGGCAGAAGAGTACAAAGAAAGCGGGATTTCGTTTAATGTACTGGCATTAGGAGCTGTTCAGACAGAAATGTTGGAAGAAGCGTTCCCAGGCTATCAAGCGCCCTTAACTGCTGTGCAAATGGCTACGTATATTAAGGATTTTTCTTTGACGGGACATGCATTTTATAATGGGAAGGTGTTACAGGTATCAAGCAGCACTCCATAAATTAAGAATGCCTGTCAGTTGAGGAAGTAATAATCACTTTCACAGCTGTAAGTAGAAAACAAGGAGTTTCTTTTGAGGAGATGTGGACTTCTGTAAAATACTCTATGATATACGTAAAAGAGATACCTCTTTAGGTATCTCTTTTACGTATGTTACTTGCTGATACTTTTTTGAGATTATCTCTGTTATAAGAGAGTTTTTGTAGTTGTTATCCATCAATCTTTTATTTATTGACAGAGTCAGAAATGTTTTAGAAAAAGCTTGCAAGACGTCTTGCAAGCTTTTGTAAGTTAATTTGTTTCTTTATGTCGTTTAGACCATCCGTAATATAAAATGAACCCATAGCATAAAGCGATGAGTAATAAAGCGGTTTTAAAGCCGATATGATCTGTGAGTAACCCATATATAGGAGGGATGATAGCTCCTCCTACAATGGCTGTACACAAAATACCGGAAGCTTGTGCTTTGAGGTCTTCCAGTCCGTCTAAAGCCAATGTGAATATAGTAGGAAACATAATAGAATTGAATAATCCTACGGCGAGGATTGACCACATAGATACCAATCCGGATGTGCTAATCGACAGGGTAATCATCAGAATGGCTATAGTAGCAAAAATACCCAATACTTTTCCAGGAGGAATAATTTTAGTCAGGTAGGCTCCTACAAATCTTCCGATCATCGCTCCAGACCAATAAAATACCACAAAGGCACCTACAATTGCCTTTCCGTCTTTTTCTTCCAGACTAGCCCCGAGTAGTGTTTCTGATAAGAATCGCATAAATGGAGTTTCCTTGATAGTATCTACTAATTCCATATGCATAAAATAATTGACCAAATAACTTCCGATAGCCACTTCGGCACCAACGTATACGAATATTCCTAGAGCACCAAGTAGTATTTTAGGTTTTTGAGCAATCAGTGTCAGGTATCCTCCTTGTGGAGAATCTTCAATTAATTTAGGAAGTTTTATAAAGGCAAAAGCTATGACCAGCAAAGCGATAAATACTACGATAAAGAGAAAAGGCATTTGTACAGCAGAGGCTTCAGATATATAATAAGCCTCTTTATCAGCAGCGCTTAACATCTCTATTTCTTCAGATGATTTTACAGTGTCACTTAATAAAAAGATGGCTCCGACAACTGGTGCAATAGCGGTTCCCAGGGAATTGAACGCCTGAGATAGGTTTAGTCGGCTGGCAGCGCCTTCTTCAGTTCCCAAAAGAGCTACATAAGGATTAGCAGCTACCTGTAGAATAGTAATACCACTGGCCAGTGTGAAATATCCGAGAAGGAATGCAGAAAAAGCCCTGTATGAAGCAGCCGGATAAAAAAGCAGACAGCCAATTGCCATTAAACTTAATCCCAGAATGATGCCTTTTTTGTATCCGATTTTTGATAGAATAAAACCTGCGGGAATCGAGAGTAGAAAGAAAGCTCCGAAAAATGCAAATTGAACCAGACCGGCCTGAAAATATGATAATTCAAAAACATCCCGTAACCGGGGAATCAGAGAATCAACTAAAACGGTAATAAACCCCCATAAAAAGAATAAAGAGGTAATGGTAAAAAAAGCACTTCTGTACGATTTTGATGTATTCATAGAGGTTGTTTTATAAAGAGGATTTTATAAATGAAAGAAAGCAATTTACTAAAACTGAATTTTTTAGCTGCTTAATTTTGCGCATTCTTCGTGAGAAAAGTGCTTTTTATTGAAAAGTGCGAAATAAGAAGGAAAAATTATTACGATTTGCAATGAACAAGGATATTTTTTCGGACGAGGGTGTTGTCGGTCTTTTTTCGTAAAAAGAAATTGATAGAGTAAGCGTATTTATCCTTGAATTTAGAAGTTTCGGGAGTAGCTGTTATCCGTATATTATAATGAGAGTTCTTATAGGTTTCTTTCCAGGAAGAACCAAATGCTCTTTTTGTATTTCTGGGAGTGGTAACCTGAATTTTTTCTGAGGCAGCATGAATCCCAACTTGAAGGATGCCGTGAGTATCATCATTAAGTCGCCCGAAGAATATTTTCTGAGAAGGAGTGTCTTCAACGTTTACAGAAAAAAGACAATCGCAATTATCAATGTCTTCCCATGAAAAATTCAGATCTTTTAAAGAAAACTTTTCTTTTTGCAAGGGAGTGTGGACTTCTTTTTGGTAGGTAACGGACGGTTGTTTCTTTTCTGTTTTTTCAAAATCAATCTGGATTGATGTTGTTGCTATTGTATCGATAAAAACAGTTGATCGTTTGATGATAGATATAATGGTGTCTGTTTTCTGACGCTCAAAATTGAGTTTGGTTTTCACTGTTGTAATAGAATCAGTCATTGCGACAGAATCGATGATTTCGATGTTTTTTAATAGCGTATGCGGAGTGATATGAATCCATGTAGGAAGCGTGTCATTTTTAGGAAATTCCGGGTGTTTTATATGAAGCTGTCTGGTTTCGATAATGTCTTTTAATTTCTGAAAAATCACCTCCGTATAGGCTTGTTGCGGTGTGATTACTTCTTTTATGATCGCTTCAGATTCTACAGCAGTAGAGGACTGTTCTTTTGAAGTGAATTTCTCAGCACGATTGTTAGAGCAGCCAATACTGAGCAGAAATAAAACGATATAAAGAAACTGTCTCATAATGAACTTTTAAATTTTAACATTACAATCTTACCATTAACTCTTTTCGAATCGATAATCCGGATATTTTTTAATTCCTGAGTTGGAGTAGTTAATGTATTGATGAAATCATCTTTGGAGAACATTTCTACGCCAACACCATGAGGTAAAATTTTAAAAATAGTAGCCTCATCAGCAAGGATTTTATGTAGTTCTTTTCGCCGTTTTTTCCAATCCTCAATTTTTCCATTTACATAATAATGGAGCATCAGGGCGTAATCATCTGTTTTTACCTGAATTTGTTCTTGTTGGTGTTTAGTGTAAGAGCGATATATAGTGTCATCTTTGTAATAAGGAGAGGTAATACTGAACCGGACAAAGTCATCTTTGGTTGTCCAGGAGAAACATCCTGTGCTATCACTTTTTATGTCAAAAGGAGATTCTTTGCTATTCAATACCTTAATGCTAATCGGTGGATTGATAATTCGTTCTTCTCTGTCCTGATCAATAAAACAAAAGGAGAAGGTGTTTGAAGGAACAGGCGTGAAAAAAAATACCCAAAGTGTTCCTAGTATTGCCCCGGTACTTCCCAGAAGGAAAAGCCATTTTTTGTAATTCAATTGCTTTTGCTGAGGAGCAGGTCTGTTATTGCTCAGAAAGTCATTCCAGTTTTGATATCCGCAATATTGAGCAAACAAATGTAGGACGTCAATTCGGGGAAGCTTGTTGCTATCTTTTTTAAAATAGCTATAAAACGATTTCTCGCTAATACTTCCCTTTGTTTTAAATAATAAATCTTCTCTAAAGAGAGAGATTTCCGTGCCTTTCCAGGTAGAAATATCATGGTTCGCAGTGGTATGACGTTCCAAAAAAGTTTTAGAAAGTGCTTTTTTCAGGGACTCGAAGGCTATTTTTTCTACAGCAGTAATATTAGTAAGCTTTTAAATTATAGGTGTTTGTGTTGTTGTAAAACCTTTTGCAATTGCTTTTCAAGAGTTTTACAAGAAAGTTCATCTGCAGGATACTAGGTTTGTCATATACGATAACAAGATAGTAAAACTTTATGGAGGAAATCAATATATAATCGCTGATTTCTAAAATAATATAAATATGGATAAGATGAAAAAATATGGAATGTATATTCTGGGAATTTCTTTGTTTTTTATACTCGGAGGATGTTCAGAAAACAAAAGCCGGAAAATGAGTTCAGCAGAAATGATTTCTCTGGGAACTGAGACAACAGAAACAGCTATGATTAGAGAAAGTGATCAGAAGCAAACAGTAAAAGAACATACGGTCTCCCTTCGGGATACCCAGAAGATTATTAAAAATGTTCGTTTTCGGGCAAAAGTGGACAGCCTGTATTTAAGGATGGCGACTATAAAAAAAATCGTTAGAGGAGCAGGAGGCTATTTTGCAGAAGAACATTTTGAGGATAACAGCTACGCTAAAGAAAGCAAAGGTGTAATTCGTGTCCCCGAAGCATCACTGGAAGTTGTCATGAGTCGTATAAATGATTTGGTATTGGAAATTGACTATAGAAACAGTAAAGCTACCGATGTAACGATGGAATATATTGATGCGGCTTCCAGATTAAAAACCAAAGAAGCAGTCAGGATTAGGTATGAAGAAATTCTCAGGGGAAAAGCAAAAACAGTAGAAGATGTTTTAATGGCGGAAGGGAAAATAGGAAGATTACAAGAAGAAATAGAAGTGATAAAAGGAAGTATGTTGTATTGGAATGATAAGACAGAATATAGTACGCTGGAACTGGAAGTATATGAAGAAATTAAAGAAGGTGTTCTTTCTGGAAAGAAACAAGATACTTTTTGGGAAGATGCACGAGAAGGGATCTATTTTGGCTGGCAGGGAATAAGGCAAGTACTGTTATTATTATTTTATATATGGCCAGGAGTGGTTATGGCAGGGTTGGTAATTGTATATTTGAAGTGGATTCGGTAGTGAAATTATGGACTAAGCGTATCGCTAAGGTGCGCTTTATTTTGTATTTTGCAACCGTGAAAGAAATTCTTACTAGATATATTCCGGAACGGGCAGTAGAACCAGCATTTTCATTGATTGTAAAATGCAATGTGCATTTAAAAATAGTCAATGAGCGAATGACCAGACATGGTGATTATAGAAGAATGCCGGATGGAAGACATCAGATTACAGTAAATGCGTCATTGAATAAATATCGTTTTTTGATTACACTTATTCATGAAATAGCACATCTGGTATCGTTTGAGAAATATGGCAGGCATATAAAACCCCATGGAATGGAATGGAAACGGACTTTTCAGCACTTGAT
Organism: Aquimarina sp. TRL1; assembly: GCF_013365535.1. NCBI lineage: Bacteria > Pseudomonadati > Bacteroidota > Flavobacteriia > Flavobacteriales > Flavobacteriaceae > Aquimarina > Aquimarina sp. TRL1. The sequence goes on along the minus strand of NZ_CP053590.1, from coordinate 602,578 downwards.
GTTGCCGTATATTAATCCAGAGGTTTTTCCGTCTAAGTTATTGCCGGTGATAGCAAATCATTTTAAGAACCCAAGAGCGAGTAGTGATACCGACGAGAAGATGTCGATAGCATTAAAGCAATTCGATCCGGAAAATGATAAAAATTATATCTTTGAATTGCCTTTGGGAAGCCAGTTTAGGATTTATAATGGGAAGATCTTTCAAAAAGGTAATAAACGCGTAAAAAGATACGAATGTATGGAGGTTAGTACCGGAAGAATGTATCTTTTTAATCCAAATGCAGAAGTAGAACTATTAGACTAAGTATGAATAAAAACTATTATGCCGTTTTAATGGCAGGCGGAGTTGGATCTAGATTTTGGCCAGTCAGTACGACGACGTTTCCCAAACAATTTCACGATATGTTGGGAACAGGAGAGACACTGATACAAAAGACATTTGCCAGATTGACTAAAATTATTCCTGCTCAGAATATTTTTATTCTTACCAATGAACGATATGCCTCACTAGTATTAGAGCAATTATCAGAAGTAGAAGAAAGACAAGTGGTTACAGAACCAGCTATGAGGAATACAGCTCCGTGTATTCTGTATGCAGCTTTGAAAATACAAAAAGAAAATCCAGATGCCTTATTGGCAGTAGCGCCAAGTGATCATTGGATAGAAAATGAAGATGCTTTTATAGCGGGACTTCAAAAAAGTTTTGATGCATGTGCTAAAAAAGATATTCTGATGACGATGGGTATTCAACCTGCTTTTCCTAATACAGGTTATGGGTATATTCAGTATGAGAAAGAAGAAACAGCTATAAAAAAAGTAACCCAGTTTACTGAAAAACCAGATTACGAAACGGCTAAACAGTTTCTCTCAGAAGGGAATTATCTGTGGAATGCAGGAATCTTTATCTGGAGTGCCAGAAGTATCATCCATGCTTTTGAAAAATTTCAAAAAGATATGGTTGCATTGTTTCGCAAAGGGTCAATGGTCTATAATACTGAGCAGGAGAACGATTTTATTCAGGAAAATTATCCGTTGGCAGAAAATATATCTATTGATTATGCTATTTTAGAGAAAGCAGATAATGTATACGTATTACCAGCTACTTTTGACTGGAGTGACCTGGGGACCTGGGGTTCTTTATATGATAAACTGGATAAGAATGCGGCAGAAAATGCAGTGGTAAATGCTCGTGTGGTATCAGAAGATGCTTCCGGGAATATGATCCGAACTGCTACAGATAAGGTAGTCGTAGTGGATGGATTAGAAGATTACATTATTGTAGACAAGGAAGAAGTACTATTGATCTATCCTAAAAAGAAAGAGCAGGATATCAAAGGAGTTCTTAAAAAAGTAGTAGAGAAATACGGCAACCAATTCGGATAATTATGGAAGAAAACACACAGGATTTAAACGATCAGGAAAAAGAACAACGAGTAGAAGAACAAAAAGAAGCAGTAAAAAAAGATGCCAAAGGACTTTTTGTTAGTATCCTTAGTTTTTTAAGAGAGTTATTAGACTTTAGAGATGATACAGATCGGGAGAGTACTGTAGAAGCAATAAAGAAAGATATTTCGATCAAAGGGGCAACCGCCTGGATTCTGATCTGTTCGATTTTTATCGCATCGGTAGGATTGAACGCGAATTCGATTCCCGTAGTCATCGGAGCCATGTTAATATCTCCGTTAATGGGACCTATTCTGGGAATGGGGCTGTCTATTGCGGTAAATGATATTGATACCTTGAGAAAATCACTTATTAATTTTGGGGTGATGGTGGTGCTGAGTGTATTTACAGCCTTTTTGTTTTTTACTTTCTTCCCGCTAAGAGAAGAATCATCAGAGTTATTGGCGCGAACCCGACCTGATATCAGAGATGTACTGATAGCATTTTTTGGGGGATTGGCATTAATTATTGCCAGAACAAAAAAAGGAACCATTGCCAGTGTAATTTTTGGAGTAGCAATTGCTACTGCCCTGATGCCTCCCTTATGTACAGTAGGGTTTGGTCTGGCAGTAGGAAAATATGGATATGCTCTGGGGGCAATCTACCTGTTTATAATCAATACCATATTTATTGGGCTTGCTACCTTCCTGGTATTGAAATTACTGAGATTCCCGATGCTTAGGTATGCCAACTCAGCTCGTAGAAAATTAATAGCCAGAATCGCTTCTTTTGTAGCAATTTTAGTAATGATTCCTGCGATCTTGACATTTATTGATGTCTATAGAGAAAGCAAGTTTGATAGCCAGACTAAAAACTTTGTGACTAATGAAGTGAAGTCTAATAAATCATTGATGCTGATTGATTGGGATGCGAATTTTAAAACACAGACATTATTCCTTAATTTTTATAATGAAATTACAGAAGCGACAAAAAGTGATTTGTTGAATGAGATTTCCAGTAATCCGTTGTATCCAAGTTTGAAAGATGTAAAACTAAAGATAAAAGGAAGTGATACCAAGAGTTATGAATTGCTTTCTAATGCGTATAAAGATACACGAGAAGAATTGAGTAAGAGCAGGAATATTGTAGAAGGGTTAAATGCTGAAATTGAAGAATTACAAAATAGGATCAAAGACCTCGAGACTCAGCTAGAAGAAGCCAAAGTAACTCCTGTAGTAGGATTGCCGTATAGTACGATTGCAAAAGATGCTAAAATTAGATTCCCGGATCTAAAGGAGTTAGGATATGGAGAGGTGTTGCAGTCTAATTTTATTAAAGTAGATACAGTAAAGGTTCTTTTTCCTATATGGAAATTTCAGGTCTCTGATAGTTTGAATCAATTAAGAAAAGACAAATTAAGAGAGTGGATTACTAAAGAAATGAAAGTCGATACCCTATTGATTAAATAATTGTCAGGTATTGTCAATGCATAGAATAAAAAAAGGACTAGTGTTAACTAGTCCTTTTTTTAATTGATAGGTTGAATATTGTTATAGACCTTTTATTTGAGCATCTCTTACTTTTTTGAACAGGTTAGAAGAATACACAAAATCAGTAACGGCTTTGTTATCTGTTAGGAATATTTGATCTTTATTTCCTTCCCACTCTAAGTGACCTTTTTGTAGAAAGATAATTTTCTCTCCGATTTCCATTACGGAATTCATATCGTGCGTATTGATGACAGTAGTAATATCATTCTCTTCAGTAATCTCTTTGATGAGGTTATCAATGACAATAGCTGTTCTGGGGTCAAGTCCAGAGTTTGGTTCGTCGCAGAATAAGTATTTAGGTCGGGTGACAATCGCTCGTGCAATAGCAACTCTTTTCTGCATTCCTCCACTAATTTCGGAGGGGAGTTTTTTATTAGCATTTTCCAGATGCACCCTGTCTATAACCTGATGAACACGATCCAACATTTCGGATTTACTCTGTTTAGAAAACATCATTAGAGGAAACATAACATTCTCTTCGACAGTCATGGAATCAAATAAGGCACTTCCCTGAAATACCATTCCCATTTGCTCCCGGAGGTCTCTTTGTTCTTTTGAGCCCAGATCAGAATAGGTTTTCCCATCGTAGCAGATACTCCCTTCTTCTGGAGTAAAAAGTCCCAGAAGACATTTAAGAAATACTGTCTTACCACTACCACTAGTTCCTATAATCAGATTTGTCTTACCACGTTCGAAAGAAGTGGTGATCCCTTTGAGGATTTTCTCTCCGTTAAAACCTTTATGTAAATTTTTTACTTCTATCATTAGCTTAATAGCAATTGCGTGAGTATATAATTAGCGATGACGATAACAACTGTTGTCCAGACAAAAGAGGAGGTGCTCGCTTTACCTACTTCTAGGGCTCCTCCCTTCATATAATATCCGTGAAAAGAAGGGATGGTTGCCAGGAAAAAGGCATATATAAAAGTTTTTATAAAAGCATAGACCAAATGAAATGGAATAAAGTCTTCTTGTAACCCGGAAATGAATTCACTACTAGATACAAATCCACCGTAAACCCCTGCAATATATCCTCCAAAAATACCTACAAACATAGCAATGGCAATCACAAAAGGGTACATTAGCATAGCGATAATTTTAGGAAACACGAGGTAGTTCAGGGAGTTTATTCCCATCACTTCCAAAGCATCAATTTGTTCTGTTACACGCATAGTTCCTATACTGGAAGTAATGAATGAACCTACTTTTCCAGCCATAATAACAGAAATAAAAGTAGGCGCAAATTCCAGAATTACAGATTGTCTGGAGGCAAAGGCAATAAGTTGTTTAGGGATTAAAGGGTTGGTTAGGTTTAAGGCTGTTTGTATAGCGACAACAGCACCGATAAAAAAAGCTAGAAATATTGTAATTCCCAGCGATCCCATTATAAGATCATCAATTTCTTTGAGAATAAGGTTTCTTAGTACAGCGCCTTTGGTCATTCGACTAAAAACCCCTTTCAACATTAAAACATAGCGACCTATGTCATCCAAATAAAACATGTGTTCTTAATTAGAAAGGCTAAAATAGAAAAAAAATATCGAGCGCTTTTAACGAACTAATAAAGTTTTGCATTTATTTATATGGTATTTTTGAGCTTTAAATTCAGAGAAATAATGAAAAACAAATTACTCTTCGCCGTTTTAGTTATAATAGGCGTGTTTTCTGGGATGTCTCAGAAGAAAATAACTGATTCGAATACACCGGTCAACTTACACAGTACTCCTAAGTTAGTGGTAGGAGTAGTGGTGGATCAGATGCGATATGATTATATCACACGCTTTTATGCGAGGTTTGGAGAAGGAGGGTTTAAACGATTAGTAACACAAGGTTTTAATTGTAAAAACAATCACTTTAATTATGTGCCGACTTATACAGGACCGGGACACGCTTCTGTATATACAGGAACAACTCCTCAGAATCACGGAATCATATCCAATAACTGGTATAATAAATTCGAAGAGAAGATGGTGTATTGTGCGGGAGATGATTCGGTAGCACCTGTAGGAACTGAGAGTGTAGCAGGTAAGATGTCTCCGCATCGAATGAAAACCACCAGTATTGCAGATCAGAATCGATTGCATACACAAATGAAAGGAAAAACCATCGGAGTTTCCCTAAAAGATAGAGGAGCAATTCTGCCGGCTGGTCATACGGCAAATGCAGCCTATTGGTTTAAGGGGAGTAAGGAAGGAAACTGGATAACGAGTTCCTATTATGTAGATCAATTACCAGCCTGGGTACAAAAGTTTAATGATGCTAAGAAAGTTGATGCCTATATGAAACCCTGGAATACGTTGTTTGATATAAGTACTTATACAGAAAGTGGTTCAGATCAGAATGCATATGAACGAGGATTTAAAGGAAAAGAAACAGCAACCTTTCCTTATGATTTAAAGAAACTGGGAAAGACAAATGGAGGATATGATATTCTGAAGTCAACTCCTTTTGGGAATAGTCTGACAGCAGATTTTGCGATTGCGGCAATTGATGGAGAGGATTTAGGGCGTGATGCAATTACTGATTTTCTAACGGTTAGTTTCTCTAGTACGGACTATGTAGGGCATAACTTTGGTGTAAATTCCAAAGAAATAGAAGATACGTACTTAAGATTGGATAAGGATCTAAAACGTCTATTCGAAGCGCTGGATGCAAAAGTAGGCAAAGGAGCATATACTTTATTCCTTACTGCGGATCACGGAGCAGTGCATGTACCTGCTTATTTGCAGTCTGTAAAAATTCCTGCCGGTTACTTTGATATGAAGTCGTTTCAGACAGCAGTAAAAACGTTTGTGAAGGAAATGTATAAGGTTGATGGACTTATTAAAAACATATCGAATAATCAGCTCTTTTTTGATTATAAAGTATTACAGGAAAATGCAATTTCCATTGCAGATTTAGAGCGTGCATTGGCTCATTTTGTTTTACAGCAAAAAGAAATAGAAAAAGTATACACGAGAAGTCAGTTAGAAGGAACAAGTTACTCAGAAGGGATTGCACATAGAATCCAGAAAGGGTATAATCAAAAACGAAGTGGAGATATCGTTTTTGTCTTTGATCCGGCTACCATTGTGTATTCTCATACAGGGTCTACTCATGGTAGTGGATTGACATATGATACACATGCTCCGTTGTTTTTCTACGGAAATGGAGTGCGAAAGGGGAGTACAACAATGGAAACCAAAATTACAGATATAGCACCGACTATTGCTGCTTTATTAGGGATATCATTTCCTAACGGAGCAACGGGAGAGGTACTTTCTTTTATATTAGAATAGATAACAACATACTATAGAAGGAAAAAGAGCGCAACAAACTGTTGAGCTCTTTTTTATTTGAAATAACAAAAGATGATACGATTGATAATTATTTTGCAATAAATAGTTTTGTGCTTCTGTATTGAAGCTGTTTATCTCAATATTTTTTCTTTAATTTTTTTCCATCTCAGGGAGCGGATGTATGCCCCTTCTTTTTTAGATACCAAATATGAACATTTATGTTGTTTAGCTTTAAAAAAGCCGATGATATAATCAAAAAACAGTAAAGGTTTCTTTTTTAATAGTGCCAGTTTGATAGAAGCGATCACAGTAATTATAAAACCATATCTCATTTTGTAGAAAGCTTCTCCTTGTTTATACCTGGCTTTGGCGGTATAGGTATGTCCCGTAGGTTTTAGATGTTTGACATGTAGTGTTTCGATTGTTTTTATGGACCACTGATGGTATTGTGCCAGTAACTCATCAACGGTATCCCATCCCATAGCAGTCTTTAAGCCTCCGATTGCTTCGAAACAGGGTTTTCTATATGCTTTTAATGCTCCTCGGATATGATCTTTGTTGGTTAAATTTTCTAGTACCCAGGTATTGTTTTTCTGGATATAACAAAAACCTCCTGCCATTCCTACGGCAGGATCTTCTGTAAAAGCAGTGCATATCGTTTTTAGGTAATCAGAAGGGAAGATCAAATCAGCATCAAATTTACAGATGATATCGTATTCCTGATCAATAGAATTATATGCCTGATAGAAAGCATTAATAACTTTGCTTCCGGGAAGGTGGTCTCCGGTTTCAGAAGTTTTGATATAGCTGATGTTTGGGTGTTTTTCTACATAAGACTTGCATATAGTTGCAGTGTTATCTGTAGAGTTATCATCGGCAATAACAATGTTACTGGCAGGAGCTGTCTGGTTTATTAAAGAGTCCAGTGTAGCGCTGAGGTATTTTTCTTCGTTATATGCGGGTATGATAATGTATACTCTCAATGTAAACTTTTTTTAGCAGAACTATTGCTTTTTTCGCTCCGCGTATACAATGTAATACCGAGGAGTAAAAAAACGAAGTAAAGGTCTGAAACCTATTTTTTTTACAGGATGTGTCCATTGTTCTGTTGCTTTGATCTCCCAGCCGGATTTTTCTAAGAGCCAATCGAATTGCCAGGCTTCAAATTCATGGTAATGACGGTCCCAAGGATCAGTTTTACTTCGATAAGCAGGAGAAAACCATAGTCGCATTGGGATCGAAGCTACTAATTTATCCGCTTTGATGTTTTGCAAAACGGTAAAAGGAGATAAAAGATGCTCGAAAATTTCAAAAGCAGTAACAACCTCTGTTTTTTGAGAAAGAGAAGAGGTGTCAATATCGAGATCTTCGCCTTTTGTATTGGTCACGGTATACCCTTCTTTTTTCATGAACTCCACAAAAGGATTTTCTACTCCGAGATCAAGAACAGAAACAGGAGCAGGAACATGCTTGCGTAGAAATTCTAATGTTTTTTTGTAGCGTTTGTGAGGAAAACTCCCTTCGTACATGATATAGTTCTTATATGATAGCCGAAATATAGAGTTTAAAATGGAGATATTTCATTTTTTGTAGAAAGATCTGATAGTTTTTTGAAAAGATTGCCCGGTATTCTAACTAGGGTTACGGAGTTATGAAGGGGATACAGGACAATCTTCTTTATATAATTTTTTCTTTATAGTGGAGTTTTTTTGTTTTTTTTATCTAAAATTATCTGTGTGTAATATTTTATTTATGATGTTATTGAATGTATGTGCTGCTTTTTTAAAACAAATGTGTATCCAAAAATAAAAGGGCAAGTTTTGTTTATGCTGTTTTTCTGTATCAAAAAGTAGAAATAAAAACCAGTGTGAATTGTACTGATAAATCATAAGGTTTGGTTTCTTTTTTGTGTGTTTTTAAAGAAAAGTTTATGTTTTTCTTAAATGTTTTTTCGTTAGTAAGTCCTTGATTTCTTGATTTTTTTCTTTTTCAAGCATTTTACTGTGGGCAAATGCAATGATAGCATTCTCTATGACTTCATTCTCTCTCTTTCCAGATAAAATGTACGATATGATCGTTTTGGAATAAGGTTTGTTATTTGGTGCTGTAATGTTGTTTTTGGATAAGTGATCTTGAATCTTTTTTACGTGTTTGCTCCCGATTATTTTAATAATAGAGTCGCGTTCTTCCGGTTTTATCATGGGTTATTGGCTAATATTATATTGATAATGACTATATTTGTGAACGAAATGTTATAGTTCTGTATACAAAACTATATAAAATAGTATATATAAACAAATAAAATATAGTTATTTTGGATAAACCGAATAAAATTTTAGATAGAGTAATTGCATTTGCAGAATTTAGAAGGGTAAGCTTGAGGAGTTTTAGTCTTTCGATCGGTGCTAGTGCAGGTTATTTGCATAGGTTACAATCTGTTAATAGTAATATTGGAGGTGATTTTATAGAAAAGATAATCAATTTATATACAGAGTTGAATCCGGTATGGCTAGTTACGGGTAAAGGAAAGATGCTGAAACCGGGAGCAAAGTTGGCAGAAGAGCCGGACGTTTTATACGGACAAAGAGATTTTCTGAAAGAAGCATTGTTACATTATCTCGATGATGAAGATGTGAGAAGTAAGATTATTTCTATAGTTCAAGAGGGAATGGACGAAGAGGAATAGGGGAAAGGGAAATTGTTTTTGGTTTATCAGTGAAAAATAATAAAAAAGGCTAAGTGTACACTTAGCCTTTTTTGTGGAGATTATATAACTGGTATTATGCTTCTAAATAAGCCTCTATTGGAGCGCATGTACAGATCAGATTTCTGTCTCCATAGGCATCGTCTACACGACGAACAGATGGCCAGAACTTATTGTCTGCAATATACGGAAGAGGATAGGCAGCTTGCGCTCTGGTATATGGTAGATCCCAAGTGTCAGCCGTAAGCATAGCCTGTGTATGAGGGGCATTTTTTAATACATTATTCGGGTTTTCTGCGGTAGCTTCTGCTATCTCTTGTCTAATTGCTATTAAAGCATCACAAAAACGATCCAACTCAGCTTTGTTTTCACTTTCTGTGGGTTCTATCATAATAGTACCGGCAACAGGGAATGAAACTGTCGGAGCATGGAATCCGTAATCCATTAATCGCTTAGCGATATCCGTAACTTCGATACCGTGTGCTTTAAAAGGCCTGCAATCCAGAATCATTTCGTGTGCAGCACGTCCTCTTTCTCCGGAATAAAGGGTTTGATAATGACCTTCTAGTCTTTCTTTGATATAATTCGCATTTAAGATTGCGTGGATAGTAGCACTTTTTAGTCCATCTGCTCCTAACATAGTGATGTATCCATATGAGATAAGGCAGGCTAATGCTGATCCCCATGGGGCAGAAGATATAGCGGTAATTCCTTTTTCTCCTCCCGAAGGAATAACAGGGTTACCAGGTAAAAATGGAACTAGCTGTTCTGCTACGCAAATAGGTCCTACGCCAGGACCGCCACCGCCATGTGGTATAGCGAATGTTTTATGAAGGTTCAAATGACAGACATCTGCACCAATGGCACCTGGGTTAGTCAGACCTACCTGTGCATTCATGTTGGCTCCATCCATGTATACTTGTCCTCCGTTATCATGGATGATTTTGGTGATTTCTTTAATGGCTGATTCGTACACTCCATGAGTAGAAGGGTAAGTAACCATTAGAGCTGCCAGATTGTCTTTATGTTTGATTGCTTTCTCTCGTAGATCTTCTACATCTATATTTCCTTCTTCAGTAGCTTTTGTAACTACTACTTTCATTCCAGCCATTACAGCAGAAGCAGGGTTGGTACCATGTGCTGAAGATGGGATAAGACAGATATTTCTGTTGTGATCTCCTCTGGATTCATGATATGCTCTGATAACCATTAGTCCGGCAAACTCTCCTTGCGCTCCTGAGTTTGGTTGTAATGAAGTTCCTGCGAATCCAGTGATCTCTGTTAATTGGTCTTCTAATTGTTTTAATACTTCCTGATACCCTTGTGCTTGTGCTACCGGTGCGAAAGGGTGAATATTTCCCCATTGCGGATTACTTAATGGGAGCATCTCTGATGCGGCATTAAGCTTCATTGTACATGAGCCTAATGGAATCATAGAATGATTCAGTGATAGATCTTTGCGCTCTAATTTTTTGATATAACGCATTAATTCAGTTTCCGAATGATATGCATTGAATACTTCATTCGTAAGGAATTCAGTAGTTCTTTGTAAATGATCAGGAAGGGTTGTTGTCTGAACATCTATGTTATTCACTTTAGTTGCTGTTTTTCCTTTTAATTGAGCAAAAATAGAGAGGATAGTATTGATGTCATCTATTGTAGTAGCTTCATTTAGAGAAATAGAAACAGTTTCATTATCTGGGTAGTAGAAATTTACTTCTTTTGATTCTGCTATTTCTTTTGTCTTGGCAGCATCAGCTTTTAATGTAATTGTATCGAAATAAGTAGCGTTTACTTGTTGTAGCTCTAATTTTTTTAATTCCTGACTTAGTGTATGGGTGTATGAATGTACCTTATTAGCAATATAGGTAAGTCCTTTAGGACCGTGATATACGGCATACATTCCTGCCATAACGGCTAATAATACCTGTGCAGTACAAATATTAGAGGTTGCTTTATCTCTTTTTATGTGCTGTTCTCTGGTTTGCAGTGCCATTCTCAGGGCTCTATTACCATTTGTATCTTGGGTAATACCAATAATTCTTCCAGGGATATTTCGCTTGAACTCTTCTCTTGTTGCAAAATAAGCAGCGTGTGGTCCTCCGTATCCTAATGGAATACCAAAGCGCTGAGTAGTTCCTACAACAACATCTGCATTAAAACTTCCTGGAGACTTTAAGGTTACCAAGCTCAGAATATCTGCTGCTACAGCAACTTTGATTCCTGCTTCATGAGCCTTTTTAGTAAAATCAGCGTAGTCGTATACCTGTCCTGATTTTCCAGGGTATTGAAGGATTGCTCCGTAGAAAGAATCAGAGAAATCAAATTCCTCATGATTACCAACAACTAGTTCTATGTCTAATGGGGTAGCTCTTGTTTGTAAAAGTGATAGGGTTTGTGGTAGAATTTCTTCTGACACAAAAAACTTAGAAACGTTGTTTTTCTTTTGATCTCTGGATCTGACAGCAAATAACATCGTCATTGCTTCTGCTGCTGCTGTACTTTCATCCAGAAGAGAAGCATTTGCCAGTTCCATTCCTGTAAGATCACAGATCATCGTCTGGAAGTTTAATAACGCTTCTAATCGTCCTTGTGCAATTTCTGCCTGATACGGAGTATAAGCAGTATACCATCCTGGATTTTCCAGAATGTTTCGTTGGATTACTGCAGGTAAACAAGCTTCGTGATATCCTAATCCAATAAAGGTTTTAAAGATTTTATTTTTCGCAGCTAATTTCAGCATGCTTGCAGAATATTCCTGTTCGCTTAAAGCAGGTGGAAGATTCAAGGGGTTATCTAATAAAATATCATCAGGGACAGTCTCGTAGATTAATTGATCTACGGAGTCTACTTTTATAGTATCTAACATGCTATCCAGTTCTTTCTCAGAAGGACCGATATGGCGTAGTTTAAACGAATCAGTTTTCATAGCTAAAAACAGTTGAAAATTAGACGCCAAAAATACGTATTTAATCACTAAAACGTTATAGTTATTTTAACATGGGTGAATAAAGTTTTTAACTAATTTCAGGTGTTATTAACAGATTCACTTAACTTTGCAATGTGAAAACCTTAAAACGAATATTTGACTTCTATGTGAATGGAAGTATACATGTAGCGATTGCTGTTTGCTGTTTGGTTGTTGTAACTTTTATGAAATATGAGTTACCTATTGATTATCAGTTTTTAATCTTTAGTTTTTTAGGAGTTATTGTGGCGTATAACCTGGTGAAATATGCAAATGTTTCCAAGTTGTATCACAAACGACTGACAGGGTCTATGAGAGGGATTCGTTTTCTGACCATAGCGTGCGCTGTGTTGTTTTTGTATTATACATTTCTGATGCCACTTAGAACTGTGGTGATTTTAGTTCCCTTTGTTTTGTTAACTGTTTTGTATGCTTTTCCTGTTTTTCCGAATAAGAAAAATTTGAGGAGTTATGCTGGGGTGAAGATATTTATTATAGGGATTGTTTGGGCAGGAGTTTCTGTACTAATGCCAATTATTCATGTGCGGATCGCCATTGATATGGATGTGTTAGTAGAGACAATTCAACGGTTTCTTTTTGTAGTTGTGATGATGATGCCTTTTGAGGTAAGGGATTTGCAATATGATGATGAAGATCTGGGTACAATTCCACAGATGATAGGTGTTACTAGGGCTAAGGTGTTTGGTGGGGTATTGTTAGTATTCTTTTTGTTATTGACGGGAGCTAAAGAAGAATTGATGTCAGCCGAAATTCTAAGTACAATTTCCATTACAGCAATAAGTTTACTGTTTTTATGGGGTACTAAAAAAGAGCAATCCGAATATTTTTGCTCTTTTTGGGTAGAAAGCGTTCCGATTATGTGGCTGGGAATCCTTCTGGTGCTTAGGTAATTATTCGTTCATCTTCTCCAGGATATTTTTCTTCATAACCTCTTTCTGTTCTTTGCATAATGTTTGAGGTTTTCCCTTTTTTATGCAGTCAGATAATTTTCCGTTCTTTTTGCTGTATGCTCTGGTAAGCGCACAGAAAATAAGTCGGATGTTTAATTTTATAATCTCTAGCAAAGAAGCTTCTCCATATTGATTTTTATCACAAATCATTTTTGCTTCCTCATGAGAAATGAATAGTCTGTTACTTCGTTTCATAGCAATGTCTTAATTATTCTGGGGGTCTCTAGGGATTTTTAAATTGTTTACGATTGAATGGATTGGTTGCTACTTTTTTTCATTTCCTGTTGTAATCTTTTTTTCATAATTTCTTTAACCTCCTGGTTAATTGTTATGACTTTGGCCTCTTTCATAGTATTAGTAAGTTTTCGGTTTCTTATTACATATTTTTGACATACACGGCAATATAACACATGAATTTTCAAACGTATTTTTTCCCAGAAAGAAGCTTCCTCGTATTGATCTTTGTCGCAAAAGAGATTCGCTTCTTCACAATTAATAAAAAACTTACTAGCCTTGCTCATAATTCTAAAACCAATTTTTTTCTAAGCACTCAGCCATCGCTGTTCTTGCTCTATGGATTGTTACCCATAGATTAGACGCAGTAATATTAAATTCATTACAGATGGCTTCTGTATCAAACCCTTGAATGGTTTTCATTTTGAAAATAAGAGCCTGCTTTTCGGGAAGTTTTTCAATGCAATTATGTATTGCTAATCCTAGTTCTTTATTCTCAATTTCATTTTCTGCATTAAGGTCAAAAGGATCTGCTACTTTTTCCTCTAACCAGTCTCCTTCTGATTCGGAACTGTCATTGTAATTTATCCGTACTTCTGCCTTTCCTTTGTTACTATTGATCTTTCGGTAGTGGTCTATAATTTTTCTTTTCAAAATAGAAACCAGCCAGGTACGTTCACTAGCTTCTCCTTTAAAATTTTTCATAGATTTAAGTCCGGCAAAGAAGGTCTCCTGAACTAAATCCTGAGCAATTTCTTTATCGTCTACTCTTACAATGGTGTAATTGAATAAGTAATCACCGTACTTATCCACCCATATGTTGGGGTCAATAGTATTTGTGGACATATTTTCTTATTGTGTTTATCAAAAATAGAATAAAAAGTTGAAATAATATTTATTGATTCTTTTTTACAATCTTATTAAAGTTAAAAAAGAATTCTCAATACTAACTTTTTAAAATGAAGGAATATTTTAATTATCAGTTGTTTTGTCTTATAATGCTATTTGTTTTTTTTATAGTAAAAATATATTCTAATACGATTAATTTTTTCGTATTCTGTATGTAATTCTTCGATTTGTGATAATAGTTCGTTTGCCTAGTGCTATAGTAAAGCGAAGGTTATTAGCTAATGCAGTTACTCCATTAAACCCATATGTGTTTCCGCCAAGATCGATTGCTGAGGAGATAGGAGTTTCATCATTAAAATTTCCATCATTGTCTGAGTCAATCAGGAGTCGTAAACTGGAAGTGGTAATTCCTGTAATCCCGCTCAGGTCGAATTGCATATCAATGCCACCTACATTTACGGGAGTACCAGTAGTGCTAACCTCACTAACCCGCCAAACTCTGTCGAACCTGGCTGTTATTCCGGTTGGGATATCTGTAGTGTTGTTTATAAGTAAGGTTCCATTGTCATGTCCCCACATAAAAAATTCATCATTATTTAAGTTTGTAGGATTTGATATTCGTACAATTCCGGTTCCCTGAGAATCATTATGCAGATTCGTAGCATTAACTCGACCAATACCGGCAACATCATGATCGTAATTTCCTGCCGCAATATCATCTTCATTATATACATCAATAGGGATAGGGATATTTGCGTATTTGGCACTTAAGTAATTGTCTACGATAATTATTTGGGCAGCATTAAGCCTGTTGTTGTATAGTAATATTTCGAAAAAATCTCCACTTGCTTCATCTGCAGAGGCTGTTGCTTTACCAATTCTGTCAAAAGGAATTCCTTTGTTGGTTGCTCCAATATTTAAAGCTTGCGTTGCAGTATTTACTCTTACATCTAGATTGGAAGAAGTTCCTGTTTTATGATAGGAGATGATTGCGTTTGTTCCAAATGGAGAAGCAATAGTAGTGCTGTAATCTGCAACTCCATAGTGGGTAAAACCAACTCTACTAGTATTGAACCATTGTTCTGCTCTAAGGGAAAAAGTGCCATTGTCAAATAAAGTATGAGAAGGACCAGTATTGACCGTATTGGTTACAAAAAAAGTACTACCGTTGGTATAAAATCCGGTTGTACTGTTATTCATTAATTGAGGGGTTGCTGCATTAGAATCAAAGTTGACAGCATTGAATGTTCCTGTTGTATAGGTAGGGCGATTTGCTCCTGTTTGTGTAAAATGATTCGCACTTCCACTAAAATCAGACCATTGAGAAACAGCAGTTCCATTGGTAGGATTATCAGTGTTATCGCCATCAGCATCAAGATCGTCAGATTTTAACCAAACACGAAGAGAAGAACTGCCGTCAGTGGTTCCGACACCTCCTGGTCCAGTTTGACCAATCCCGCAAAAAGGGATCAGTAGTATACAGCCCCAAACGAGTATTAAGTATTTCATAATAAAAACGATTTTTCGATTTCCCCCTTTCGAGTGTTTTTATTTTCTAAAACATACAATCTATCTATAATAAATAAAGCAAGGGCTTCTGAAAAACTAGAATAAATAACAAGCATTTAATTCTAGCGTAGAATTTTCTATTATATGTTTTCTTTTTTGCCTTTCAAGGTGCTTAAATATACGATAATAAAAGGACTTAAGGGGCAGAGGTATTTTTTAGAGGTTCTAAAGAGAAGGATTGCCGTTATTTTTTAGAAAACAGAAAAAGTCATGATAAGCTGATTTAATGAAATGAATTTGTAACGATGGTTAAGGAGGCTAGTCGTCGTCATGTTTAAGACTCTAAAATTAGGATACTTTATAAACTTATTTTGTTATTCATTAAGTCATTTACTTTTTCCATTCTGGAAAGGGTATACTTGGGGAGTAATCCTTAAATTCAACTAGATGAAAAAAAAATATTTTTGCAAAAAACAATCATTATTACTGATGCTTGTAGCTATATGTTATTCAGGTTTGCTGGCGCAACCTAGTTACCGATGGGGGCATACTATTAATGAACAACCACCATATGGAGGTATAGGGGGAGTTAGTTATGGAGAAGGAATCACAATAGATAGTCAGGGCAATATTCTTACTACAGGGTTTTCATATGGGAGTTTTGATTTTGATCCAAGCCCTACGGGGCAGGCAATAACTAATGGAGATAATTCAGCAAATGTTTATATCCAAAAATTAGATAATGAAGGTAATTATCTGTGGCATAGGTATTATGGTGATGAAAGCGCGACTGCATTTGGGGAATCTCTGACTACAGATGCTGATAGTAATATATATATTGTCGGGACTTTTTCAGGAACACTTTTTTTTGGAAATAATGTAAGTATTTCTTCTAATGGTCATACTGATGTATATGTACTAAAACTAGACTCTAATGGAAATGCTATATGGGCTAGGAACTTTGGGCTTTCTGGATATGATGAAGGCGGTGAGATCTTTTATAATAAAGATACAGATGAGCTCTATTTTTCAGGAACGTATTCCACTATTCAGACCCCGTCATCAGTAACGGATGATACTTTCTTGTATAAAATAAGCCCTACCACAGGAAATGATATTTGGTTTAGGACTTATGGTAGTGTTCACCATGAAGAAGGAAATGGTATCACAGGGGATGACTTAGGAAATGTCTATATGACAGGGACTTATTTTAAAAAATTAGACTATCGTGATTTCTCTTCAGGAAATACAGTTGCAAATCTATTGTCAACGGGATCAACAAATCGAAATGCATTTGTTTTGAAAGTTAATTCTAATGGAAATGTAGTATGGGCTAAAGGATTTAATAAACAACCTAATGTGCAACCTGGAGAAAGAATTGAAGGTAATGTAATAACTATAGATGAGAATAGAAATGTCTATATCGCAGGTACTTTTAAGGCGACTGTTGATTTTGATCCAAACGCTACTAATTTTATTGCCTCAAATCAAGGCCTAAAAGATATATATATTGTATCATTAAAGGCTTCAGGAGAGTTTCGATGGTTTCAGCGTGTAGAGGGAGGAAATACGGCAGCATATGATCGAGTAGAAACGATTACTGTAGATAATCAAAATGGAGTGCTCACAGGGGGGACTACTTCTTCTGGAGGCTTGTTTATAAGTAGGCATGCGACCGCTAATGGAAATATACACTGGATTCATAAAGGAGGATCAGGAGATGTAGGAAGTATCGTAACAGGGAATTGTAATCAGGTGTATGCTACCGGAGGTTTATTTTCTAACACGAATGATTTTGATCCGGACATCAATACAACTCTTTCATTACCACTTATAGGTCATACTAATGCATTTAATATAGCATGGGGGGCTAATACTCCTCCTGTATTAGATCCAGCATTTACATATGAAGTATGTATGACTACATTAAAAGTAGCAGGAGTAAATCAAGTGGCAGGAGCGAATCCGAACTCCGATTGGCATCTTATAGAATACTTTCCGGGGACAAGTACCGAAATAGTAAGAGAAAGTATTTATTGGTGGCAACAACCAGCGCCTTATCTATACCATACAAATCCTATAGTATTTAATTATCAATTACAGCCAAGACGTTATTATTATGTAAAACATGGGGTGTATTTAAATGAGTGTGCACCTTGGAAAGAAGCCAGAAAATATGGAATTACAACCAATAATATTCCTTGCCCAAGAGGAAAAATAGCTGAACTTTCAATACAAAAAACAATACAAAAACAGCTGCCTAACCTGGAAAGTGTAAAGTTGTTCCCTAATCCAGTAAATAATATGCTAAATATAGAATTTGGGACTTCAAAAATCATGTCTTATACGATCTTAGATTTTTCGGGAAAGCGCGTTATGGAAAAAGAATATTTAAACGGTGCTGTAGATGTGTCAGGTCTAAAGTCAGGAAATTATATGCTTCAAATAAAAACAGCTAATGGTGTGTATGTTAAAAGATTTGTAAAAGAATAATCCTAACTGTGAATAAAAAAGTCTTCTACAATTATATTTAGAAGACTTTTTCTATTTCCTGAGATATAGTAAAAATACCCTTGTTTTTTTGGATAATATCAAAAAGTCAAGATGGATTTTATTGTGCCTTACATCATTGCCGGAAAAAAGGAGTGGTTTTTAGTAAGTGATGGTAAGTACTGTATTATCTCACTATGAATAGATATTTTCAAAAAGCTTTTTTTGTTCTAGCATAAAATTTTCTATGTGTATGCTTTCTTTTTTTGGTTTCCAGCGTGTTTTAAATAGTACGATAATAAAAGCACTTAGGCGACAGATGTATTGTATAGTTGTTCTAAAGAAAACGATTGTTGCTGTTTAAAGAGAAGTGAAAACAGTTTTTATTTTGAGGAGATGCCGTTGTTATGTTGTCGTAAAAATATGTATGTTAGGAACATAACACAAACTCACTTTAAAAATGAAAAAAATAAATTTATTTATTTCAGTGCTCTTGGTATGTCTATATGTTTCCAATGGATATGCACAGCAAGAGAAAAAAGAAATGTTCTACGCGACAATGGAAACAAAAGATGCTATAGCTCTAAAAAAAGGACATCCCGAAGATGTGAAAGTAATTGCTTCTAAAAATGGTTTTAGTGCTGTGATGCTAAGCCATAATGCCGCAGAAGAATTACATCACAAGGTATTGGTTCATGGACCAGGTTTTGTTTATGAACATTCAGAAAAAGATGCACTTCGAACTATCGAAAATGAACAAAATAGGAAATCGACACAGCGAAGAGTTTCTTATACGATTACTCAGGATCGATTGGTTAAAGAAAGTTTGGATTTGGTTAATAATGTAAATATCGCCAACCAGATAAAGGAGTTGGAGCGATATGGGACCAGATATCATACAACTAGTAAGGCCAAGCAATCAGTTACAGATTTAAAAAGAAAATGGGAGCAACTAGCTGGAAACAGGAGTGATGTTTCTGTCCGGTTAGTTAATCATAACAGTACCTCAATGCCATCATTAGTCATGACGATCAGAGGAACAGAAAAACCTGATGATTATGTCATTATAGGAGGGCATATTGACTCTGTAAGTCCAGAAAGAACAACGAATGCTCCTGGAGCAGATGATAATGCATCTGGTATTGCCACTATAACCGAAGCGGCAAGGGTGTTATTTCAAATGAATTTTAAGCCGAAACGAACCATAGAGTTTATGGCATATGCAGCTGAAGAAGTTGGGTTGAGAGGGTCTAAAGAAATTGCAGAAGACTATAAGCGAAGAAATGTAAATGTTGTTGGTTATGTGCAGTTTGATATGACTAATTATAAAGGGTCTTCCAGAGATATCTATATTACTGATGATAGTTATAATAGCCAGACATTAAATAGTTTTTTGCGACAGTTAATGGATCATTACAATGCTTCGGGGACACATAAGTTTACGTACGGAACCTCTAGATGTAATTATGGATGTTCTGATCATTATAGCTGGGCGCAACAGGGATATCAGGTTTCTTTCCCGATAGAAGCTACTTTCAGGGAGAGTAATCCTAATATTCATACGACAAGGGATACTTTCGACAGGTCACCAACCCCAAATGCGACTCATGCAGCCAAGTTTACGAAATTAGCGTTAGAGTTTTTAATAGAAGTAGGAAATGGAGTTAGTGGCGGAGGAGACCCGGTTTACTGTGCTTCTAAAGGGAAAAAAGTAACTGATGAGTACATTGGAAATGTAAAATTAGGAAGTATTGATAATACAACCGATGGATCTAATGGTTATGGGGATCACACAGGAATTTCTACAAATTTATCAAAAGGAAGTTCACATACAATAACGATTACTCCTAAATGGTCAGGGACGGCATATGATGAAGGGTATGCTGTATGGATTGATTATAATCAGGATAAAGATTTTAAAGATGCTGGAGAATTGGTCTGGAGTAAGGCTGCTTCCAAAACCAGTCCGGTTAATGGAAGTTTTACAGTGCCTTCTTCTGCAAAGAATGGGAGAACACGAATGCGGGTGTCTATGAAGTATAACGGGATCCCGACAGCTTGTGAAACATTCGATTACGGCGAAGTAGAAGATTATACAGTAGTGATTGGAGGAACTACAGGAGGTGACACACAAGCTCCTTCGGTGCCTGGTGGGCTGACGTCTTCTAATGTGACGCAGAATTCATGTACCCTTTCATGGAATGCTTCTACTGATAATGTAGGTGTGACAGGCTATATACTGTATAGAGGATCTACTAATTTAGGAACTGTGTCCGGAACGTCTAAAAATGTTTCTGGATTAGCTGCCAGTACAACCTATGAGTTTAAGATTAAGGCTAAAGATGCTGCGGGGAATGAATCTGCTTTTAGTGATGCGATACGTGTGACAACTACAGGTAATAGTGGGGATATCTGTGATGGAGTTCCTGCATATGATTCATCTCAGAATTACCAGGTTGGAGATAAGGTGACTTATTTTGGACGTTTGTACGAGAAAACAAGTAGTAGCTGGAGGTTTTTAGGGAACTGTGGTACTTCAGGGAAGAGTACTTTGAAAAAAGGAGAAATGTTGGTTGAAGATGCAGCAGTGATTCAGTTTTCTCCTAATCCTGTTAAAGAAGAATATCTGACAATTTCAATTGGAAATGAATTGTGGAAAGTGAAAAAACTCCTGATTTCTGATATGAATGGAAAAATTATCAGAAAAATAGCTTTAACAGATAAAATAACCAAGTTACTGATTTCTGATCTTGCCTCGGGAACTTACTTTATTTCACTGGAAGGAAGTGCTAAAAAATACACTCAGCAATTGTTGAGAGAATAACGGTCAATAACCATACTAATTGTAAAAGCCATTACCTTTTTTCTAAGGTAATGGCTTTTTCTTTAAGCGATTAAACCGGCACGTTTGAGTAAGGCTTCTGGTTTGGGTTCCTGTCCTCTAAAACGTTTGTATAATACCATTGGGTTTTCTGTTCCTCCTTTAGAGAGTACATTATCTCTGAATTTATGAGCGGTTTTTTCATTAAATATGCCGTTCTCTTTAAAGTATTCAAATGCATCAGCATCCAGTACTTCTGCCCATTTGTAGGAATAGTATCCAGAAGAGTATCCTCCTTGAAAAATATGAGAAAAAGCTACACTCATACAGTTTTCTGCTACTTCAGGGTATAAGGAAGTTTCCTGGAAAATAGTTTTTTCATGTTCTTTTACATTGGTAATTGCAGAAGGATCTTTGGCATGCCATGACATGTCTAATAGCCCGAAGCTCAATTGACGTAAGGTCGCCATTCCTTCCTGAAAAGTAGCAGATGCTTTTATTTTTTCTACTAATTCCATAGGAAGCAATGCTCCAGTTTCATAATGTTTAGCGAATAATTCTAGTGCCTCTTTTTCATAGCACCAGTTTTCTAATATTTGGCTTGGGAGCTCTACAAAATCCCAGTATACATTGGTTCCAGAAAGACTGGGATAGGTTGTGTTTGCAAGCATACCATGCAGTGCGTGACCAAATTCATGGAACAATGTTGTAACCTCATTAAAAGTTAATAAAGACGGTTTGCTAGGAGTGGGTTTTGTGAAGTTGCAAACAATAGAGACATGAGGTCTGATATTTTTGCCTTCTTTTTTCATCTGAGGTTTATAAGAAGTCATCCAGGCTCCATTTCTTTTACCTGCTCTTGGGTGAAAATCCGCATAGAGTAAAGAAATAAAATTTCCTTCTTTGTCTTTTACATTATATGTTTTAACTTCTTCATGATAGGTATCGATATCAAAAACCTCTTCAAATTCCAGACCGAACAATTTAGATGAGACCTGGAAGACCCCATTGATAACATTCTCCAGTTTGAAATAAGGTTTTAGTTTTTCATCATCCAGGTTAAAACGTTTTTGTTTTAGTTTTTCGGAATAATAAGCCCCATCCCATTTTTGAAGCTGATCTATACCATCTAAGTCTTTGGCAAATTGCTCTAATTCTTCATACTCTCTACTAGCAGCAGGCTTGGCTTTTTGAAGGATTTCATTTAGAAAGGAAGTGACATTCTCTGGTGTTTCTGCCATGCGTTCTTCCAGAACATAATGCGCATGCGAATTGTACCCTAAAAGTTGAGCGCGTTGATGTCTTAGGGTAACAATTCTTAAAACAATTTCCTGATTGTCATGTTGATCCCCATGGAATCCCTTAGAACCAAAAGCCATGGATAGTTTTTTTCGAAGCGCTCTGTTAGAAGCATATGTCATAAAAGGGATGTAGCTAGGATAATCCAAAGTGATAATCCATCCTTCTTTATTTTTACTTTTGGCAATGGCTTGTGCGGCTTCTTTAGCCCCTTCTGGCAGTCCATCCAGATCAGATTCCTGGATGAGGTGTAATTCGAATTTATTAGTTTCTGCTAGCACATTTTCTCCAAAAGACAAGCTCAATTGAGCTAATTCTTTATCGATATTTCGAAGTTGCTCTTTTTTGTCATTAGGCAATTTAGCTCCGTTTCGGGAAAAAGACTTATATCTTTTATCCAGTAAGGTAATTTGTTCTTCAGAAAGTGTAAGCTCG
The DNA here is from genome assembly GCF_013365535.1 of Aquimarina sp. TRL1. Classification (NCBI taxonomy): domain Bacteria; kingdom Pseudomonadati; phylum Bacteroidota; class Flavobacteriia; order Flavobacteriales; family Flavobacteriaceae; genus Aquimarina; species Aquimarina sp. TRL1. The sequence goes on along the minus strand of NZ_CP053590.1, from coordinate 580,087 downwards.
TCTTTTTGATTGTATACACTTTCAATTCGATTAAAGAGTTCAATGTTTAATGCGATATCATTCCTGAATTCAGATAGTAGAGGAGATATTTTCTGAGCAGCTTGCTGGATCTCATCTGTGGTTTCTGCACTATTTAGATTAAAGAAAATACTGGTAATTCGATCCAGTAATGCGCCACTATAATCCAATGCTTCAATTGTATTCGAAAAAGAAGGTGTCTCGGTAGTATTAACTATGGAGTCTATTTCTTTTTTAGCCTTGTCAATTGCTTCCTGAATGGCAGGAAGAAAATGTGCAGGTTGTATCTTGGAGAAGGGGGAATGGTCAAATAATTCTAATAATGGATTATTCATTTTATAAATACTGTTTAGTTTTTTGTTAAATACTATGTTTTTTGTCGAAAAAGTGTGCTTTTAATCGAAAATTGCCTTTTTATTATGGTTTTTATTGCTCTACCTAATATTAATACCAGTAGATTTGCCATAGGTTTATTAGTAATGGTTAAGCTATAGAAAAATAAACATTATTGCTATTAGGGGTATGAATAACAATAATTATTTCTTTAGTAAGACCAAATATATTGAAAGAGCCACAAACCTGTGGCTCTTTTTTTATTTTACTCAATTTATAAAAAAAGACTTTCTTTATCTGGATTGCTATATTTTAAGAAAAAAAAAGTAACTTTATGAGTATGAAGGAGGTTTGATTCCTTGTCGAAAAAACAAAATTATACCTTCTGTTTTCTTTCTTTTTTGGCTTTATTGAGACATAATTTTACGGTTTTACATCAATACTGTGAAGTTTTTTCTTTCTTTTGTTTGTTTAGTAAGGCTTAATTTGTGTATTTCATCGGTTTTTTATGTATTTTCATCGAAAAGTTATATTTTTTATGAATACTTTTATTGCGTAATAAAAGTAAGGTTTTACCTTTGTTATAGGTTTTAAGAGTAGGGTTATACAACATTTTTTTTGTGTAATATATTTAAGTTGGTTAATAAATATTGTTATAATTGTTGTATGACCTAATAAAAAAAGAGTCACTTTCTGTGACTCTTTTTGCTTTTTGAGGTTTTTTGAGACATTATTTTCTGGTACTCAATCCTCTGGATTTATATGTTTTTAGAACCGTACCTAAATAATTTACTGTTGGATTTCTTTGGCTCCTTTTATAACCTTTTGTTTTAGCCCTTCTTTATATATCTGAACTTTGTCCAAAACACATTTATCAGTTGCTCCAATAATCTGAGCAGCTAATATCCCTGCATTAAGCGCTCCGTCAAGAGCTACTGTAGCTACAGGAACCCCTCCAGGCATTTGTAATATAGATAATACAGAATCCCATCCATCGATCGAATTTCTCGATTTTACAGGAACCCCGATAACTGGTAATGGAGATAAGGAAGCAACCATTCCAGGAAGATGTGCTGCGCCTCCAGCTCCTGCTATAATGACATTGATTCCTCTGGTATGGGCATTTTTTCCATAGTCAAAAAGTTTATCAGGAGTTCTGTGAGCAGATACGATATCTACTTCTACTTCAATATCGAATCCCTTTAGTACTTCGATGGCTTTTTCCATAATGGGCATATCACTTGTACTACCCATAATTATTCCTACTTTACTCATGGCTTACTTATTACCTTTATTGTGTTTTTTACTTTTTCTGCAATTTTTCTTGCTTCAGATATATTTTCATGTACGATCGTTACATGTCCCATTTTTCTAAAAGGGCGTGTTTCTTTCTTACCGTATATGTGTGGAGTTACTCCATTCATTTGCATAATGGTGTCAATGTCTTCATAAATAACATTTCCTGTGTGCCCTTCTGCTCCTACAAGGTTGACCATAATTCCGCCTACTTTACTATCAGTAGCTCCCAGAGGAAGATCCAGAATAGCTCTGATATGTTGTTCGAATTGATTCGTGTAACTGGCTTCTATACTGTAGTGCCCACTATTATGAGGTCTTGGAGCAACTTCATTAACAAGGATATCATCCGTTTGTGTCTGGAACATTTCTACAGCCAATATACCAACATGTTGGAATGCTTCGGATACTTGTTTGGCAACAGCTCTTGCTTTTTGGGCAACACCATCACTCACTCTGGCCGGACAAATAACATATTCTACCTGATTCGCTTCCGGGTGAAATTCCATTTCTACCACAGGATATGATTTTATCTCTCCAGAGGCGCTTCTGACAACAATAACAGCCAGTTCATTTTTGAAATGAATCATGTCTTCAGCGATGCATTCTGTGTCAGGAAGAGTTGTAAGGTCTTCAGGTTTTCGGATCACGGCTACTCCATTACCATCATACCCTCCCTGCGTACTTTTCCATACAAAAGGGAATGTTATTTCACCATTGTCTACCTGTTTTTTTAATTCCTGAAGTGTTGAGAATTTCTGGAAAGCGGCTGTTGGAATTTGCTGGTCTTTATAAAAAAGCTTTTGTCGTCCTTTGTTTTGAATTTTTTCGAGGGTATCAGCACTTGGGTATACTTTTTTTCCTTCTTTTTCTAATTGCTTTAAGGCATTGATGTTAACGGTTTCTATCTCGAATGTTAATACGTCTACTTTTTTTCCAAAATTATAGACGGTGTCATAATCCATTAAATCACCTTTTTCAAAATAATTACAAGCAATCTTGCTTGGGGCATCATCACTGGGATCCAGGACATATGTCTGAATATCATATTTACGAGTTTCATAAAGCATCATCTTTCCTAATTGTCCTCCTCCTAAGATACCTAGTTTAAAATCGGATGAAAAATAATTGATCATAAAAAAATAAAATGTTTGGTATATGGGGCAAAAATAATTTTTTAAAAAGTAAAAACCACAATATTACGATCTAAATGCAAGGAGTAAACTGTTATAAGTATGATTTGTAATCATTATCTTTGCCACCTGATAACGTCAAACCTTATAAAATTTAGGGGTAAACATGATTAAATTACATGATTTAGAATTTGAGCCATTATTGCCAGAAGAAGCAATTAGTAAAGCAATAGATGGACTTGCTGAAGAACTTAACAGAGACCTGGCAGGAAAAAAACCATTGTTTCTAGCAGTGCTGAATGGTGCTTTTATGTTTGCTTCAGAAGTATTAAAGAGGTTTGATCATGATTGTGAAATAAGTTTCGTGAAACTTTCATCGTATGAAGGAACCGGATCTACAGAACAGGTTCATGAACTGATCGGTTTGACAGAAAAGGTGTCAGATCGGACTGTGGTTGTTCTGGAAGATATTGTAGATACGGGAAATACGATTGCAATATTATCAGATATGATGAAAGATCAGGGATGTAAAGATTTTAGAATTGCTACCTTGTTTTTTAAACCGGAAGCATATACCAGATCGATTCATATCGATTATAAAGCATTAGATATTCCTAATAAATTTATTGTAGGGTATGGTCTCGATTATGACGGATTGGGCCGTAATCTTACTGCGATATACCAATTAAAAACAAAACATATGACAAATCTAGTGTTATTTGGTCCTCCGGGAGCAGGTAAAGGAACACAAGCAGAAGTATTAAAAGAGAAATATAGCCTGGTACACATTTCTACAGGTGATGTGTTTAGATATAATATCAAAAACGCAACCGAATTAGGAACATTGGCAAAATCATATATCGATAAAGGACAGTTGGTTCCTGATGAGGTAACAATTAATATGCTAAGTGCAGAAGTAGAAAAAAATGCAGATGCCAAAGGGTTTATTTTTGATGGATTTCCTAGAACAGAGGCGCAAGCTGATGCATTGACTACTTTATTAGAGAGCAAAGGAACAGGAGTGAATGCAATGGTGGCTTTAGAAGTAGATGATGAGGTGTTGGTACAGCGTCTTTTAGAAAGAGGAAAAACTTCTGGAAGAGCAGATGATGCTGATGAGTCTGTCATCCGAAATAGAATTAAAGTGTATTATGATGAAACTGCAATTCTAAAAGGATATTACGAAAAACTTGATAAGTATTATGGAGTTGATGGAGTAGGAGCTGTTGAGGAGATTACCAATAGATTGAGTGAGGTTATAGATACCTTATAAATAGGATCTAAGTATAAAAAATAGAAAGGTCAGTATATATTTGACCAAATTATAATTATAAAAGTATTCATATTAGAAAGGCGATATTTTCGTGAAGCGGTTAATATGGATACTTTTTTATGATAAAGAAATATAAGGAGCGTTATGACAGAGGGGAATTTTGTTGATTATGTAAAGTTACATGTTACTTCCGGAAATGGAGGGAAAGGTTCAGTACACTTACATAGAGAGAAATATATAACCAAAGGAGGTCCAGATGGAGGAGATGGAGGTCGAGGAGGGCATATCATTCTCAGAGCAAATCCTAATATGTGGACATTGTATCACCTAAAGTTCAAAAGGCACTTCAGAGCAGGTCATGGAGAACATGGAAGTAAAAACAGAAGTACTGGAGCTGATGGAGAAGATATATTTGTTGATGTACCTCTGGGAACTGTTATACGCGAAACAGAAACGCAGAAAATCCTTCATGAAATAGTAGAAGAAGGTCAGGAAATAATCATAGCAGAAGGAGGAATGGGAGGTCGAGGAAACTGGCATTTCAAAAGCTCGGTTAATCAGACACCTCGGTATGCACAACCAGGAATTCCCGGGGAAGAGATTAACATAACCTTAGAATTAAAGGTGCTGGCAGATGTCGGTTTGGTAGGATTTCCTAACGCGGGAAAGTCTACATTATTATCTGTTATAACAGCTGCTAAACCTAAGATAGCAGATTATGAGTTTACGACCCTAAAGCCTAATTTAGGGATTGTAGAATACAGGAATTTTCAGACATTTGTCATGGCAGATATTCCTGGGATTATTGAAGGAGCAGCAGAAGGTAAGGGGATAGGGCATCGGTTTTTACGACATATCGAGCGAAACTCCACTTTATTATTTTTAATTCCTGCAGATGCTCCCGATATTAAGAAACAGTATGAAATCCTGCTTGATGAGCTGAGACGTTATAACCCGGAACTATTGGATAAGGAACGATTGGTAGCAATTTCTAAGTGTGATATGCTGGATGAAGAGCTGGAAGCAGAATTAAAAGAACAGTTAGATGCAGCATTTACGATTCCCTACGTGTTTATTTCTTCTGTTGCACAACAAGGGTTACAGGGGCTAAAAGATAAACTTTGGCAAATGCTCAATGCTTGATTTTTTATCGTCTTATAGTGCGATAATATCATGAATTTGTGCAATGTTGAACCCTTGTGTCAAAACACGCTGTGCTTGCTTACTTTGTGCATTAATAACAGGATTGGTGTGGTTGAAATGAATGAAGTATACCTTGCTTTTTTCTGCTGTTGATAATCCTTTGAATGTACGCATGCTTTCTATAATAAAAGGATGCGGGATCTCGGAAATGTCTCGGTTGTTTATTTCTTCTCCGTCAAAAAAAGTAGCATCTATAAAGGCATAGTCTACACTGGCAATAGCATCAATTATATTGGTGTCCCACTTTTCCCATTTGTCGATATCAGGAATAAACAATGCTTTTTTATTAGGACCGGTGATGTAATATCCGACAGTTTCGGAATATTCATCACGATGAGGGACTGTAAAAGGTGTAACTTGGATGGCAGGCGTTAATGTTATTTCTTTTTTGTTTTCAAGGGGAAGGATCTGAATGTTTTCATTGGTTACAAGTTGACTCCATGGACCATTCTTTTCCAGAAAATCTTTCATTTTAGGCATTGCGTATACAGGTGCTTTTTTGGCATTAGTAGCTTCTTTTCCCAGATACATTAAACCAGTATAATGACCAATATGTGCATGTGTCAAAAAAATACCATCAGGAATTTCTTCCTGTCGGTTAGTGATAAGCTTCTTTAAGGTTTTTAATTGAGTGGTGATGTCCGGGGTTGCTTCGAATAAAAATGTCTTATTTGATATAGGATCGATTACTCCGAGAGAAACCACTTTTCGATTTGCATCAGGTGTGTCAAATAATGAAGTACAACAGCTTTTTTTACAACCTATATGAGGGGAGCCTGCATCCTGGATGGTGCCGAGAATAACAATAGAAGGAGAATCGATAGATGAAGTGGGTGCTTCTGATGTTTGTTGTTGTTTGGTATTTGTAGTTATCAGAGAAGGGATTTCTGAAGTAGTTTTTTGAGAAGATTGATTGCAGGAAATCAATTGTAAGCCCAAAAAAGTAACGATAAGAATTCTGTGTATTGTCATTCGTTTGCGTTTTTTTAAAGTAATTTTTTGGATCTTCCTACTGATTTAGCAGGAATACCGGCGACGGTTGTATGAGGAGGAACGTTTTTAAGAACTACACTACCCGCAGCAATGTTAACGTGATCTGCTATATGTATATTTCCTAGAATTACTGCTCCGGTACCGATAACTACATGATCCTTGATTTTAGGATGACGATCGCCATTTTCATGCCCTGTACTTCCCAAAGTTACCTGATGAAAAATAACACAGTAATCTCCTACCTGAGCCGTTTCTCCAATGACAATGCCGATTCCGTGATCTATGATAGTTCCTTTGCCGATTTGGGCATTTGGATGAATGTCAATGGTGTATAGTTCAATGATTCTGCTATGGAAGAACTTAGCAGTTTGTAGCTGATTCTGAGTAAACAAAAAACGAGAAATACGATACATGCAAGTAGCGAGAAAACCTCTGGAGAATAAAAGGATTTCCAGGTATGTATGACAGGCAAAATCTCTTTTGAAATACTCTTTCAGATCAGTGGTAATAAAAAGCCTGATCATATCATTATCCTTTAGAATAGGAGTAATGATTGTAGCTAAAGTTTGCTGACTAAATACGGAAGTCGCTAGTTTATCACTAAGAATATATGTAAGGACACCCCAGAATCCTTCTTCTGTAGGGAGAGCGTTGGTTAGCTGAGTTATAAACGGCTCTTTTTTTTCTGCTGCTATGATTTCGTCATAGATCGTTTTCCAGATGTCCATTATGAATCTTTTTTTTTACAAAATAAGACTTTTATTTATGGAAATATGGTTCTTGGGAAATGTTTAAAAAAATTAAGGTGGATTTTCACTACAAAGAAAATCCACCTTAATTAAAAAAAGCGAAAAGTCAATTATAACTTATAGGTAAAACCTACATTAACATTAAGAGGTTTTTGTGGCATACCATAAGCGTTATAGTATTCCTTGTCAAACATGTTGTTTATTTTGAAACCGATACGATAATTCGGCTGGTCGTAGAAAATAGTTCCGTCAAATGTGGTATAATCATTGGCCCAGAAGCTATTGTCTAAACTACTTACCTGATAGATTTTACTCATATGATTTCCTCCGAATCCGGCACCTAAACCACTAAGTTGCCCTTTAAGTACTCTATAACTAATCCAGAAATTAGCAACTGTTTCCGGAGTTAATGTTAGCTGTCTTCCGTCGAATTGAGGATTTGCATGTTTTTTGTGTTCTGAGTGATTGTATGTGTATCCTAATACCATATTTAATCCAGGGAGAGGATTTGCGATTAAATCTGCTTCAATTCCCGAGCTTACAATTTCTCCGTCCTGAGTAGAGAATCCATTGAAACGACGAATGGCATTATCAATTGTAATGTTGTAATAGCTAACAGTACTTTTAATTTTACCATCTAGTAGATTTAGTTTTACTCCGGTTTCCCATTGGTTTACTTCTTCTGGATCGAAATCTACAATTTCTCCTTCAGCGTCCATGATTCCAGGGGCTACATTTTTAAAACCATTCATATAATTACCAAATATTCCTAGCTTATCCCCAAATGGATTGTAAACGATTCCGGCATTATAAGAAATGTTATTTTGATTGTATCCTCCCCGAGAGATTCCATTACTTATACTTGGGTCATTCATAAAACGATCAAAACGGATTCCTCCTAGCAAGGTTAGTTTTTTCTGAATAGTGATCGCGTCCGAAATGTATGCTGCTAAGTTTTTGTTTCCTGTTTCACGAGCAGCAATGCTACCATCAGCTTCATCAAGCCCCCTGCGTGTAATAGGAGGTACTATAGTGTTTTCTCCATTTAATACAATTTGATCATATGGGAAATTCCAATGTGATCTTCCGTTTACAACAGGACCGTTTTTAATAGTGAAGTCCCAGAAAGTATTCACATAATTAACTCCGATAACTATTTTGTTTTCGATAGCATCACTTGTATGGATCCCCTGAAAATCCTGGCGTAAGTCTAATGTTCCTCCATTTCCATGGCTGAACTGAATGATCCCTCTGTTAATCGTATCTTTGGCAATTGCTTCCAGATACACATAATTATCAGTTAGGTGGTAATTATTAGATGAAATAGACGTTTTGGAAATCCAGTTATCTGTGATTTTATAGTTTGCAAATAATTGATATAATTGTGATTTTACGTCTCCTGCTGCCTCATTAGAAGTATAACTTTCGTTATAATCCCAGTTGATATCATCCCAGCTATTTGCTCCTTCGATGCCTCCTCTGGCAATTCCTCTAGCAAAATTCTTGGTTTTTTTGCTATGATTGATTTCAGCATTGAACTCCAGATCAAGTTTGTCACTAACCTTATGAGTAATGCTAGGAGCTACCATAAAAGAACGGTGGAATCCCTGGTTTTGGAAACTGTTTTCAGAATGATAAGCACCGTTTACTCGCAATAATGTTTTGTTTTCTTTGTCAAGAGCTGTGTTGAAATCTACCGTAAAACGATTCAGATCCCAGCTACCTAATGTGTAAGAAACATCTAATTTTTTTCCTTCAAAAGGTTTCTTAGTAACAAGGTTAACCAATCCTCCGTAATATCCGGCACCGAATAATACAGAAGAAGGTCCTTTGATTACTTCGATACGATCAATGTTTTGTGGATCGATAGGGTATTTAGTATATACTCTTAGTCCGTTTTTGATATTAGAATCCGCTCTGAAACCTCTGGCATATACAGATGCGAATCCCTGATTACCTTCTACATATCCTCCTCCTGTGATACTTTTTAGGGCAGAAGGTAGATCAGTATTGATTTGCTCTTTTAGTAACTCACTACTTACTACTGTATATGATTGAGGGTTGTTGATGTTTTTTAGAGGTAAACGTGCTACCTGCTCTGTTTCTTTTCTGGCAAACTGATTTAGACGTTCTGCAATGACGATCACCTCTTGTAGTTTTTGTTCATCAACTTCGAGAGTAATGTCCTTTACGGAAGTGATTCCTTCTTCGGCTACCTGTACATTTATTGTCTGGGATTTGAGTCCGATAAGTGAAAATACGAATTCGTAATCACCGGCATCTACATTGTGAAAAGTGTATGTTCCATTTTGATCTGTAAGAGCTCCTCTTGCAGTGTTGTTTATTAATACATTGATGTAAGCAGCAGGTTGTCCGTCTGATGTAAAGACTTTTCCTGTAATACTGTTGGTTGCCTGTGAATACCCGGCACTACCAAGTAGTAAAAAGGTGATTACCAGAATAGCGTTACCAATACGCATTGATAAATTCTTCATTTTTTTATTAATTTGGATTTAATTTAAATAGTAACTTTGCAAAGGTATTGGGAGGGTGAAATGATGAATAACGCATTAGGTATTTTGACTGCCGCAAAAGGGAATAAATGAAAAGTAGAATTAAAAGTGATATTTTAGGAGGGGTTATTGAGAAGACGTATTCTGATGACTTTGAAACAGATACGTTATTGGAAGATCGGCAGGAAGTAAATTTTAAGGGAATCAAAGGGACTACGGCAGATATCCAGTTAAACGGAGTTTTTCTGCAGACTAAAGATGTAGAAATAGATGTAGACTCTCCTTATGAAGCAGAAGTGGAACACGATTTCCCTTTTTTAAAGTTGCATTTCGAAATTGAAGGAAGTAATGTGTATACACCATATAATAAAAAAAGTGTACCTATAAATATACCAAGTGGGCACTATAATTTATTTTACTTGCCTAAGGTGAAAGGGAAATTGACTTTTGATACCCAAAGACGGAAAACACTTGAAATTAAATTTACGGAACGCTACCTGAAACGGATTTTTGATGCCAGCTATAAAAAAGCGATTTCTCATTTTGGAGAAGCTATGGAAAACAAAGAGCCTTTTGTAATGTGGAAAAAAAGCAAGCCTATTTCTCCGAAATTGCAATTGATTATCGATGATATTTTAGGGTGTACGTATACGAATTCCATCCGAAAGGTTTATTTAGAATCCAAAGTAGCTGAAATTTTTTCAATTCTTTTTGATATTATTGAGAAACAGGGGAATGCGGAAGATGCCATATCATTGAGTGCGATTGATTATGCAAAGATTATCGATGCCGAAAAAATCCTTCGAAAAAATATTAAGACACCTCCAACCATTTCAGAATTAGTGCTCCAGGTAGGGCTAAACAGTTTTAAACTCAAGAAAGATTTTAAGAAAGTGTTTGGGAAACCTGTATTTGCTTACCTGACCGAGTTGCGTATGGAACATGCCAAAAAAATGATTCTGGAAGAAGGATATACGGTTTCTGAGGCTTCCTATGAAGTCGGATATAAAAATCCTCAACATTTTACAGCGGCATTTAAGAAAAAATTTCAATACCTGCCTAGTGTTCTAAAAGAGTAGCCCTGGTCATTGTACGATCAGATATTCAGAAAGGTAAACCTGTTGAGGTGGTTTGTTTAAGGTAGTGGTTACCAATTACTTTTTTCGCCTTCTCTCCATAAGTAGCCCGTTTCTTTCGGAGATTCAAATAAAGAGAAGATATCCATCGCAGCTTCCTGTGGTTCTCGTTCTGCATCCATACTGCCCATATCTGTTTTAACCCATCCTGGATCGACAGCAGATACCGCTATATCAGATGTTTTAAGACGTTCTCCTAGTAAAGAGGTATACATATGGATGGTGGTTTTTGACATTTTGTACAATGGCGTGTACGCATCCTGATCCGTATTAAAAGTTCCCCAGGAAGAACCTATATTAATAATATGTCCGTTTTTTTTAATAAAAGGGAGTAGGTTTTCGGTAAATTCGATGGTTCCGAATACATTGATGTCAAATGTTTTTCTCAGTTGTTGTATGTCAATAGAAGGATCATCCCAGGCTTCTAACAATACCGCAGCATTATTGATGATACCATCGACCTTAATACTGTTTTGTAGCAGGTGATCTTTTAACGAAATAAAAGAGGAAGCATCATCCAATTGTAATGAAAAAACAGAAAGCCTATCCGAGGTTAAGATCGTTTTTCCAGCGGTAGAAGTACCAATAACATGGTATCCTTTTTCTAGAAATAATGAAGCGGTGGCAAGTCCAATTCCTCTACTGATTCCGGTAATAATAAGAGTTTTCATTTGCTTGATGTAGTTTGTGAATCACTATGCATTCAGAGGTGTAAAATTACATTTTGTTTTTTGTTTAGAGCTGTTTTAAATAAATTAAATAGTGTTAAAAAAATAGAATAATACCTTTTTTAGCAGAAGAGATATTTAGATCGTAATACCTCTAGTGCCTCACTGTAAAGGGGTAAATATTTGTCAAAGACGAGATTAGAAATTGCAGTATTAAAAAAGTTAAAATTATCATAAATTTATACAAGTATTTTTAATGGAATCATTGTGAGGTTAATGTTGAAATATCTGTTTTTGTATTTCAAATTTCTGTAGAACAATGTGTTGAGTGTTTTTTGAAGGGAGGTAGATAAGGGAGTACCCTTTTTTTGAGGAAGAGGAAGAGGGAGACTTCGTGGAGGAGTATGTGTTTTTACTCTATATTTGACATAGAAAATAACTTGACAAAGTAATTTAAATTGCCCCAAAATGACTACGTTAAAAGAACTAAGATTCGTTGCTGGTTTTCAGCATCAACAAAAAACTGATCCCCAGGTAGAAGAACTTCAAAATTTATATGTGTTTTAATATTTAGAGGAAAAACACGATAAATTTTAAAATTAAGTAGCAGATAGCTACCGAAAAAAAAATAAAAAATACCGGTAAGATTATCGATAGTAAGAAGTGACTTCTTTTTCCTTTCCCAAAACGTATCGTTTTTGAGATGGTAATATTTTTATGAGGATTGTATATAACAATCGTCTTTGTAATCATTCGAAGGATATTTCTCGTGATAACTTCTTTATGTACTACCTCCTGTATTTTTTTGTATAGATACCAAAATAATAAATTAAAAGAAATGAGAAAGTATATACTTATAATGATAGTAAGTATCCCCTGTATATCTGCGTTGGCACAACAAGATGCTCAGTATACTCAGTATATGTACAATACTATTAGTGTGAATCCTGCTTATGCAGGGAGTAGAGGAGTGATGAGTATTACCGGGCTGCACAGAAGTCAGTGGGTTGGGTTGGATGGAGCTCCGCAAACAGAAACCATATCATTGAATACACCTATTGGAGAAAGTAATAAAGTAGGATTGGGAGTGTCTTTTATAAATGATAAAATAGGTCCCACGCAGGAGATGTATCTGGATATCGATTTTTCTTATACGATTCCTACTTCGGATATAGGAAAATTAAGTTTTGGGCTGAAGGTAGGAGGACACTTTTTAGATGTGGATTTTACAAAGCTCAGGGAATTTGATATTGAAGATCCGACTTTTCAGAATAATATAGATAATAAGTTTAGTCCGAATGTTGGAGTAGGATTTTATTATCATACCGATAAGTTTTATGCAGGACTAAGTGCTCCCAATCTTCTGGAAACCGAGCATTTTGATGAGAGTGCTACGGTGGGGAATAATGATTCATCTACTTATATTGCCAGAGAGCGGATTAATTATTATGCAATTGTCGGACATGTTTTTGACTTGAGTACAGAAGTGAAGTTTAAGCCGGCATTGTTAACCAAAGTTGTTTTTGGAGCTCCGCTTCAGGTGGATGTATCTGCGAATTTCTTATTGTATGAACGGTTGACACTGGGGTTGGGATATCGATGGGATGCTGCGTTTAGTGCAATGGCAGGTTTTCAGATATCAGATGGGATGATGATAGGCTTAGCATATGATAGAGAGACTACTGAATTAGGTAAAGCACAGTTTAATGATGGGAGTTATGAAGTATTTCTTCGATTTGAACTTTTCAAGAAATACAGTCGATTCTTAACTCCGAGATTTTTCTAATCATAAAATAGTTAGTATACTAGATTTCTTTCTGAGATGCATTCCGGGAAGGGACGTATAAAAAAATCCCCTGTAGATTTTCGAAACTACAGGGGGTTCTTTATACGATACGATTGTTTTTAGTGCTCAATTTTTACTCGTATTCCTTCCGAATGACTAGAGAATTCCGGAGCATACATGCTTTGAATTGTTGTAACTCCGTTAGAAAAGTTTCCTTTGTTGTTTACTCTTAGGTCGTATTCGAATACATACACCCCTTTGGGTAGATAATCGAAGAAAAAATTGGTAGCGGCATCTTTGGTACTTTCATAATACCCTAAGCCATCTTGCCATTTGTACTGAGAGAGAACATTAACAGGTTCGAAGCCTGCTGCTCTCATATCTTTCATATGAATAAATTCCATGTCTCTATCTACTTTTAATTCAATGCGTACCCGGACAAGATCTCCTAATGTCAAAGAAGTGTTTTCGGTGATAGCAGTCATTTTTTCTCCTCTGTCTGCATTCTTTTTAAGGAATAGCTTTTTGCTAAGTGATAGAGGGGTTTTAGCTGCGGTGATTTTATCCAGATCTTCAAAATACTGCCAGTATAATCCTCCCCAGGCAATTCCTTTTCCTTTTTTGCTGATCATAACAGTGCTTTTGGAGTTTGTGATTTCAGAACCGCTCCAGGAAGTTTTAAAGTATCCGGTACCTGCCTCTACTTTCGTGTTTTCGTCAGGGGTAACCTTTTCTCCTGCCAGTGTGATGTCTACCATGTCAGTAATAGATAACCACTCACTTCCCTGTAGTAATAAAGCATAAACAGCTTCGGCTGTTTGTTTGGTTGTTTTCCACCTGTTGGTTTGCTTGTGTTTTAGTAACCATATTTTTAGGTTATCGACAACTTCAGTTTTTTTAGGTTCCGGAGCAATCTCTGAAAAAGCTTCAATCAATAATGCTTGTGTTTCTATTGGGGCCTGGTGCCAATACCAGCTGGCAGTATTGGATTTCCAATACATTCCTAATTCTTCACTGACAATACTCTTTTCTTCTAATGAATTGAGAATGGCAGTAGCAGTAGCTGTATCTCCATTTCTATGCGTAATCAAAGCTAACAGTCCCTGTGTATACAAACTGTTTTTTAACCAATACTTTTTGGCTTGTCCCAGATAGTATTTTTTAGCTTCTTTCGTGTTGGAATGGGCAGGGATATCAGCAAAGAAGCTACGCATATATAGATAATGTAGCTGAGCGTAGTGTAGGTGGTTTTTGTTGATATCAATTTTGTGTTTTTTGCAGTGCTTTTTTAATTCTTCATATTGCTTTACAAATTCCTGATCCAGGTATTGTATAGCCTTTTGTACTATTTGTTTACTTATAGGGTTAGCAGAGGTTGTAACTCCTAATTTTTGTAGATGACCGAAACCTGCAGCAATATACTGGGTAATAAACCTGCTCTCTCGACCTCCTTTGAACCACGGAAATGCTCCAGAGTCATATTGCATTTTTTGTAAAGACTGCAAAGCACTCTGAAATTCTGAATTCATTTTATTAAGGTCAAAAAGCAATGCAATTCTTTTCTTTTGTTCTGTTTCACTTTGTGCTTCACGTACCCAGGGAGTTTCTTGGAGAATCAGAGATTTTAACTCTTGGTTTTTTTCCAGATTACTCAGTAATGCATCACTGGTTTTCCATTGATTAAATACTTGCTGTATGCGAGGATTGGAATTGGCAATGTGCGTTGCTAATGCATTAGCATAATAACGAGAAAATGTCTGTTCAGCGCAGTCATATGGGTACTCCATAAGGTATGGTAATGCCTGAACAGCATACCAGGCTGGATTAGAGGTCATTTCCAGAGTTAGTCTATGATGTTTTAAAGAAGTAGAGGTTGTATTCTTTAATTTCTGCAGCGTAAAACTTTTTGTCTGGTCAGATCGAACCCACATAGGCAGTGTTTCTGTAACTAACATCCTATTAGATAATACAGGAAGTACATTTTGTTCTCCATCTGAGAAAGTACCTGCTTTAGCAATGATTTTATACTGTACTGCCTGAATATCATCTGGTATTTGCAGTTCCCATGATACATTGGTGTTTCCTGAGGCTGCTACAGAAAAAGCTTGTCGAATCTGGTTGTTCTGTAGTTTCTGATTAATGGAGGTATTGGTTAAAGCGTTTGTTAATTGTAGTTCGATATCTCCGTTAAGATCAGATGAGGAAAGATTAGAAACCTTAGTGCTAATTATAATTTTATCTCCTTCTCTGAGGAATCTAGGAGGGTTTGGGATTACCATTAACTCTTTTTGAGTAACTGTTTCTAGTGTTGTGGTAGCTGCCTGTAGTGTTTTGGTGTGTGCTAATAACTGCACTTTCCACTTTGTCAATGCTTCGGGAGCAGTAAAACTAAAGCTTACTTCTCCTTCTTTATTGGTTTGCAATTGAGGAAAGAAAAAGGCTGTTTCCTGTAGGTTTTTGCGAACAGAGACACCTGATAGCGGTTTTTCTTTGGGGGTAATTAAATCGTTTTCTTCCTCTTTTTCGTTCGCATTGGTAGTATCTGCGGTCATTCTTTTTGACTCAGCAGTACCTGCAAGTGGCGCTTTTTCCAGTTCAGGAGCATTCGCCATTTCCATTTGGTCATCCATCATGCTTACTGGAGCAGCCATTCTGGATTTTGCCATTCGCATTCTTCCGTATGAAGAACCAAAATAAAGACCATGCCAGTCGAGGCGGTCATACCCTTGAGAAAAACTAGGGATTGGCGGACTGTCGTAATGTCTGTTTGTGAAACTTTGTACTCCGAAACTAAGGCGTGCCTCTCTAAAATAGTTAGGATAGTATGTTGGTTTCATTATAGGGTTGAAATTCCATTGATGCGATTTAAACTGATCTAGAGAAACATCATACATACTCGCTAATAATTCAGCAGCGACCTTGTCTCCTTTAGGACCTTTAATAGTAAAACTCCAGGTTTCATTCTGTCCAGGGAGTAGTTTATCTCTGAATGTAGTTGTCTCTATTGATAATTCTGTAGGTTCGTATGGTACCGTTATAGGAATAGTTCCTCCTTCATGAGCGTTATAATTCACAAAACTGTAGTGTACCGCAAACCCTCCAATATCTTCTTTAGTTACCGGAATTTTTATTGTAGTACTATTATTAGAAAGGGTGAATTGCTCTGTACGGGTAATTTTATTGTTTTTTTCGACATCTACCGTAATGGTAATGTTTTCGGAAGCAGAGCCAAACTTAATGATGACTTCTTCTCCAGGGGAGTATGATTCTTTATTAACACTCACTTCAAAAAGCTGTTGATCACTGATTTTTTTATCTTTTTTGTCGAACAGGGTGTAGTATATAATATCTTTTACCTCTTGTCCAAATCGATCTTTTGAGTTGAGTTCTATCACATATTTTCCAGATTCCCATTTTTTTGTATTTTTTAATGGGATATGTTGCATTCCGGTTGTCTGGGATCCTTGTTCTGCAGTATTGTAGGATATTGTTTGGACTAGTGCACCTTTATCCCATGTCTTATAATCATCTTCATCGTCGTACGCATCGTGCGGAAATAGTTTAGTAAACTCTTCTTTGCTAAGTATCTTATAGTCTGGAGCATTCCATGGACGTCTGCGAAGTGGGTATTGAGGAGATTTTAATTTATAGATTTTGATAGTTCCAGAAGAGGCAACAGGTTCATAGTTTAGGTTTTTAGAAAGAACTGTTAAGCTGTTGTCTGCATTCTTATCAATCTTATTAGGGAGCTGCATGTTTGCAAGAAGTGCATGGTATCCTACATTAACCTGAGTACTGGTACTTCTTGTCTCTCCATTGATGTCTGTAATATCTGCGGTGATCTCATAATGGAATACCGGTAGATTTTCTTTAGGAACACTTTTGTCCGGAATGGCTTCGAAGTTGATTTCAAAAGCTCCTTTCTCATCAGTAGTAGTTTCTCCATAGGTGATCTCCTGAGCTTGTTCTCTGTGACCTGGGTAGTACCAATAACACCATCGAGGTAATTGCACTTTTCTGTGCACTCGGTATACAACCTTGGCATCGGTAATTTTATTGCCGGCATACCCTGTAGCATTTCCTTGAAGTGAAACTATTTCGTTAAGCTTATATGTTTTAGTGACAGGAGAAAAGGTTGCTTCGAATTTGGGGCGTTTATATTCTTCTACGGAGAAGGAAGTTTGGTTTCCATTTCGTGTTTGTAGGTGGAATAAACCAGTCACACCAGAGGAAGGTAGTATAAAGCTTCCCTGAAAAGATCCATATTCATTAGTTTGCAGCTTGAGACTGCTTACTTCTTGATAATTGACATCTTTTAGAGTAACAGGTACAGTAGTATTTGGGACTACGGAATGGTTTTTATTTCCATTTGCAGTCATTAGAATCCCTTTGAAATAAACGGTCTGACCAGGACGGTAAATACTTCTGTCAGTAAACAAAAATACAGTTTCTTGTTTTCTGTTTATGTTTTGTTGCGGCTGATGGTTTTTATATAAATGATATGGGCTAAAAACAACAAGATCTTTCTCATGTTTTACTGTGACAACAAGGTCATAGTATTGATTATCTACTAGAAAAGAAGCTTGTCCTTGTTTGTCTGTAGTGAGTGTCTTGTCAATTTTATTTCCGTAACCTCTTCCATGTCCCGACTGAAGATGAATCGAGGCATTACTAATCGGAGCCCCATCATTTCTGTTAACCACCTGGAAGATTGTCGTATTATTTGTTCGGTTTGTAAGTAAGGCAAGATTACTCACTTGAATGTCTGCATAAGAGATTTGATTTTTTACAGAAATCTCTTCGCCGGCAGAAGCTATGACCAGATATTGACCTTGTGGTAACGCCGGTAATAAAATTTCTGTGGTATGTCTTTGATAGTCTTTTTCGTTTTTTAAAGGGGCTTTCCATGTATTGACCTCAGGTAAACCGTTGATAAACTTGATAATGTCTTTGTTTTTATATAGTTGTTGTAACGATTTTAGCTGGGTAGCATTAATTTTTACAGTTTTTAGGGTAAGGAGATCTGTGTTTTTATAGGATATAAAAAGACGTCCTGCTTTTTGAATAGGAAGAATTTTTTCACTTTTAAGTGATACTTCAGCTTGTAATATGATAGCTTTTAATGCATTGCTTTTTTTTGCTCCATCGCTATTGGGAAATGCGCTTTCTATTGTAGAGCAAAGCTCCAGAGCTTTTTTTGTATCCCATCGAAAAACTTCGTCTTTTTTAGGGATGTATTTAGAACCACGAGATTGATACTGAGCTGCTAGTTCGTATGCGTAGAGGGCATTGGATTCATGATCCTTATTATTCTCTTTTGCTTTTGTGAGTGTGTTGATTATCAGTTCTTCTTTATCAGCGAACGTAGCATTTTTAAAAACAAATAAAAGACGTTCTATATCGACATTTGCCAATGCGTTATAATTTTTGTTTCTCGAGTGAAAAGCGATAAGTTGCTGGTATATTTTTAGTGCATTAAATTGAAGTGACAAACTATCTTTAGTTGTTATCTTCTGTCTGGAAAAAGAAGAAGGTTCATTTAAGTATTCCTTTGAGTTTATCTCAAAAGCATAAGAAGGTCTGGTGATATTCGTTTCAGAAGTTTTATAAAACTCTAATGCCATATGTGATAGGAAATCAAAAAGGGTGGGGCGGTATTTTTTAGAGTTTTCTTCAGTGATAAGAATTGTGTTAAACTTGCTCAATTCTGTTTGTTGTGCTAAAACACCATTTTCCAGTGCTTGTTGAAAATGAATGTGAATCTCAGCAAAAAGAGTTTCCAGATCCCAGGTTCTGAAATCTTCTTTGTCAACTTTAGCACTTGTATGAGTTCTATTGTAAAATTTCCATCGATTTTGTTTAAAGTATTGCCAGTACAGATTCGCTAGAACACCATTGAGAATATTTTTAGTAGGAAAACTGCTGGTAGCAATTTCTGATTGTAATTCTTTGATGATAGTAAGCTGTGCATTTTCCTCAAGAGTAAGTGCGTATTTGGCTTTGTGAAGAAATGCTTTGATGATTTGATTTGTGTTGTTTTCCTTTTTAGCTGCTTCGTAGATTGATTTAACTACCTCTAGACTGGATTTAGGAAGTCCTTTTTGTTCATGGGATTCAACTTCTTTCCACTGTTTAGTATAGTCGTTTTGTGCCATGATAAAGCTGATGTTAGTGATACAAAGGAGAAATAAGAGCGAGATGATTTTTTTCATATTATCTATAATTTTATGCCCCTGACATATAATAAGAAATCACACATGTATATCGGCAAGGATGAATTCTTATTGTACGTTCTGATGCTGCAATTCTTTAGTGTTATTTACAATTCTTATACCATAAATAGGTAGTAATTGCTACAAATTACACCATAAAGCTACGTATTTGAAACGAAAAATTAGGGAAACACGTATTTGGTTTAGGAAAGTTTAAGTTTTTTGAAGGGAGTTTTCTTCTTTTGTGAGCATGGGAGAGGAGCCTCTGTTAAAATTTTAAGGAAAAGGGTAGGTAGCAAATGAATTGTAGATTGTATCTTTACTCCTTAGAATAAAAAGATCAATATGCGTGTACATTTTATAGCCATAGGAGGGAGTGCTATGCACAATCTTGCTATTGCATTGTCTCAAAAAGGAGATGAGGTAAGTGGTAGTGATGATGTAATTTTTGAACCTTCCAAGTCTAGGTTGGAGACTCATGGATTATTGCCAGATGCTTTTGGTTGGTTTCCAGAAAAAATATCAACGGATATTGATGTAGTTATTTTGGGAATGCACGCAAAAGAAGATAATCCCGAATTGCTCAAAGCGCAGGAGTTAAATTTGACGATTTACTCATACCCTGAGTTTTTGTACGAACATGCTAAGAATAAAACACGAGTGGTGATCGGAGGATCACATGGAAAGACGACAATTACTTCGATGATCTTGCATGTATTGCAGTATCACGAAAAAGAAGTAGATTATATGGTGGGAGCCCAATTAGAAGGGTTTGAGACGATGGTTCACCTTACTGAAGAAAATGATTTTATGATTTTGGAAGGTGATGAATATTTGTCTTCTCCTATTGACAGAAGACCGAAATTTCATTTGTATCAGCCTAATATAGCTTTGATTAGCGGGATTGCCTGGGATCATATAAATGTCTTCCCTACATTCGATACGTATGTAGATCAATTTCGCATTTTTATTAATTCTATCATTAACGGAGGTGCTTTGGTATATAATGAAGAAGATGAAGAAGTGAGACAATTAGCAGAAGCAGCAGAAAACCCCATAAGAAAATTTCCATATCAGATACCTGCTTATACAGTTAGTGACGGAGAGACGTTATTAGATACGCCGGATGGGGAAATGCCCATTGCTGTTTTTGGAGCTCATAACCTGAGTAATCTAGCAGGTGCTAAATGGATTTGTCAGCAAATGGGAATAGATGAAGATGAGTTTTATGAAGCAATAGCCACGTTTAGTGGAGCATCTAAAAGACTCGAAAAGATAACAGAGACCAAAACGGCTGTTGCTTATAAAGATTTTGCACATAGCCCTTCTAAGGTAAAAGCTACGACAGAAGCTGTAAAGGAGCAGTATCGCGATAGAAAATTAATTGCCTGTTTAGAGTTGCATACCTATAGTAGTTTAAATGCAACCTTCTTAAAAGAGTATAAAGGTGCATTGGATGCCGCAGATGAGGCAATTGTGTTTTATTCTCCGGATGCAGTGAAGATTAAGCGATTAGAAGAAGTGTCTGAAGATCAGATTATGGAGGCTTTTGGAAGAGATGATCTTATTGTATACACAGAGCCTAAAAGGTTTGAAGAGGCGATTAGTGCCAAAGCGTATTCAAATACCTCTCTATTGTTGATGAGTAGTGGGAATTACGGGGGACTTGATTTTGAAAAAGTAAAAGAGTGGGTTCACTGATTAAAATGCTTTTTATAGAGGTTGTTGATAAATGAATGCGAATTTTCAGAACTATTTTTTAATAGTTCTTGCTTGGCATTTTCTATGTCGGGAGCACTCTTGTCCTGACTGAGCTTAAATTTTCCTTCCCAACTTTTAATCTGTATCTGAAAACCATGAACATATTGTACAATGCGATGCATTCTTTTGTCTTCATGAGCTAGTTCGAATCTGTGAGATGGTGCCTCTAGTGTTGCTGTCATGCGAACCATTGATTTCATAATGTCTTCAGGGATGTGTATTTGTGTAACTTCTCCTTTTAGGTGTGCAATAATATAGTTCCATGTTGGTAATTGTTTGGAATTGTATACCGAAGGTGAAATATATGTTTGCGGTCCTTGAAAAATAACTGTTACCTCAATTTTATCCTTTAGGAAATCACAATGAGGATTGTTTTTATCCAGATGTCCCACCAAAATGTCATTTTCTAATATAAGAGGGATATGGGTGATATGGGGAGTATTGTTCTCTATCGAAATAACAGTAGCTAAAGGAAAAGAATGTATAAGATCTTTTATAATCCCGAAGTTGCTTTCCTGATGATGAGAAGGTGGGTACATGTGGTGGTGGTTTTCATTCAGGATAAATATAGTTGTAAAATAAAAAAAGACCAATTATATAATTGATCTTTAATCTTAATTTTAACAAGTTTTATCTCCTTAGCTTACTTCGTCAAATACAAGTCCTAATATTCCACTCAGATCATCCTTTCCTGCGATATCTTTAGGAGTTCCTAAATTAATCATCAGAGGTTGATCTTTAATTTTACCCATTAAAAAATATTGGTATGAGTTTCCCATTTTGAACTTATATCCTTTTAGAGGAGAGCCGAAAGAGGTAAATGTGACTTCTGTTTTAGCGCCATTACTTTCTTCGAATGCACTTATTATCTGATCAAAAACAGCAGATAGCATGTCATCACTATAATATTCCCATTTAATTGACGTACCATCACATGCTTGTAATTCATATTCAGACTGCGCTTCACATCCTCTAGGAACTTGTATGTGGTTTCCTACTAAGTTTAAAAAACCAATGCGATTGCTGTCTTGTCCATAAAAACTCAGTGTCGTCAAAAACAGGAGTATAGTAAAAATATTCTTCATAAGTAGGATAATTTGAAGTTGTAAAATTATGCTTTTTTAGAATTAAGGGTGATCAAATATAGTAAAACTTTCATTTTCAAACAAATATCCTTAAAAGTTAATCTGATTTTTTTTTGCTAACTACCTTGTTTTTTGAAGGTTACTAAAACAATATTTATTGTAAATAAAATAAATACTACCTATTTTTATGTTAAAAAAATATCACGAAACCATCAAAATTACGGCTTATGAACACTTATAACGCTTCTTTTTCCATTAAGAAATGGAGTGAAAATGATCGTCCAAGAGAAAAATTATTGGTTAAAGGGAGGAATTCGTTGACGGATGCAGAGCTGATAGCAATACTTATAGGATCAGGAAATAGGAATGAAAGTGCAGTAGCATTAAGTAAAAGGATGTTGGCCAGTGTGAATCATCAGATTAATGCATTAGGGAAACTCTCGGTAAAACAGTTGATGAACTTTCATGGAATAGGAGAAGCAAAAGCTATTTCCATTCTGGCAGGACTGGAATTAGGACGCCGCCGCCGGGATGAAGCCGTTCCACAAAACCCTACGATAAGTTGTAGTATGGATGGATTTAACTTGTTAAGCCCTATAATAGGAAATTTAGATCATGAAGAGTTTTGGGTAGTATACCTGAACAATGCAAATAGAGTATTACAAAAGAAACAGATTAGTGTAGGGGGGAGGACAGGAACATTTGTGGATCCTAAGGTTGTTTTTAAAAATGCACTTAACTTTGACGCCACGGCAATTATTCTTGCACATAATCATCCAAGTGGTAAATTAACTCCTAGTGTATCAGATAAAATTTTAACCAAAAAAATCAAAGAAGCTGGAGAGGTTTTGGATATTAATTTATTAGATCATTTGATTATAACAGATAAAGAGTATTTTAGCTTTGCCGATAAGTTTATGCTATGATATTGATCTATATTCAAAAAAATACCCCCAGGGTCTCTTATATATGTAGGCATATTTGTAAGAGGATGCTGGGGATGGAGGTTGATTTTACCTCTAAGATAGAATCTTTTATAGCCCATGACGGTCCTAAGTTTTCATATGGAAAAAAACCATTAGGAAAAGAACTTTTTTTTCAGAGTACAGCACTGCTTTTCGAACAAGGAATTAATGATGTAGCGGTTAAGGTGGTAGATTGGGAAGATACAAAGTGTTTTTTTGGGGTTACTCATGAGAAATCAGCATTGCCATTTGATATTTTTGCAGCCTCTTTTTATTTGTTAAGCAGATATGAGGAATACCTGCCACATGTAAAAGACGGATTAGGGAGGTATAGTGCTACAGAAAGTATAGCTTATATACATGACTTCCTAAAGGATCCTGTAGTAGATATTTGGGCATTAAAATTTAAGAATAAAATACAAGAACGGTTTCCTGAAATTGGCTTTCAAAAGAAACAGTTTTCGATACAACCAGTAGTGTATGTATCAAGTGCTTTGGCTTATAATAAAATAGGACTTCTGCAGTCTTCAATAGGAATTTTAAAAGATCTAATTTATCTGAGATTTCACCAGATCAAATACCGATTTAACGTTTTGGTAGGATTAAAAAAAGATCCTTTTGATACTTTTGACTTTTTTATACGACTACAGAAAAGTAAAAAAAGAAAGCTCATTGTTTTTTTTGGTGTAGGAGATTATTCAAGTTATGAGATAAACATAAATCATAATAATGAATTGTATCGGCGAATGATAAAACATGTAGCAGATTATATAGAGGTAGGTCTTAGAGTTTCTTATGAAGGAGTGTGTGATTTTTTAAAATTAAAAAAAGAAAAACAGCGAATAGAACAAATTGTGAACCGGCAATCACAATATAGTTTGTGTACTTTTTTTAAAATAAAGTTACCAGAAGCGTATAGGAACTTTGTAGAGCTCGAAATAAAAAGAGATTTCTCGATGGGATATGCAGAATACAGTGGCTTTAGAGCTGGGACATGTACGCCTTTCTTGTTTTATGATCTTGATTATGAGGTGCAAACTCCTTTAATGGTGTATCCAACTTCGTTTACAAGTCTGAGTTTGTTGAAAGAAGGGAGAGATAAAGAGTCGGTTTTAAAAAATATAATATACTATTTAGATAAAATAAAAAAAGTGCAAGGAATATGCGTCCCTGTTTTTTTGAATGAAATGTTGGGGGAACTAAATGAACAAAAATATTGGAAGACCATCTTTGAGCACTTGTGGAATATAGATGAATCCCGGGAATTAAAATGATAATGCTAGGTGAAAAATACGATTAAACATATTTTTTTTGATTTGGATCATACCCTCTGGGATTTTGATAGAAATTCAGCTTTGGCGTATGCAATGCTATTTGAAAAGCATCAATTGGCTATTGATGTGAATGATTTTTTGAAAACGTACCGTCCGATAAATATGAATTATTGGAAACTGTATAGAGAAGAGAAAATTACAAAACAACAATTGAGGCAAGGTCGTTTATCAGATACTTTTACGTCTTTGCATCAGGAAGTACCTGAAGATTTGATTGATCGCTTGGCAGATGATTATATCAGATTTCTACCTAAGCATAATTATTTGATAGAAGGAGCCAGAGAAGTATTAGAATACTTAAAACCCAAATATGTATTGCATATTATTACCAATGGGTTTAAAGAGGTGCAATACAAAAAATTGGAAAATGCTAAAATCCTTCATTTTTTTGATACGGTAACCAATAGTGAAGAGGTGGGAGTAAAAAAGCCAAACCCTATTATTTTTGAAAAAGCATTGCAAATTTCCGGCGCGAATATTGATAGTAGTATCATGATTGGAGATAATTATGAAGCAGATATATTAGGTGCGGAAAAAGTAGGGATTCAGGCTATTTGCTATAACTATCATCAAGAGAAATTACCGGAGGATATCCTTCAGGTTTCTGATTTAAAGAGTATTAAGGAGTATCTTTAAACGGAAAAATTGTATATTAAAAGGATTTTATGAAAGCCCCTTAGTATGAAAATAAAAAAAGTAAGCTTGTTGTTATCAATGTTAGGGATGATAATAACAATGATTTCTTGTGTAAAAGATGTCGACGGGAGTCAATTGGAAGACGTAGTATTAAACCCTGTTTACGAACTGGATTTTATGTACTCCAGAGTTGATACAGAAGAGTTAATCCCTTCAGGTACTGATCCTTCTATTGTTATTCCGGAACTAGTGGTGAGTGATACCTTACAGTACGATCTGGTTGGAAATGATTTTGCAGTGGATCATATCGAAAGAGTAGAGATTCAATTTACCATTGATAATACGATTCAGAGAGAATTCGAGTTGATGTTTGCCTTTTTGAATGATGGAAATCAGCAGGTAGGACCATCCTATACAATTCTTATAGATCCTGGTTTAGGACCTGATACTGCTCCGGTGCGAACAACCGCTGAAATTGTTATGGATAATGAAACCATAAGAACATTAAGAGATGCTTCCCAATTAACGTCTTCTATACGGGTAGAGAATGTGAGTAGTAACTTGATCGGTGTACTCGAATTAAAATCAAAAGCAACATATTATATCAACTATCAATTATGAGAATATATCTATACCTGATAATTACCTTGTTCTGGGCAGGAATAGTGTATTGTCAAAATAAAGTGAGCCTATATGATGTGGTAGAAATACCACAATCGTTATTGTTAAACCCGGGAGCAGAAGTGAATTTTAATTATCATGCTGGAATTCCTTTTCTTTCCCATTATCACGTGAACGCAGGGCTAAGAGGAGCTTCTGTTCATGATGTGTTCGCAGATGATGGACGTGATATTAATGTGAAAATAGAGGAGACATTACACAAGCTTACAAGTAATGACTATGTAACCCTGACACAGCAAGCAGAGATTCTCAGTGTAGGATGGAGGAGTAAAAGAGATAAGAATATGTACTTTTCTGCAGGTTTGTATGAAGAACTTGATCTGATAGCGTATTTTCCAAAGGATTTTGCGATTCTGGCTTATGAGGGGAACAGAGATCACCTCAATAGACCTTTTCGTTTCTCAGATATTAGTGCAGTAGTAGATTTTCTGACAGTTTATCATTTTGGGATTAATAAAAAGATTGATAAGCAATGGACTTTTGGAGCCAGAGCAAAAGTGTATTCCAGTATTTTTAATATGAGGAGTACTCGAAATTTCGGAGCTTTTACAACTATTGAAACTCCAAATGGGAATAATATTTATCAGCATGTTATTAGTAATGCTGATGTAGCAGTTAAAACAGCAGGATATGCTTCTCTGAGAGCGATAGAATCAGAAGATACTGATGATGGAGCTAAACAAGTGAAAAATAAATTTATTGGTAGGGCATTACTTGGTGGAAACCTGGGAGTAGGAGCTGATATAGGATTTTCTTATCGGTTCAAGGATTATTGGACACTTACTGGGAGTTTGACAGATCTTGGAGTTATATTTTATACAAAAGATGTAGAGACATATAAGGCAGAGGGGAACTACGTATTTGAAGGTTTCGAAACCCCTGTTCATATGTCAGATAATAATATCGAAGATTTTGTAGAAGATTTTAAAGCTGCAGTAGGGCTAGATACGATTCATAAAAGTTATGTGGCAATGCGCCCCCTAAAAATAAATAGTTCTATAAAATATTCCTTTAATCGATACGATGAAAATTGTAATTGTTATGAAAAAGGAGAGGGACCGATGCGATCTGATGCCTTAGGACTACAGTTGTTTTCTGTGTTTAGACCTAAAAGACCACAAGTAGCGGCCTCTGTTTTTTATTACAAACGATTGTGGAGTTTTTTAAGTGCCAAGGTTAATTATACAGTAGACGATCATTCTCTGACAAATGTAGGTCTTTTGCTGTCCACTCGAATTAACAAATTTAATTTCTATATTTCGGGGAATAATCTGTTTGAATATTCTAATTTAGCCAAAGCGAGAGGAGCTTCGGTTAATTTTGGATTTAATTTGATAATGTAGCTTTTTATAAACACTAATAGCACGAATTAAATTGTTGTAAAGTAAAGATGCTACTTGTCGAATTCATTCAAATAGTAAAAAAAATAAATAAATGAGAAAAGGTTTATTTGTTCTGGTAAGTATGTTTTTTGCCATTCAAATGTCAGCACAGACTGCAAGTGTAAATGATTTTAAATATGTGATAGTGCCAAAAGGGTATGACTTTACAAAAAAAGAAGATGCTTATCAACTCAATTCATTGAGTAAATTTCTTTTTAATAAATATGGTTTTACTGCTTTTCTTAGAGGAGAGGAATTGCCAAAAGATTTGTATGAAAATGGATGTAAGGCACTAACGGCTGATGTACAGAAAAAACCAGGTTTTTTAACGACTAAGTTAGTTGTAGAGTTAAAAGATTGTAAAGGAACCGTAGTATTTACTTCTAAAGAGGGAACCAGTAGGGAAAAAGAGTTTAAAAAAGCCTATCATGGAGCCTTAAGGGATGCGTTTAAAGGTGTAGAAGCTTTACGTTATGCCTATAATGAAAAAGCAGAAGCAGAGATGACTCATGTTGCTGTAGAAAAAGAAAAGGAAGTTCCTGTAGAAAAAAATATAGTTTCGGCTCCGGTATCAGCAATTCCTTCAAAAAGTAATTCATTTCTTTTTAATGGAAAAAGTGTGAACTTTAAAAAAGAAGCATATGGTTTTCTAATCACTCATTCTGATAGTAGTGTACTTGGTAAAGCATATAAAACATCCAGAGAAAATAGCTTTATTGTTCAAGGACAAGAACTAAATGGAATTGGTTATTTCGACGGTTATGGTAATTTGGTGTTAGAGCGAGTGAATCCAGCTACCAATAAGGTTATTGTAGATACATTTGCACGTCAGTAGTATTCGTTTTTAGTAATTGTATTTGTCTTTCCAGCGGTTTTTGAGAAAGGATCTGAAAGCATTTTCTCGTTGATTATCTCCGGGTTCGTATAATTTTGTATTGCTGATTTCTTCCGGAAGAAACTCCTGTGAAACAAAATTATCTTTATGATTATGTGCGTATTGGTAATTTTCTCCATATCCCAATTCTTTCATGAGTTTAGTTGGAGCGTTTCGAATGTGCAATGGTACGGATAGATCTCCGGTTTGTTTTACTAATTGTTGAGCGTGATTAATAGCCATATAGGAAGCATTGCTTTTTGCAGAAGTAGCTAAATATATAGCACATTGACTCAGGATAATTCGCGCTTCTGGAAACCCGATTGTCGTTACAGCCTGAAATGTATTATTAGCCATAATCAGTGCTGTAGGGTTTGCATTACCAATATCCTCAGAAGCGAGAATGATTAGTCGACGAGCGATGAACTTTACATCTTCTCCTCCTTCAATCATCCTGGCTAACCAATATACGGCGGCATTAGGATCACTTCCCCGAATTGATTTTATAAAAGCAGAGATAATATCATAGTGTTGCTCTCCGGTTTTATCGTAGCGTACGGTGTTTTGTTGTACAAGTTTCAGAACGAGATCATTGGTTATTTGTATGCTGTCTGATTCCTGGCTAGAAACGATTAATTCAAAAATATTAAGTAGTTTTCTGGCATCTCCACCACTTAGTCGTAAGAGTGCATCGGTCTCTGATAATGTTATATTTTTAGAAGCCATAAACTCGTCTTCCTTCATAGCTCTGTGCAATAGCGCTTCTAATTCTTCTTTTCCAAATGCATTCAAGATGTATACCTGACATCTGGAAAGCAGTGCAGGGATTACTTCAAAACTAGGGTTCTCAGTAGTCGCTCCTACTAATGTAATCCAACCTTTTTCGACAGCGCCTAACAGTGAATCTTGTTGCGATTTGCTAAAACGGTGAATCTCATCAATGAATAAGATGGGGTTTTTGGCAGTAAATAATCCGCCACTTTGTTTTGCTTTTTCGATGACCTCCCGTACATCTTTAACGCCACTGTTAATAGCACTCAAGGTATAAAAAGGGCGCCCGGACTCAGAAGAGATAATATTAGCTAGTGTTGTTTTTCCGACACCTGGAGGTCCCCATAAAATAAGAGAAGGGATCATACCTCTTTTTATTTGTTGGGTAAGCGAACCATTGTCTCCTATCAGATGCTCCTGACTAAGATACGCTTCTAATGTTTTAGGACGAATTCTTTCAGCAAGTGGTTTATTCATAATGGTAAAAATACATTCTTTTTCGATTTTTTATATCGAAAAGCAAAAGACAGACGTTATTTTATGACAATTTATCCGACTTTTTGAATTTGGAGAACTTTTTGAAGTTGTATCTATATTATAAGCGAGTACAATGAATACTGAAAATCATTTTTATTTTAAAACAGGAGTTATAGGGTATCCTATACTCTTTGTGCTTGTTATATGGGTTGTATTTTGGTTTGAAATACGTTTTGGATTCGATTTTAATCATTTTGGTGTCGTGCCCAGAACTCTAAAAGGGATGAGAGGGATCTTTTTTTCGCCATTCATTCATTCAGGAATAGAACATCTGTGGCATAATACATTACCCTTGTTGATTTTGTCAGCTGCATTGTTTTTCTTTTATGCAAAAAATGCGTGGAAAGTCCTTTTATGGGGAGCATTTTTGACGGGAGTATTTACCTGGATTATAGGGCGTCCTTCTTATCATATTGGTGCAAGTGGGGTTATCTATATGTTGTTTGGTTTTTTGTTTTTTAAAGGAGTATTGGCAAAACATTTTAGGTTGATTGCGTTATCGTTAGTAGTTGTTTTCGTGTACGGAAGTATGATATGGTATACATTTCCGGTAGATCCTAAAATCTCATGGGAAGGACATTCCTCAGGTTTATTAGTAGGAACTGTAATGGCTTTTTTGATAAAAAAGGGAATCGCTACTCCTGAACGATACGCATGGGAAGCTCCAGATTATAATCCGGAGGAGGATGATTTTTTAAAACACTTTGATGAGGATGGAAATTTTATAGAACATACTCCTGAAATGCCCGAAGAAGAAATCATTATTGTGTATAATTATAAAGAACTTACTTCGGATAAAAATAAGGATGAAGAGGAGTGATTATGTTCGTTGTCTAACGGTTTCAAACAAAAAAGCACCACATGCAACAGAAACATTCAATGAGGCGATTTCGCCCGATAGGGGGAGTTTAGCTTTAGTGTCTACTAATTTTAAGACGGAAGGAGAAATTCCTTTTCCTTCATTTCCCATGATAATTGCTGTGGGAAGTGTCAGATTTGTTTCATAAATAGAATCTGTAGCTTTTTCAGTTGCCGCAACGATTTGTATTCCCGAGGATTGAAGGTAGAAAATCGCATCTTTTATGTGATCTACTTTGCAAATAGGAATTTTAAAAATAGCGCCTGCAGAAGTTTTTACAGTATCGGCACTTACCGGAGCCCCTCCTTTTTTTTGTATAATAATTCCATGAACTCCTGTACATTCTGCTGTACGAATAATAGCTCCAAAATTACGAACATCGGATAATTGATCAAGTACTAGAAACAAAGGGGTGTCACCAGATTCTATTGTTTGGATAACCAAATCTTCCAGGGTGTAAAAATCAATAGGAGCTATTTGTGCTACAACACCCTGATGATTTTTTTTGGTGATTCTGTTTAATTTTTCTATTGGAACCAATGAAAAACCGATACCATTTTTTTTGGCGAGATGCATGAGTTCTTTGGAAAGCTCCCCTTGAAGACCTTTCTGTATAAAGAGTTTATCGATTGTTTTTCCAGCTGAAATAGCTTCTATTACTGCCCTGATACCAAAAACCTGAGAATCATTTTTCATGAGGGCAAATATAGGTATAAAAAAACATCCCTCTGAAAATATTCAGCGGGATGTTGTATTTTAATAAATTAGAATACCTATTCTAATTAATTGGTATAACCAGGGTTTTGCTGATCCTGTACTGCAGGATTTGCATTCAATTCAGTAAGAGGAATTGGCATAGTAAACCTAAAATCCGTTGTAGCTAATTCACAAGCGCCGTTCACAGAACAGTCATCAGGATCTCTAAGAATACTTCTATTACCTCTAACTCCTAGACGTTTTAAGTCTTTATAACGATGTCCTTCATAAGCAAATTCAATTCTTCGCTCATCTAGAATAGCACCGAACGCCTCTTCTTCACTAGCGTATACGGGTAAGGGTTGATCAGAGCCAAACCTAGCATCTCTTAATTGCTTAATGAGTGCAGCGGTAGAATTAGTTGCTCCATTAAAATTACCTTGATCTGCTAAAGCCTCCGCTTTAATCATTAACATTTCTGCAATCCTGAAGACTTTTAGATCATTCATCAAAGCTTTTTCACTACCAGGATATTTTCCAATAACTAAAGTATCTCTTACAGTTGGTCCATTATCATAAATTGAAGTTTCATTAAGCAATACATCAAATCTAACATCATTTTGATCAATAGTATTGAATAAAGATCTTCCCATTTCAAAGTATGGTGAACCGTCTATTGTGCCATCAACAAAAGCAAAATTAGCTCCAACCCATCCAGCTCCAAAACCACTACCAGTTGTAGCTTGTCTATCGTGAGAATCCCCAAGAGTACGTTCTAGTTTGAAAATAATACCTACATTAGAGGAGTCTTTGAATACATCAACATATTCCTCTCTTGTCGCTAAGTCATACTTTCCTAGTAATTCTGAAGCAAAAGAATCTGCTTGAGAATACAGACCTCTATAGGCTGCTACTCTTGCTTGAAGTGCAGTAACAAAATCTTTCCCCATTAATGTGGGGTTAGCCTCGAACGATATTAGATTTTTAGCTTTTACTAAATCCTCATCGATTAACTGAAATATTTCACCGTTTGTACTTCTTGGAAGATTATCACTAGCAGAAGGAACAAAATTAACCAAAAAGCCACCTAAAGCATTATCATCAGTATAATCGGTACTAAAGTAACTTATAACTTGGAAATGAGAAAAAGCTCGTATAGCATAGGCTTGACCCAGAATGTCATTTAAATCTTGTTCTTCTCCGGCTTCTGGTATAAGGTTATTACCAGCTTCTATAATTCTGTTAGCACTATTTAATGCTGCATGGTATAATAGCCAATTTTGTGTTGGAGCTGCACTACCAGCATTTAACCTAAAACCGTATTCACCATTTCCTAGCCCTTGTCCACCATTATCCGCACCAATAGCAACAGCATCAGTGAAAACTGCATTGAATTGGATTTCGGGAGATGTGTCAAGTATATCATAAAGCCCTAAAAGATTTGAATTTAGGTTGGGTACTGTGTTAAAAGCACTCCCTGGATTTAACTCTCCTGGTTGTTCTATATCTATAGCATCGTTACATGACCAGAATAAAGAGGTGGCACATATAAGGATTAATATTTTCTTGTTAAATTTCATCTTTTTCTTTTTTTATTTTAAAATCCAAATTCAAATCCTACCGAAAAAGTCCTAGCAGTAGGGAATAAGTTACCTGCAACTTGATTATTGATGTTTACAACTTCCGCATCAAAACCTCTCCATTCTGAGATAGTAAATAGATTTTCTCCATTAGCGAATATTCTAATGCTATTAAAGCCAGTTCCTTTTAGGAATTTATCAGGGAATGAGTACCCAATTTGGGCAAATCTTAACCTTAGAAAATCGGCACTAGTCAGGTATCGATCAGATAGTACTCCGACATCTAGATTAGCTGCATCTAATCTAGGAATGTTAGAACCAGTATTAGTAGGTGTCCATGCATTTAATAAATCTACAGAACTTCTAAACTGTCCTAGAGAAGTTGGATCTTGGAATCCTTGTAAGTCGGAATCAAATCGATCTACTCCAATAGTATATCTAAATTGGGTTGATGCAAAAAAGCCTTTATAATCAATTTTGAAACCAAATCCTCCTTCAAAATCTGGGAAAATATTTTTATCCAAGAATACTCGATCATTATCAACATCAGGATTTTCAGTTATTTCACCGTCTGCAGTAAGAAATAATAGGTTACCATTGTCAGGGTTAACGCCTGCATAACGATAGGTGTAATACTCATTTAGAATTCCACCTTCTCTAAATGATTGTGTTCTACCATTAATAATCTCACCTGTTGGAGTGGCTAGTTCAATAACCTCTTGCTTATTGTAATTACCAACGAAGTTAACCGAGAGATTAAATCCATCGCTAGTTGCACTTCTAAAAATATCGAAATCTAACGATAAATCAACTCCTGTGTTTTGAATTTCCCCTACATTAGCACTAATCGATGTTGCAAAACGATTAACACCTCCATTTAGACGATTAAAAATTGTACCTATCGCTGAAATTGGTTGAGGAAGGAATAGGTCACGGGTATTTTTTTGATACCAATCAGCAGAACCTCTTAACCTTCTATTAAATATTTCGAAATCTAACCCAACATTCAGCTGCGTTGTTGTTTCCCATTCTAGCTCATTATTTCCTATGTTTTGTTGAAATATACCATTAGAACCATTATATACAGCTCCTGTAGTAAATAAGTCACGAGATAAAGTACTTGCGTCAAAATTTATCCCAGGAATATTGAGGTCGTTTTGAACAAATTGATTACCAGTAGTTCCATAAGAAGCTCTTAGTTTTAAGGCATCGAAAATCGATTCTTGCATAAACGATTCATTACCTATATTCCAGCGACCGGAAACAGAAAAGAATGTTCCCCATCGGTTTGAGTCTGCAAATCGGAAGGAAGCATCTCTTCTCAATGTACCAGTAACCCCAAATCTAGTATCATAATCATAATCTATTCTTGTAAAATAAGAAAAAAGACCTGCTTCTAATTTATTAGCAAATATGTCATCTACATAGGCATCATTGTCTGCATTATCATCTATAAAACCAGCATCATCACCAGCAGCAAAAGTCAATGGGTTTTGCCCTTCAGCAGTAAATCCAAATCTTTGATAATGTGCTTTGAAATATTCTGTAAACAAACCTACATCTATAGTATTTTTTCCAAATACTTTATTGTAATTAAGACTAATAACTTGATCAAAGATGAATTGTCTAGTATTAGTTATAGTTTGAGTTCCAGAAGGGTCCTTTCCTTGGGCAAATAATAAGGCGTTGAAAGAGTCTGGTGATTCTATTGTGATGCGTTCTTCATTTCTGAATTCTGAAGTCATATCAATTTTTGCTGTCAATCCTTCTACAATTTCATAACTAGCATTTATACCTCCTAAAAGCTGTACTTCATCTTCTGTTCTTCTTAATGTGTTTTGTAAATCTAGAATAAACAGAGGGGTGTTAGCGAAAGAAAGAGGGCTCAATAATGCAGCTCCATTAATATAATCGTTTGGAGATATATAGGGTACTGATTGATATGCTCCTAAAATAGGATTACGATTTATTCCAGTTCCTCCAATACCATTCGGTTCATTAGATTTTGAGAAATTTAATGCTAAATTTATTCCATAATTAAATTTATCATTAGAAGATTTACCATCCACATTGCTTTGTATATTGAATCTTTTTAGATCACTATTCTCTAAAATACCTTCCTGTTCAAAATAACCTAGAGAGGAGAATTGACGAATATTTCCTGAACCATTAGATATTGTTAGGTTATGACTTTGTGTCACAGCTGTGTCAAAAAATACATCTGCCCAATCTGTTGTCTCCGCAGCAGCAATTTCTGCTGGGGTTAATGTAGAACCTCTACCAATAGTCCTTCCAATTAGTGCTCCATAATCACGTTCTAGTGTTAACTGCTGTTGTGAGTCTAATAAATCATAATCATTTTGCATTAGATTAGAGAATTGGATAATATTAGTGTAGTTAACTTGTACAGGGGTATTAAAACTACCTTTATTAGTAGTAATTATTATTACCCCATTCGCTCCTCTATTACCATATATGGCAGTACCACCGGCATCTTTTAAAACTGATACAGAGGCTATATTATTTGGGTTTAAACTTCTAAATGCATTTGCATCTGTTGGTATTCCATCTATAATATATAAAGGATCAACATTACCATTTATAGAACCAACACCTCGAACTCGAACAGTTGGAGGAGCTCCTGGTTGACCTGTAGCCGCTACAATATTTAAACCAGCCACTTGCCCTGATAATGTTTGTAGTGCATTAGCGTTGGGTCTATTGACAATATCTTCTGCACTTACAGCTGAAACAGATATATTTGAAGTAGCTCTTGTTGTAGTACCATATGCCTGAACAATTACTTCTTCTAGCTCTGATGCCGCTGGTATCAATTGGGCATTTACAGAATTACTGTCTCCGATAACTTTTTCAACGGTTTCAAAACCAACATAACTAAAGGTTAAAACAGCTCCTTTGTTTACATTGATACTATAATTACCGTCAAAATCGGTTTGAGTTCCAGTTGCTGTGTTTTTTATGATAATATTTACACCAGGAAGGGGGAGTCCTTGATTATCTGTAACCGTACCGGATACTTTTTTTTCTTCTTGTCCAAAGGTTATTTGAACAAGAAATAGTGCTATGAATAGCGCTAAAATTCTACTAAATTTGATGTTCATTTTTATTAGTTATTTAAATTAGCCTTGTCAAAAATGTAAATAATAACTATATAGAGCAACTTTTTTGGTAGTATTTTTTTATTTTTTGTATGTTTTAGGTGTTTTTTTTGTTAAAAAAGCAAAAAATATGTTGTTTGAGTAATTGTAAGGTGGTTTTTTTTGCAAGTTTTTGAATTTTAAAAGTGCTCTTAAGGAGTTTTTAAAGATGTATATTTAGATTGTATTAATAAGTGGGTAATAGTGTTTTTATGCTAAGGTGTGTATAGAAGATAATGACTAAGGTATTTTGTTTATTAAAAAATACAAATGTGAAGAGTAATAACAGTTATTCGAAAAAAAGAAGATAGCTGATTACAGATAACTCCTTAATTAGTTAAGAAGGATAAGGAATATAAAGGAGAGATATTGTTTAGGGTGGATCTAATGTGTGTTACTGGATCAAATATTGAAAGTTTTTTATTGTATCAAACGGTTTAAGTAATTCGTAAAAAAATAATATATCTTAATAAAAATGAAAACACCCCGAGATTTTTCTCGGGGTGTTTATTATAAATATTATATAATGATCTTAATTATTGTCCCAGTAAAGTTTACTAGTTAGATCATCGCCATTACTTAATTTAGAGACCGCATCTTTTCTATTGGCTCCATTAAGTGTTTGCAATACTACAGGGTATCTTAACCTGGTGGGTAAATCATTCATGTCAGCTACTCCAGGTGTGAAAATATACTTGTCAGAAGGATTGTCACCTGATAGGTTAGCAAATTGCTCAGGAGTAATTGTTGCTTCTTCTCCAGGTAACAATAACGTTTTAGGGAAACCAGTTCTTCTGTATTCAGCCCAAGCTTCATATGGTTGCATATATAAAGCAACATATTTTTGAGTAAGAACACTTTCTTGAGCAGCAGCCGGTAGGTTAGCGATAAAATCAGTGATGTCACCACTGTCAACTCCCCATTTTTCCATAGAAGCTTGTACACCATTTTCGTATTCGGTTTGATCCCAACCGTTATGTTCTGATAAAATAAATGCAACTTCAGCATATTCCATCAATACTTCACTATAATCCTGACGTAAGACGTTGTGACTAGGTAGAGTATATGTAGTGAATTGGATTTCAGCTGCATTAGGGAAAGCATATGGGAACCCATCATAGTCATCAATATTAGTTGAGACCGTATATGAATTATCTTTAATTTGCTCGGCAGTAGCACTATTAGGTGCAGCATACTTAAAAAGTCTTGGGTCTTGACCAAAACTTCCGCTTTCTCCTCTAAGTACATTAATAAATGGAGCAGCAACTCCAAAATCGGTTCTGTTATTAACAAAGAAAGCTCTGTACATTGGAGAACCGGTAGCATCAGCTGCTTCGTATATTTGAGCAGCATTATCATCATTTGATTCAAAAACTCCAGCACCAATCGCTGTATTGATAGCTGTATTTGCGGTTGTAGGATCAACACCTCTAAGTCTATTAGCTACTCTTAAGATTAAAGAGTTTGCAAATTTTTTCCATTTAACAGCATCTCCATTATAGATAGCATCTCCAGAAGTAAATACTTTTTCAGAAGTTTCTATCATATCAGAAGCAGCTTTTAGTTCAGAAAGAAGATCCGTATAAATAACTTCTTGACTTACAAATTTTGGTGTAAGAAATTCATTTACTTGTAGTGCTTGAAAATCAGGGTTATCATTACCATATGAGTAGTAAGGAATATCACCAAAAGTATCTGTTAATTGATGAAAGATATAAGATAGCATAATCCTTGCTGCTGCAATTTGATTATTGTTGCTACCATATTTGGACATAGTAGCTTTAGTCTCTTCATCAGTATTTAAATCTAAGATTTTTTTAAAATCTGTTGCTAATTTGTAATGGTCTTCCCAGAAGTCTGTAGCAGAACTCTCACGATAAAGGTATGCATCTTCATTAGCATAGTTGTTCTGAGTCCAGTATTGAACCCATGGTAACGCGATTCTCCCGGAGGAGAATGCTCCTCTGGAAATGTCGGTTAATTCTTTTGTTGCACTATTAAAAATTGTTGTAGTAGGAACAATTTCAGGGTCGTTAGGGTTCTGATTGATTGCCTCTAAGTCACTGTCACATGAAGTGAAAAGCAATAGGCAGGTAGTTGTAGCTAATGCTGTTATTTTATGTATATATTTCATGACTTTTTAAAACTTTAATTGAACGTTAAATCCGTAGTTTCTTGTAGAAGGTAAAGATCCTCCTTCAGATCCTTGGATGTTACCACTTCCCGTGGAAGCTACTTCAGGGTCAAAATTATCATTGTCTAAGCCCCAAACAAATAGGTTTCTACCAAAAAGAGATAATCTAATATCGCTTAATGGTCCTGTCCATTTTTCTGGAAGAGAATATCCAAGAGTAACCTCTCTTAGTTTTATATAACTAGCGTCAAATACGTTCATAGCATCAGGACCATAATAATGATCTTGACCAAATCGCTGTGCAGAGATTACAGTTGTGTTTTTACTAGTGTCAGAAACTGTATATGTTCCGTCTTCGTTATAAGTAACAGTTCCTGTTACAGCATCAAGTACAGTTCCTGTCTCACGGATTCCATTCGCAGCAGTGCTTTCTAGAATACCGGAATAATGCCCCCACATATTAGTTAATGATCTGTATACTCCTCCTTTTTGAACATCAATCAAAAAGCCAAAGTCAATGTTTTTATACCTGAACTTATTTCTGATACCCATATTGTAATCAGGTAGAACAGATCCTAAGTTTTGAACTTCGTTTGTAGAAAGGTATCGTCCATCAGCTCCAACTACTTTATTTCCGTTTTCATCGTATATAAAGTCAGTTCCTCTGATTATTCCATAAGATTCTCCTACTACAGCATTTAAAGTTACTCCTTTAAAAGGGAATCTCGCTAATTCTAAAGTCTCAACACCTTCTTTTAATTCAAGTAACTCATTTTCATTCTTCGCAAAGTTCCAAGTGATATCCCAGCTAAAATCTTTTGTCTCTATAGGAGTTCCGCTAATTAATAGCTCAAGACCTTTATTAGACATTTTTCCTGCATTGGCCACAGTTGCTGTGTATCCTGTTGATGGATCTATCTGAATAGGTGTAATTAAGTCTTTAGTGATTTCATCATAATAAGTGATGTCAAATCTTAATCTGTTGTTTAGAAGAGCTGCTTCTAGTCCAACTTCCCAGGTGTTTTTAGTTTCTGGTTTTAGATCTGGATTTTTGTTTTCATCTGGTTGCGTAAATCTTATACCTCCATTAAAAGGAACTCTTGAGCCATAAGTGTTGGCTAAATCATAGGGAGCAGTGTCATTACCTACGCTTGCCCAGCTACCTCTTACTTTAGCGAAAGATAACCAGTCAGTTTTTACCAATTCAGAAAGGACTAAACTACCAGTTACCGCTGGGTAGAAATAAGAATTGTTATTACTAGGAAGGGTAGAAGACCAATCATTTCTTCCTGTAAATTCTAAGAAAGCAAATCTATTATATCCAATAGATGCAGATCCGTAAACACTATTTATTCTTTCTTCTGAGTCAAAGTCGAATATTCTAGGAGACTCATTAGAGTTTGTTAAATTATATATTCCGTCTACAGCAAGTCCTCCTTGAGTTTCTCCTCCTATTAAAGAATATGTAACATTTCTTCTGTTAGCTCCAATAAAAGAATTGAAACTGATTTTGTCTTCTAAGAATGAAGTGTCATAGTGAAGCCTTGCTTCGTAGTTTACTTCCTGGAAAGTTCTATTTCTTTCTTCATATTTTGATTGCGCTTGAGATCCGATAGCAACTCTTTCAGAAATAGAGTAATTGTAACTGTCTGAATATATAGCTCCCATAGCATACAATTCATCTGTTAAATCATATTTGAATTTAACATTTCCAAAATACCTGTTTCTCTTATCGTGAGAAGTGTTTTTGTTGATAATCCAATATGGGTTATCACTATATCTTGGAGTAGGATTGTCCCATGCAGTTCTATTCCATGTTCTTTGTGTTCCATCAGCAAGCATGTAGTTTTTTAATCTTTCATAATCTAATGAAGTTTGTCCCCACTGGAAGAACTTTTGCATTAAACTATTATCTCCATACCCTGTTTCAGGTCTGTTAAAAGCATTCGTAACAATATAGTTAAAAGTCCCTTCTACATTTAATCGCTCAGATAATTTGGAAGAAGCATTAATACTAATAGATGTTTTTTCAAGGTTTGTATTTGGTACAATACCTGTAGTATATACATTTGCTAATGACAATCTAACTTTTGTGTCTTCAAAAGACTTAGAAAAAGATATACTGTTGTTTCTGGATACTCCTGTATCGAAAAAACTTTCAGCATCATTATCAGGAGCGACCCAAGGTCTGGGGTTTAAATAATCCTCAGCAAATTCCGGATCAAAAGCATCCCATCCAAGAACAAGTGTGTTAGGATCGTATTTTGGTCCCCAAGATTCATCTGTAGCATAATTTACAAGATTGTAAGTTGTTCCATTGATGTTTTGTTGTTGAAATGTACTCTGCTCAATAGTGTTTACATTTCCTGCTCCTCCTCCATATTGCTTTTGTACTTGTGGAACAACATTTATGGATTCAAATGATAATCCGGAGTTGACTACGATTTCAGCTTTTCCGTTTTTAGCAGATTTGGTGGTAATGATAATAACACCATTATTTGCTCTTGATCCATATAACGCTGCTGCAGCTCCTCCTTTTAATACAGACATACTTTCAATATCATCAGGGTTTATATCAAATCCTGTGTCTCCGTAGTCTCTTCCACCACCACCGCTTTGGGTGTTTTCACTATTGTAGTTAGAGTTGTCCAAAGGGGTACCATCTACAACAATAAGTGGTTTGTTTCCTTGTGTAATGGAACCTACTCCACGAACCAAAATTCTCGTAGATCCTCCAAGACTTCCAGAAGGGTTGGTAATTTGCACCCCGGCAACTTGACCAGATAAAGCTCCAAGTGCATTTGAAGTTCTGGTTTCTGTGATGGCACTTCCATCTACTTCCTGTACTGAATATCCCAGAGATTTTTTAGCTCTGGAAATTCCTAAAGCTGTTACTACTACTTCATCTAACTGTGCTGCATCTTCTTCTAGCTGAACATTAATTGTTGATTCTTCTCCAACAACCAGTTCTTTTGTAGAAAAACCAATGTAGCTAAAAGAAAGTACTGCTCCTTTATTAACTTCGATAGAATAATTACCATCAAAGTCAGATTGAGTTCCGCTACTTGTCCCTTTGACAAGTATGTTTACCCCAGGTAAAGGCATTCCGTTATTATCGGAAATAACACCTGAGACAGTTTTTTCTTGTGCAAAAGTTAATTGCACAACAAACGCTAGGAATAGCGTTAAAATTACACTAAACTTTGTTCTCATTTTACGATTTATTTGAATTAACCGCGTCAAAAATGTGAATAATATGCATATAAAGCAACTTTTTGTTGATAATTTTTTAACTGATGAATAGGGGGATTTGAACTATGGTTAAAAAGATGTGTTTTTTTTGAAATGTTAATAAATACAGGGGGTCTGGTGGTTTTTGGTGAGTAAGGTATTTTAAATGAATAGATTACATTGAATGTTAAAGTTGGGTTAATAATCCGGTTTTTTTGAAAAAAGGAGTCTTGTTTTTTGAATATAGCTAAAATGTTAAAATTATAAAGTGAAGCACTAAAAAGATGAAATTTTAAATTTTTTTGGAGAAAACTTTAGTTTTTGGCTTTAGAAGAAGTGGAAAAGGTAGGGGCTAAAAAGAAAAGACCGATAAACATCGTTTATCGGTCTTATTATTCTTAAGAAATATTTGTTTTCTTAGTATCCAGGATTCTGCTTAAAGTTTGGATTAGCATTTACTTCATCTGCAGGTATTGGGAATTGGAATCTATTATCCCCAGCTGCAAGAGTTAATATCTCTGCAGGAGTTCCTGTTCCATCTATTAAATCACCTTTAGATGAACGATTGATAGATTCACCTCTTCTTTTTATGTCAAAGAATCTGTGTCCTTCAAAAGCTAATTCAATTCGTCTATTTAATTGAATAGCATCTTCCAATGCTTGACCAGTTTCAGATCCACTTCCAGTTCCTCCATCTCTAGCGGCTCTTAATTCGTCTAAAGTAGCTAGCGCTTCAGCATTGTTTCCTAACTCAAACTGAGCTTCGGCTTTGTTAAGAAGTACTTCTGCAGCTCTCATAACCTTTATGTCTACTCTTCCGTTAACTTCTCCTTTTTCTCCTAAGAATTTTTTAACAGCGTTGTATTTGTTATCAGCAAAATCAGCTTCAAATACCATTACTGATTTTCTTGCATCATTATCATCGATAGATTGAAAGAAATCAAAATCAATTACATACTCAGATTTGGTTCCTTCTGAGTTTGTTTGGCTATATAATACACCTACATTGTTATTTCTGGTTTCTGAGGTGGTGTTTATAGCAAATTCAATTACTAACCCTGCATTAGAAACATCAGTATATACATCTTCTAATTCTGCTGCAGTAGCTAATGGAGTTGTTACTTTGTCTGCAGCATTGATAGCCAACTGATAATCTCCATTGTAAAGGTATACTTTAGAAAGTAATCCATAAACAGAGTTTTTGTTTAATCTACCTTCTACTGTTTCACTACTAATTAAAGAAGCTGCTTTTTCTAAATCTTCAATGATTTCTTGATAGTTAGATGCTACGGTTTCTCTTGCAGGAGTTGCTAAAGGATTTCCTGTATCTCCATCTTCAACTTTTATATAAGGAATACCTAGTGAGCTATTAGCATCAGCACTTTGGGTTGGAATTTTAGCATGAAGTCTAACAATGTCAAAGTGAGCTAAGGCTCTTGCAGCTAATGCTTGACCATGAATATTTCTTTTCTCATCCCCATCAGGTAAGTTATCTATTTGACCAATTACAAGATTTGCAGCTCCAACAGCTTCATATCCTTGGTTAAATATCCAAGAAGATGCTAATTCAGTATTAGGGTTATATCTGTAGTCATAGAAAACCTCATTAGAACGTCTTCCTGTTTGTGCTAGCACAACGTTATCAGATAAGATATCAGGAATACCTTGTAATCCACGAGCAGGATCTTGATAGTAAGACCTTAGTTTGTTGTAAGCTCCATCAACTCCATTTTGAAATGATTGAATGTCTTTGAAAAATGTACTAGGATTACCTTGAGTAAAGGGCTGTATATCCTCTATTTCATCATTACATCCCGTAATGATAAGTACTAATAAAAGTTTATATATTAAAAAGTGTTTTTTCATTTTTGTTTTTTTAGAATCCAACTTCAATTCCTATTATATACGACTTCGTTTGAGGGTAGCTAAATAATGAAAATGCTCCAGGAACGAAGTTAGCATCCCCTGGTTGAAGGTTTTCAGCAGAGCCTAAACCAATTTCAGGATCTCCTTCATAATCTGTAAAAGTAAGAAGATTTTGTCCTTGTGCGTATACTCTAAAGTTAGAGAAAGGTGACTTATCTAATGCTTTCTTAGAGAAATCGTATGATAATGTTAAACTACGAAGTCTTACGAAATCTCCTTTTTGTAAAAATCTAGTTGAGATTTGATTCGAGGTGTTGGCATAAAGAGGGCTTGGTAATACATTTTGATCTCCTGGGTTTTTCCAGTAGTTGAATGCATCTGCACTTAAGTTGTCTCCAATGTTATTAGGGTCAAGAACAACACTTCTTTGGATGTTTCTGATGTAGTTTCCTCCTTTGAAAGTAAAGTCTCCTCTAATACCAAATCCTTTGTATTGAAAATCAGTGTAGAAACCTCCTTCAAAATCAGCGGCAGGTGATTTGTCTTTTATGATTACAGCATCACTTGCGTTGTACTCTGTAGTAACTTCACCTTCTTTAGTTAAAAATAAAGGTTGTCCATTTTGAGGGTCTACTCCTGCATATCTTACTAAGAAATGAGAGTTGATTTCTTCTCCTTCTCTAAGGATCGTGTTACCTCTAATTATATCTTGACCATTAACAAGCTTTTTAACTTCGTTATCAATAAGACTTATTGTACCTCCTACAGTCCATTTGAAGTTTTCGTTTCTGATAACATCGGCATTAATTCCTAATTCAAAACCTCGGTTTTCAATTTCTCC
Source organism: Aquimarina sp. TRL1 (assembly GCF_013365535.1). NCBI lineage: Bacteria > Pseudomonadati > Bacteroidota > Flavobacteriia > Flavobacteriales > Flavobacteriaceae > Aquimarina > Aquimarina sp. TRL1. The sequence continues at coordinate 536,383 of NZ_CP053590.1, read as the reverse complement.
AATATTAGAAAGGATAGTGTTATCATTATCTCCAATTGTCGCAGATATAGGTCTGTCAAGAAGAAGGTCGCTAGAGTTTTTTATGTAGTAGTCAAAAGCTCCAGTAATACGGTTGTTCCATAGTCCAAATTCAACACCGATATCAAGTTGATTTTGAGATTCCCATTTGATATCAGGATTTCCAGCTCCAATTGGAATTGCAGTAGTTAAACCATTATATGTTTGGTCGAATGCCAATAAATCTAAGTATCTAAAGTCTCCAATGTTGTCATTTCCTGAAGTACCATATGATACTCTAAGTTTTAAGTCGTCTACTAAATTCGAATTAGCTAAAAAGTTTTCCTTAGCGATATTCCATGCTACACTACCACTATAAAAATACCCGTATTTATTCTCTGGTCCAAATCTTGTAGATCCATCTCGTCTAATAGACGCAGATACAATATACTTTTGGTCGTAGTTATAGTTAGCTAAAAGACCTAAACCAAAAATAGCATTTTGAAACTTGTTAGTTGTACCATCAGTTTGTTCTGCAGCAACTTCTTGTAGGCGAATGTCAGGAGTAGGGAACCCTCTACTAGCTACATTTAAGTCAGTAATTGTTCTTTGGTAAAACTCAGAAAGAAAAGATACATCGAAGTTATGAGCTTCTCCAAAAGTGTTTGTGTATGTAAATATGTTAGAGACATTATATTCAAATGTGATTCGTTGATTGTCTCTTTGTGTTCCTGGGAATTGAGCGCTTCCTACGTATCCTTGTAAAACACCACCAGCGATAGAAGCACTAGTTCTGTTGAATCTTCTGTTTGTTATACCTGTTTTAAATGTATTCGTGAAATTGTTTGATAATTTCATTTCAGCAGAAATGTTTCCTAAAGTAAGTAAGTTCCTGTTGTTTTCAGGCTCAGTTTGTAGAGCTAGTGCAATAGGGAAACCTGTATGAGTGTAGTTGTATACTTTATTTCCTAATTCATCATATACAAAACTTCCGTCGTCATTTCTTTCGTACAGAGTTTCATAAGGGCGGTACGTGTACATACCTCTAAAAGGATTCTGTACATTGTTACGGTCTCGTGGTCGGTCTGTTGTGTTTCTACTTACAGCAACATTTACTCCTAGTTTTAACCAGTCTTTAGCTTGATACGAGGTGTTTAATCTTGTAGATATTCTTTCAAAACCTTTAATTCTGTCAATGATACCTGTGTTTTTATCATATCCTAGAGAAAGGAAGAAGTTTAGTTTTTCAGATCCCCCAGAAACAGACACAGAATTGGATTGAATAAAACTGTTTCTTAATAATTCATCCTCCCAATTAGTATCAAAAGATCTTAATCTAGCTAATTCTTCAGGAGAAGAGGAAGCTCCAGGAAGATTTAATGCATTATTAATTCCTAGTGCAGCATATTGTCTTTCTATCTCAAGCTTTTGTGAAGCATCCATCATGTCATAGGGATCTTGAATTCTTGTAGCAGATCCTATAGAAGATCTAAATGTAATTCTAGCATCTCCGGATCTTCCACTTTTTGTTGTGATTATAACAACCCCATTTGCAGCTCTAGAACCATAAAGAGCGGAACTAGCTGCATCTTTTAAGATGGAAAAAGATTCAATGTCATTAGGGTTAATGTTATTAACGTTGTCGTCATCCAAAGGTATTCCATCGACAATGTATAATGGGGTAGTTTGTGCAGTAACAGAACCAGTACCTCGAATTTGGATAAATGCAGCTTGACCTGGACGACCGTTTTGAGCAGTTACCTGAACACCGGCAGCTTTACCTTGAAGCATGTTGTCAATACTAGTTGAAGGTACCATGTCTTCAATGTCATCAGCTGCTACAGTAGAAATAGCTGTAGTAGTGGTTGTTTTGGATTTTTTACCAAATCCTACAATTACTACCTCTTCTAATTCTGCAGCATCTTCTTGTAATGATACGTTAATTCTATCGTTATTGTCTATAACGATCTCTTTTGTAACGAAACCTACATAACTATAAGATATTATCGCTCCTTTTGAAGCGTTGATAGAATAGTTTCCATCAAAATCAGTTTGAGTTCCGTTATTGGTTCCTTTGATAAGGATGTTTACTCCAGGAAGTGGGAGCCCACTATTGTCTGTCACTGTTCCTGTGACAGTCTTCTCTTGCGCAAAAGTTAATTGCACAACAAACGCTAACAGTAGCGTTAAAATTCCACTGAATTTTGTTCTCATTTTACGAATTGTTTTAATTAGCCAGCGCCAAATTTGGAAAGAAAAATGTTATAAAACAATTTTTAGTTCATAAAATTTATAGATGAACAGTGGATTTGTATCGATAATATGTTAAAAATCGAATGGTTCTAAAAAGAAGTATTTCAATTTTTAATTATACGGTTATAACGTAATTTTTGAGACTAAAGTTTTGTGTGATAGTTCGTTTCTGTTTTTTGGGAATAATATGATGATTGAAAATAAACAAGCCTTAGAAAATTTCTAAGGCTTGTCGAAAAAAAATATTTTTTAAATCAATCTTTGAATGCCCAAATATCAACATCTAGTAGATGACCTCCTTGAGCGTCTAGAGCAGCTTGAAATGAATTTGGGTTAGAAACTCTCTCAGAAATAGGGTATAACCATCTTCTAGGAATTACTCCAGAAGGGTTAAAACCATTAGAGCCATTAGGATTAGGTGTTAAGTTGGGGTAACCAGTTCTTCGGTAGTCATTCCAAACTTCGATAGGTGTGTTTCCATATAAAGCTTTATATTTTTCTAGAATAATAGCTTCAATGTCAGCTTCTAAAGATCCCCCTAAGGACAATGCTCCTGTATATGTTGCTATATCTGCAGCGTCAACGCCAATATATTCCATGTTAGCAGTAACCGCTTCTATTAATGCTGAAGTTCCGTCTCCACCAGTACGTTCTAGAGCTTCTGCTTCTATAAACTTTTGTTCAGCATAGCTTATTAGTAAACCGGGAGAGTCGTACTGAGCCCAAAAAAGATCTTCGGATCCATCAAATAAAGGGACAGATCCAGATGAATTTATATATAAGTCATATCTGGGATCGCCAGTCATTAAGTTGTCGAAATACGGATCGATTCCCATTGTTTTAGGTCTCAGGATACCAAAAGAAGCAAGTGGGTTACCTTCGTTTTGATTGTTTCCAAACGGGAATACAGCTTGTTCAGTATTACTTGCCATTGCTTTCGATATAGCGGCTAACGCTTTCGTAGCTGCCTGAGAGTCTCTCTTTGTTAATTGAATAAGATAACGAGCTTTTAGTGCGTTCGCTACTTTGATCCATCCAGCGTTGTCTAATGTTATTAAACTACCTTGAATACTTCCTAATGGATCAGTAGCATTTAAATCTGCTTCAGCTTCATCAAGTAATTGAATAATATTTGCATAAATTGATTCTTGGGTGTCATATTTAGGAAATAAGTTGTCTTCCCCTAAGAAAGCTTCAGAAAAAGGAGCGTCCCCCCATGAATTGGTAACCATTCCTAGATTAGCAGCTAGATAAATTTTAGCAACCCCTCTACTGTTTACACCTTCTGTGTCTGAAGTTTTACTTAAAATGTCGATACAATCTCTCATAGAACCAGCGTAAATTCCAGTACCCCAAAATGCATTAGAATCATTTTCGTCAATTACATATCGGGTGTATCCTTCTTGTTGTGCGTCAATTCCATTCCATTGTTGCATTACAATCCCGGATAAACGCCCCAGACCAGCAGTTATGTTTCTGTGTGATTGAGTCTGCATTATTGGCATTATAGCTTTTACAGGGACAATATCACCATTTGGTCTGGTTGGGTCTACATCGGTACTATTATATTCACATGATATCAAAACGATACTTGATGCTATCAGGAGAATAAAAGCTTTATATATGTTGAATATTCTTTTCATTTTTACTTTGTTTAGAAATTAAGTTTAAGAGAAACAGCATAGCTTCTTGTGTTTGGCTGGTTAAAGTAATCTAAACCAATACCATTAGAATCACCTGTTAAATTTGTTTCAGGGTCAACTCCCGGGTAATCTGTGCTAAGCCATAAGTTTCTTCCAGAAAAGGTTATTGATCCAGAAGAAATAGGTGTTGCTTTAGTTAGTTTTTCCCCAAAATTATAAGTTAGAGAAGCTTCTCTTAAACGTACCCAAGATGTGTCAAAAACGCTATCTTCTCCAATACCCCCGAAACCATTTCTTGTCCACACATTAACTCCGGTTGTGTTATCAGCCAACGCTACTTCCTGAGTATTTCTTTGCCCAGTTGATTGTACAATTCCGTCGTACACAAAATTTGTGATTTCTCTTTGGTCTCCTGTTTTTTGAGATACTCCGAAGAAGTCTAATATTCCACAAGTACCACACCACATATCACCTCCTTGTTTTATGTCAAATAAAAAGCCGATAGATAAATTTTTGTATGAGAATGTATTTTTAATACCCATTTGCCAATCAGGTATTGGATCTCCTATAATTCCAGATTCAGGATCGACTATCGGAAGTCCATTATCGTCTATTAGGATATTGTTATTGTCATCTCTTAAGTATTTACTTCCAAAGATGGCTCCGTATGATTCACCTGGAAGAACTCTTGATGATGTAGAAGTGAATCCTTCTAAGGTAAATGATTCAACTCCTGGAGCTAATTCAATAACCTTTGATTCGTATGATGTCCAGTTAATATTTAGATCCCAAGAAAAGTTATCCGTTCTTACAGGAGTAAAGTTAGCTCCAATTTCAAATCCTTTATTTTCTATTTTACCTGCATTTGAAGTGCGACCAGTGAATCCTGTCGAAGGTGCTGCATCAACAGAGAATACTTGATCGACTGTAGTCTTGTCATAATATGTGATATCTAATCCAATTCTGGAATTGAAAAATTTTAATTCTCCTCCTATTTCGTATTCTGTCGTTTTTTCAGGAGTAATTTGATTACTTCCTGAACGACCAGCTCTTTCTAAGGCAACTACCCCAAAAGCAGGGAAATTATTGTTTCCTCCTAAAATGAAGCCATCACCTGAAGCAACTCCTGGTTGGTAAAAGGTCTTAGTAGAATAAATAGGTGCATCGTTACCAGTTTTACCATAAGAAGCTCTTAGTTTTCCGTAGTTAAGGATTTCGTTTTCAAATAGCTCTGAGAACACAAAGCTTAATCCTGTACTGTAAGATAAAAAGTCATTATTATCAGTAGGAAGTGTGGAAGACCAATCATTTCTTAAGGAGGCGTTTAAGAAAAGTATTTCGTTGAAACCAAATTTAGCATCTGCGTATACAGCATCTAATTCTTTTTTAAATACTTGATTAGTGTTGATTTGAGTGGATGTGTTAGATAGGTCAAAGAAACCAGGAATAGTTAGACCATCACCTTGTGCTGTTCTTCTAAGATAGTCTGTGCTATAATGTTCGTAACCAACCAATCCGTTAAATGTAATTTTTTCAGATAAATTTTTGTTGAATAAGGCCATAAAGTTAGTGGTGATATCTTCATTAAAGATATTGTCATCAATGACACGACCGGCTCTACTACCAGCAGAGAAAATATCTCTTGAATTTTTTCTGATATCACTATATCTATCATAGGCGTATCTCCCTTGTAAAGTTAACCATTCGTAAGGTCTGTATTCAAGAGATAACCTTCCTGTAAATCTGTTAACATCGTCTATAGAAGGGTTTTTTGCAACTGTCCAATATGGGTTGTCGTAAACTCCCGCTCTATAACTTCTTTGCGTTCCATCAGAAAGTTGGTAAACAGAAAGTTCGTCAGCTGCAGCTTTTCCTTTTAAGCCATTTCCATTATCAAAAGTAGGAGTTGTTCTAAGAAGACCTAACATAATACCAGATATATTTGATCCTCTTTGTACTCTTTGACCTCCTGAGTTAACAAAAGCTCCACTTGCGGAAATTTCAAAATTTTGAGAAAGATTAGCAGTGATGTCTGATCTGAAAGATTTTTTAGCAAAGTTTTCTCGAGGAGAAACCCCTGTTTGATCAAGTTTTCCTGCAGAGATATAGTATTTGATGTTTTCTGTTCCTCCTCTTACAGAGGCGTTTAGGTCGGTTAGGAGTCCTTTGACAAAGAAATCATAATGGTCATATGTTTCTGCTGCACGCCCATTTCCAGTGCCAGCAGGGACTAACGCTCCAAATCTATGATACGGATAGGATGTGTCGCCATTATATTCTAATGTTGAGACTCTAGGTCCCCAACTTGATCCTGCTTGAGATTCTGGACCTGAGTAGACACCATTATTTCCTTGAGCAAATTCTCTCTGTAAATCTGGAACCTGAGTAATTTCACTCATTTGAACAGTTGTATTAATTGAAACTGTCGGGCTTCCTGATCGTCCTTTTTTTGTATTGATTATTACAACTCCATTTGCAGCACGTAAACCATATAATGTTTGAGCCGCAATTCCTTTAAGAATCGAAATGCTTTCGATGTCATTTTGGTTGATGTCAATAGCTCTGTTAGAATTGTCTGCTCCTCCTGTTCCGTTTCCTACACTTGAGTTGTCAATTGGGACTCCGTCAACAATAAAAAGAGGAGAGTTGTTTCTTAAAATAGAAGTGTTACCACGTATTCTGATGTTAGCTGAGGCTCCAACAGAACCAGAAGAAGATACTACAGATACTCCAGGAGCTTTTGCTGTTAAAGAACTTACTAGGTTTACTTCTCCAGTGTTTTCTATCTCGTCATCTCCAACGGTTGCTATAGCGTAACTTAAAGAACGAGGTTTTGCTTTTAGTCCTCGAGCAGTTACCACCACTTCTTCAAGCTCAGCAGCATCTTCCGCTAATTTGACATTGATAGTTGGGTTGTCTCCAACAGCTACTTCTTTAGTAGAAAATCCTAGATATTTGTATACTAAAACAGATCCCTTGTTTGCTTGAATGGAGTAGTTTCCGTCAAAGTCAGATTGTGTTCCAGTATTTGTACCTCTGATAAGAATGTTTACACCAGGTAAAGGCATGTTATTACTGTCTGTGACAGTACCAGTAATTGTTTTTTCTTGCGCAAAAGTCAATTGCACAATTAATGCTGTAAACAGCATTAAAATTTGCTTACTTGTTTGTTTCATTATTGTTTTTATTTGAATTAGCCGTGCTAAAAATCAATAAAAGAATCTAATTAAACAAGTTAAATTTGTAATAATTTATTAATTATGTTTTTAAAATTTAAGACATAGTGTGTTTTTTTTAACTAATTATAAGGAAGATTTTTCTTAGTTTTTTATTTGCTAAAAAGTGCTGAATTCCATTGATGATATTGAGTTGAAAGCGTTTTTAAAACAGGTAAACTATTTGTTAAATATGTTAATAAGTTTGTTTCATATGTAATGTTGATAAAATTCTATAATTAGAAAACTAAATAGAGTAAATTATATGTGTTGTATAGTGAGGTGTTGTTATTTAGAGAGGCTTTTTTGTTTTTGTGATTTCAAAAGATGTAGCTTGATATTGTGTTTTACAAGCTAAGAAATTTGATTTGAAACTTCGAGAGAATTCATTTCGTAATAAAGAGGAGTATTGCTTTGTGTGGTTGATAGATTAGGTGTATTTGAGATGTGTATTATTAAATGAAATTCGTGTTTGAGAAGAATTTATGGGTTTTTATAGTTTAAGTTTTTGTTTAGATGTTATGAGTTGAACTCCTGAAAAGAAAATTTGTAAATAAAAAAACCGTCTAAAAGTTTTTTTAGACGGTTTTTTTATTTGCGAATTGGCTAAAAATAACAATTCAGAAATACTGTGTTTGTTTACTTGGGTTTAGATTTTTGTAAACTTTAGTTCTACTTCATAAGGAGATGCGCCGCATCCCCCATCATTAACAGCATCAATAAATTTCATTGTAAACTCACTGTCATCTACACCGTCTACATCAAAAGCTCCGGCGTTAAGTTGTCCATCTGTTTCTAACATAATGTTACCTCCACCACAGCCAACTCCACCGGGGGAGTCTTGTTTTGGAAGGATGATTTTACCACATATGAGGTTGAAATTTAATGGTCCAGAAAAAGCAAATTCTTTTAAATAAGTAACTGCTTTTATTTGTCTAGCGGTTCCTGAGGATGCTGTGATTTCAACTTCTTCGTCTATAAAGGATTGAGAGACTCCAAAAGCAGGGAAAACTCCTGATATCCATTCTAACTGATATTTTCCTACTAAAAATGTTTCTGGGTAGCCACAAACAACGTTACCATCATATCTAAAAGGGGAATTGAAAAATAACCCTCCTGCAACATTTGTATTAAGATTGGTGCTAGTGTAAATATCACCATTGTTTAGTTTGATAGCTAGACGAATTCTGAAGATATCTCCTCCATCTATTTTTGGTATTTCAGAATTGAGACCTAAAAGATCGATTGCTTCACTGGCTGCTACCGATATTACTTTTTTTGGTTTTCCATTATCACCAGCTGAGAATTCGGAAGCAGGAATGTTTCTTACTAAGACATCTTCTTTGCTAATGTCATCATCATCATCTGGCGTTGGAGTCAGGTCTCCGTCTTTGTCAACAAATGCGTCAACAAATGAAACAAATACATCAACTGATTCAAAACGACTATTATTTAGAAAGTCATCTGCTTCTACTTCAATGGAGATATTTGACGCTGAAATATTGTTTATGTCTACTTCAGTGTTAATTATGTTTAAGGTTCTTAATACGGCAGAAGAATCAAGTTCGTTTGCCGGGAATGGATTTTTGTCTTCATCTTCACAGCTGGTAATGATTACTATGCTTATTGCTATGAAGAGATATTTATATATGTTTTTCATGATTTTTCTTTTTTTAATCAACTGTTGGACCTCCTTCTGCCCAAAATACTCTAACTGCTTGATTAGGTTTTTGGTCGACATTTGAATTTTGTTGGAATAGCTCTTCAGGGTAGAAAAAAGAATTAATGAATTCTCCCGGTTGTGGCTCAAGTGCAGGTTGTAGGTTAGAAGGAAAGCCTGTTCTTCTGTATGTGTTATAGGCTTCTAATCCATTTCCAAATAAAGCTTTGAAGTATTCAATTACTACAAGTTCTAATCTGTCGTCACCAGATAAGCTATCGTATCGCTCTAATACTTTTTCTATGTATAAATCGATATCAGCACTTGATGAGCCGTATATCTCTCTAACAGTTTTTCTTTCATTTTCTGGAGTGTCAGGGTCATCAGCAACCAATTCTATTTCCATTTCAGGGGTAGTGCTACCTAATTCAATTACTTTGTTTATAGATTGTCTGATTCCGGCTTCAAGATAGCTTTTAGGATCTCCGCTAACACCGGATTTTAAAGATGCTTCCGCTAACATGAAATTAGTGAATGAAGATAGTAGTATTGGAGCAATTCCGGCTCCTTTTAGACCAATTTGTCTTCCGCTAACGGCTTCTCCTTGGTTGTAGTCAAATTGCCCTCCAACAGGGTAAACTCCCCATGTTGTTCTTTTACCTCCGTCTGGTGGAATTCCGTCATTGTCAAAATGATCTCTACCCCAATAACCATCACCAGGGTTACAGTATGTGTCCTCTGAAGAATAATGTGTAGGTCTGGCGATTGTAACACATTCATTTTCATTTGGGTCAGTCGTAAAATCAAGAGATTGTCTATAGAAGTAGTACCTGGTTCTTGGGTCTCCGGAAATATAATCGTTTTTAAGAAGTACCATGTAGGAGTTAGACATGTAGTCAGAAACATCAGCAGCAGCATCAAAATTACGACCAAATAATGGGTGTCTACTGTCTGGGTTTGCATCTGTGGCAGAATATTTAAAGACAAAATCATCTGCGGCATCCAGAATAAGATTTCCTTCAGAGATCAGTGCGTTTATTTTTGAGCCTGCTTCTGAGTCTACGAGTCTTGTTTGTAAATGTAACTTTAGTTTTACAGTATTGGTGAACTTTATCCATTTGGATTTGTCACCTCCGTAGAAAAGATCTGAAGAAGGTTTTCTTAGTTCTTCTTTAGTGAAATTTACTAAAGCTTCGTTTAATAGCTTTTCTGCTTCTTTATAGACATCAGATCCGTTGTCTAGTTTAGGGTTAGGGAATTCGGCTCCGTTTAAAGCTTCGGAGTATGGGATATCGCCAAAATAATCTACTAATGCCATTATTACATAAGCTTCTAGTGTTTGAGAAATACCTACATGAGTATATAATTGACCTTCCTCGGCTATAGGTCTAATTGCTCTAAGGTCGGCTAAAATTCCTGCATACGATATTGTCCAAAGGTTATTAGTTGTACTTGGAGCATATGCATTGTTGTAGGTTGGACCAAAACCATGTAGGATCCTGGTTACTTCCATACCTAATTCGGATAACCCTTCGCGATCGAATATTGTAGAAAGTTCTATTTCTGCTGAGTTAAGGAATAAATCTATGTCCGCTTGATTTGGTGTTAAAGCGTTAGGGTCGTCTAATATTTCTAGCTCAGTTGTCTCGCATGAGCTAATTATGAGAGCAAAGGATAAAAAAGTTATTCCTTTGGTTATTTTTTTTATTTGTTTTTTTAACATTTTATATCAAATTTAAAGTTAAAAAGTAGCTCTTACGCTGATTCCATATCTTCTTGCACTCGGTCCGGTAATGAAATCAATACCTTGTCCGTTCCCAACACCTGTACTTAGTGCGTTTGTATCGAAACGAACATCATCAGGGAAGTTAACAGCTTTGTACCAAAGGTTGTTTCCTCTAAGTGTTATAGAAAGGTTTCCGAAAGGAGTCTTTTTTAAATATTGATTCGGCATGTCGTATGAAAGACTAACTTCATTAAGTCGAATAGTTGTACCATCATAGATTTGTAATTCATTAGGTCCAAACCCTATGGTGTTAAATCCAATTGTAGTTGCTGTTACTTGAATATCATTAGGAGATCCATCTTGTTTTACTCCAGGAAGAATATAGGTTGCGGTTCTATCAATTGGGAAACCAACAGTTCCTCGTCCTAGAAGAGTAGATGCTGTTTGGGAAGCAATATCTCCACCATGTCTATAAAGTATATTGGTGTATAATGTGAAATTTTTGAAAAACTTAAAAGTGTTAGTGATTCCCATGGTCCAGTCAGGGTTAGGGTCTCCTAATATTTGAATATCGTTTGTAGCTAGGTATTCTCCGTTAGCATCAACAATTTTATTGCCGTTAGCATCTCTTTGGATTGCTGTTCCCTGTAATATACCATATGGTTGACCAACTATGGCATAATTAGCTGCTCTACCTGCTATTGAACTAGTTAGGGCAATTTGGTCTGTCCCTTCTGGTAATTTGGTTATTTCATTTTGATCAGCGAAAAAGTTTCCTCCTAAAGTCCATTCAAAATTTTCAAGTCTTAAGGCTTTGATGTTAAAGTCAACTTCTATTCCTTTGTTTTCTAATGATCCTGCATTTACTCTTGTTACGGTAAAGCCGCTTGCAGGATCAAGAGATTGGTCTGTTATAAGATCTTTAGATTCTTTTTTGTATACACTTACATTTAAGGAGAATTTGTTATTGAAGAACTGAGCGTCCATACCGGCTTCAATCTCCGAGATGGTTTCGGGTTTTAGGTTAGGGTTTCCTAATCTGTTAGATACCGAGTTTCCTGATATTACGTTCCCTTCTCTGTCAACAAAAGCTCTAGATGTTAATGCTAATGTGTTTCTCGTTCCATAAGGAGCAGGGAAACCTGCAGATGTTCCGTATCCAAGTCTAAGTTTGAGATAACTTAGGATGTCATTGTTGGATATTGAATCGAAAAAATCAGTAGGCACAAAAGAGATACTTGCGGCAGGGTAAAAAATACTAAAGTTGTCAGTCTCTAAAGTCGAGGTCCAGTCATTTCTTGCTGCGAAATTTAAAAATAACGCTCCTTTGTAGCCTAAGGTGGCATCAGCATATAGTCCGACTTGATTTTCTTCTGATAAAAATGCTATTGGATTGTTACTGAAGCTGTTAACTGTGGTGTGGTTTACAAAGTTGTAATGTTCAAGAACACCAAATGCAAGTTGTTGTGTGCTTTCTACGCCATCTCGTTGGAAAACATCTCGCCTTGATTGACCTCCTACAATGAATTGTAAGTTAAGATCTTCGTTTAGGTCTTTGTTGTAGTTCAAGGTTAAGTTGTGATTCCATATTTTATTTTTGGATTGTGTTGTTCTGTAAATACCAGTTTGGTTTCCGTCAACTCCTCCTTTGTTTTGACCATATGAGCCAAATTCAGTATAGGTATCAAGACCTAATTGATATGCTAATGCAAGATTATCGTTTAGTTTATAATTAAATCTGAAATTACCAAATATGCGTTCGGTATCTTGTGTTGTTTTTGCATTGTGAACAGTCCATAAGGGGTTTTGGATGTCGTTTCCGGATCTGTAATAGACACTTCTTCCGTCTGATGTTTGGAAAGGAAGTCCTAGTAAATCAACACTTCTTGGGGTGTATAAAACATCACCAAAGACAGAGGATCCATCGCCTATTGTTCCGCTTCCTGTAGAGGCTGCAATAGGAGGGGTTTTGTATGCGGTGTTAGAGTAGTTTATAGTTCCACCAACTTTTATGTTATTAGAAAGTTCGGCATTACCTCCAACTGATAAGTTTATTCTGGATAGTTTGTTGCCTGGAGTAAACCCTTTGTCCTCTAGTTTGCTGAGGCCAACGTTATAAGTGGCTTTTTCGTTTCCACCTCTTAAGTTGATAGAGTTATCAGAAACTCCTCCAGATCTGAAAAAGTTCTTTACACTATTGTAGTTTTTGTATCTGTAGTTAGTGTCTACAATATCAAGAAAATCTGCTTTTAAAGATTCATCAGCTAATCGACCAAGAGGGTGTTCTACTAATACGGTTCCGTCAGAAGCAATACCTCTAAAAGAAGAACCATATGGAGCGGGATTCTGGTTGTTGAAATTTGGACCCCAGTTACTAAAGAAAAAACCAAATCCTTGGTGGAATCCACCTCCATAATCTTTTTGAAATTTAGGAAGGATCGCTTCATTTACATAATAAGAGCTTGTGACAGTAACTTCAAGTTTTTTATTTGTAGCTTTAGAGCTGCCTCCTTTTGTTGTTATTAAGACTACTCCATTACTTCCTCTTTCTCCGTAAAGTACAGTGGCACTAAGTCCTTTAAGGACTTTTACGTCAGTTATAGAGTTGGGGTCTAGGTCAAGAAATCTACTAGATTCAGTAACCCCGTCGAAAAAAGCAGTTTGTTCATTTGCTCCTCCGTCAAATGGGACTCCATCAACAATAAATAATGGTTGGTTGCTTCCTGATATAGAGTTGTAACCTCTAATGATGAAATTGGTACCTGAACCAGAAACCCCATTAGTTGCTGTAATGTTTATTCCTGCTGCTTTTCCCTGAAGTATTCTTCCTAGGTCTGCCTGGGATTGTTGTTGGATTTCTTCGGATTGAACTGTACTGACTGAATATCCTAAAGATTTTCTTTCTCTCTGTATTCCTTGAGCTGTAACAACAACTTCTTCAAGAACAGCGGCATCTTCTCTGAGAGATACATTGATTGTAGATTGTTCGCTAATAAGTATAGTTTCATTAGCGAAACCAATATAACGAAATAATAAAGTTGCACCTTTATTGGTGTTTATAGAATATTTTCCATCAAAGTCTGTTTGGGTTCCGGAATTTGTTCCTTGAATTAAGATGTTTACACCAGGGAGGGGGACTCCGCTTTGGTCAGTTACAATACCTGTGACTGTTTTTTCTTGTGCAAAAGTTAACTGCACAATCAATACCGTAAACAGCATTAAAATTTGCTTACTTGTTTGTTTCATTATTGTTTTTATTTGAATTAGCCGCTCTAAAATTGATTAAAATAATTCAATAAAACAAGTTTATGAATGAAAGATGTGTTTTTTTTAGTGTTTTTACTTGAGTTATTTTTTGTTTTTATGTTAAAATTAACTTTAAATTTATGTATCGTTTAAACGGTGATTGAAGTGATGAGGAGGTGTTGTTTTTTTGAATGTGTTTTTTGTGTATGTCTTACCTTATTAGAGTCACTGAGTCATTGTAATGAGGTTGTAATTAGTAGGTTTTGTGGAGGGATTTATTATCGGTTAGCAGTAGTGTTAGGTTTGCTTCAGGGAAGAAGGCTAGGTGGGTTTGTTGATGGTTGTTTAAAAATGAAATTAGATGATTTAGAAGATTTTGGAGGTCAGGAAGATAACTGATGTAATTTGTGGCTGAAATAAAGGTTTATGAGTGTGATAAGGAGAGGTTTAATTTAATATGATTGAAAATTAATGAATTAGGATTTGATTTGGTCTAAAATATTTATACATTTGCAGCCCTTTTATTAAAGGGAATAAAAAATTTTAATAATAGTGTAAAGCAAATTATGCCAACAATTTCACAATTAGTACGAAAAGGTAGAGCCAAAATAACTAAGAAGAGTAAATCGGCTGCTTTGGATTCGTGCCCGCAACGTCGCGGTGTATGTACTCGTGTGTATACCACTACACCAAAAAAACCAAACTCTGCTATGCGTAAGGTAGCGCGTGTTAGGTTAACAAATGGAAAAGAGGTCAATGCATACATCGGTGGTGAAGGTCACAACCTCCAGGAGCACTCGATAGTATTAGTTAGAGGTGGAAGGGTAAAAGATTTACCAGGAGTTAGATATCATATTGTTCGTGGAGCTTTGGACACCGCTGGTGTTGAAGGAAGAACGCAACGTAGATCTAAGTATGGTGCAAAACGCCCTAAGAAGTAATTTTAGAAAAAACTTTTAAGAAGAAGACATGAGAAAAAGAAAGGCTAAAAAAAGGCCAATTTTACCAGATCCACGTTTTAATGATCAGTTAGTAACTCGATTTGTTAATATGATGATGTGGGATGGTAAGAAATCTGTGGCATTTAAGTTATTCTACGATGCAATTGATATTGTAGACGAGAAGAAACAAAATGACGAAAAAACAGCTTTAGAAATCTGGAAAGATGCATTGTCTAATGTTATGCCGCACGTTGAAGTGCGTAGTCGTAGAGTTGGAGGGGCAACTTTTCAAATTCCTAACCCAATTAGACCAGATCGCAAGATATCAACTGCGATGAAATGGTTAATCTTATATGCGCGTAAGAGAAATGAGAAATCAATGGCTCGTAAGTTAGCTGCTGAAATTCTTGCGGCAGAAAAAGAAGAAGGAGCTGCAGTTAAGAAAAGAGTTGATACTCATAAGATGGCTGAAGCAAATAAAGCATTCTCACACTTTAGATTTTAATCACGAACAGAAATGGCTAGAGATTTAAAATATACTAGAAATATAGGAATTGCTGCACATATTGATGCAGGAAAGACTACGACTACTGAGCGTATACTTTATTATACTGGAGTAAGTCACAAGATTGGTGAGGTGCATGATGGTGCAGCTACAATGGACTGGATGGAGCAAGAGCAGGAGCGAGGAATTACAATTACCTCTGCGGCTACTACTTGTACATGGCAGTTTCCAACGGAAAATGGTAAGCCTACAGCAGATGCTAAAGGGTATCATTTTAATATTATTGATACTCCGGGACACGTTGATTTTACTGTAGAGGTAAATAGGTCATTACGTGTTTTAGATGGGTTAGTTTTCTTGTTTAGTGCTGTGGATGGGGTGGAGCCTCAGTCGGAGACTAACTGGAGATTGGCTGATAATTACAAAGTTCCTAGAATGGGGTTTGTAAACAAAATGGATCGTCAGGGATCGAACTTCTTAGCAGTTTGTAATCAGGTTAAGGAGATGTTAGGTTCTAATGCGGTGCCAATTGTATTAAATATCGGAGAAGAAGCTGATTTTAAAGGAATTGTTGATTTAGTAAAGAATCGTGCAATTGTATGGCATGATGAGACTCAAGGGGCTACCTTTGATGTGATTGATATTCCTGAGGATTTAAAAGAAGAAGCAAGAGAACTTCGAGGTAAGCTTATAGAAGAAGTTGCTGCTTATGATGAGAATCTTCTTGAAAAATATATGGAAGATGAGGATTCTATTACAGAAGAAGAGGTGCATGCTGCACTTCGTGCTGCTGTAATGGATATGTCTATTATTCCTATGGTGTGTGGGTCTGCATTTAAAAACAAAGGGGTTCAGTTCTTGCTGGATGCAGTTTGTCGTTATTTGCCTTCTCCAGTCGATAAAGATGCGATTGTAGGGACGGATCCAGATTCAGGAGAAGAAATTAGTCGTAAGCCAGATGTAAAAGAGCCGTTTTCTGCATTGGCATTTAAGATTGCTACAGATCCTTTTGTAGGACGTTTGGCATTCTTCCGTGCGTATTCAGGAAGATTGGATGCTGGTTCTTATGTGATGAATAACCGTTCTGGTAAAAAAGAACGTATTTCTCGTATTTATCAGATGCATTCTAATAAGCAAAACGCAATTGAATATATAGAAGCTGGAGATATTGGTGCAGCAGTAGGATTTAAGGATATAAAAACAGGAGATACATTATCTGATGAGAAAAACAGAATTGTACTAGAGTCTATGGACTTCCCTGATCCGGTAATTGGTATTGCAGTTGAGCCAAAAACAAAGGCAGATGTAGATAAGTTAGGAATGGCTTTGGCGAAATTAGCAGAAGAAGATCCTACGTTTACGGTGAGAACAGATGAAGCTTCAGGTCAGACAATTATTTCTGGTATGGGAGAGTTGCATTTGGATATTATTGTGGATCGTTTGAAGCGTGAGTTTAAAGTTGAAGTTAATGAAGGTCAACCTCAGGTGGAATACAAAGAAGCAATTACAAGGGCGGCTGACCATAGAGAGGTGTATAAAAAGCAGTCTGGTGGACGTGGTAAATTTGCGGATATCGTGTTTACTATTGAGCCGGCTGAAGAAGGTAAAACTGGACTTGAATTTGTTTCTGAGATTAAAGGAGGTAATGTACCGAAAGAATTTATTCCTTCTGTAGAGAAAGGATTTAAGATGGCAATGGTGAATGGACCATTAGCGGGGTATGAAATAGATGCTTTAAAGGTGACTTTAAAGGATGGATCGTATCACGATGTGGATTCTGATCAGTTGTCGTTCGAGTTAGCTGCAAAACTAGGGTTTAAAGCTGCTGCTAAAGCTGCTGGAGCTGTGATTATGGAGCCGATAATGAAGTTAGAGGTGCTTACTCCAGAAGAAAACATGGGTGATATTGTTGGAGATCTTAACCGTCGTCGTGGTCAGGTTAATGATATGAGTGACAGAGCGGGATCTAAAGTTGTTAGAGCGAATGTGCCTCTTTCAGAAATGTTCGGATATGTTACATCATTAAGAACCTTGTCATCGGGTAGAGCTACTTCTACTATGGAATTTTCTCACTATGCGGAGACTCCTTCAAATATTTCAGAAGAAGTGATAGCAGCTTCAAAAGGAGTTAATGCTTAATTATTACAGAAATGAGTCAAAAAATTAGAATAAAACTAAAATCTTACGATCATAACTTGGTAGATAAGTCTGCTGAAAAAATCGTAAAGACTGTAAAAAGTACTGGTGCAGTAGTAACTGGACCGATACCATTACCAACACATAAGAAGATTTTTACAGTGTTGCGTTCTCCGCACGTTAATAAAAAATCTAGAGAGCAATTTCAATTAAGTTCTTATAAGAGGCTTTTGGATATTTATAGTTCATCTTCAAAGACTATTGACGCGTTGATGAAGTTGGAATTGCCAAGTGGAGTTGAAGTAGAAATTAAAGTGTGATAAAAATTGAATTCAGTAAAATAATTTGATAAAGTTTAAGTTATTTAAAAGAATTCGTTAATTTTGCACGAAATTTCAAAATAAGACTTTTGAATTACATGTCCTGAGCTTCGAGCGAGGGAAAAACGGTAAAAAAATACATTCAAGCAGGGTTGAAGTATTTTGACCCTGTGTTTTTTTGCAGAAAAAGGAAACAATTAATAATTAATAATTAATAAATATGTCTGGGTTAATAGGAAAAAAGATCGGTATGACCAGCATTTTCGATGAAAATGGAAAGAATATTCCATGTACAGTAATCGAAGCTGGACCATGCGTTGTTACCCAAGTCAGAACCAATGATGTGGATGGTTATGAGGCTGTTCAGTTAGGTTTCGATGACAAAGCAGACAAGAATGCTTCTAAAGCGGCTTTAGGTCATTTTAAGAAAGCAGGAACAGTTGCTAAGCGAAAAGTTGTTGAATTCAAAGGTTTTGAGGAAGGTGTTAAATTAGGAGATACGATAACAGTAGAACACTTCACAGAAGGAGAGTTTGTAGATGTTTCAGGTACTTCTAAAGGTAAAGGATTTCAGGGAGTTGTTAAAAGACATGGTTTTGGTGGAGTTGGACAAGCAACTCACGGACAACATAACCGTCTGAGAGCTCCTGGGTCTATTGGAGCTGCATCTTATCCTGCAAGAGTATTCAAAGGAATGCGTATGGCAGGAAGAATGGGTGGAGATAAAGTAAAAGTTCAAAACTTACGAGTGTTAAAAGTAGTTCCGGAGAAGAATCTACTTGTGGTTAAGGGATGTGTGCCTGGACACAAAAACGCTTATGTAACAATTCAAAAGTAATGGAAGTAGCAGTTGTTGATATTAATGGAAAAGAAACAGGGAGAAAGGTGAACCTTTCTGATGCTGTTTTTGGTATAGAGCCTAATGATCATGCTGTGTACTTAGATGTTAAGCAATACTTGGCGAATCAACGTCAAGGTACGCATAAGTCTAAAGAGCGTGCTGAGATCGCAGGAAGTACAAGAAAAATTAAGAAACAAAAAGGTACGGGTACAGCTCGTGCTGGTAGTATTAAATCTCCTGTTTTTAGAGGAGGAGGTAGAATCTTTGGTCCTAGACCACGTAATTATTCTTTTAAGTTAAATAAAAATTTAAAAAGATTAGCTAGGAGATCTGCTTTATCTATTAAAGCAAATGAGAAAGCGATTACGGTAATTGAGGATTTTACTTTTGATACTGTTAAAACAAAGAATTTTACAGCAGTGCTAAAGTCTTTAGGATTAGAAGGTAAAAAGTCGTTGTTTGTGTTGGGTGAGTCAAATAATAATGTATATTTGTCGTCACGTAATTTAAAACGTTCTGAAGTTGTAACTAACTCTGAATTAAGTACTTATAAAATACTTAATGCGAATAGTGTTGTGCTTCTAGAAGGTTCTTTGAAAGGAATTGAAACGAATTTAAGTAAATAGAAGCCATGAGTATTTTAATAAAACCTATTATTACGGAAAAGGCTACTGCAGATAGCGAATTGTATAATCGTTATGGATTTGTAGTAGATAGAAATGCGAATAAGGTAGAAATTAGAAAGGCAGTAGAAGCTGCTTATGGAGTTTCTGTTACTAAAGTTCGTACTATTAATGTTCGCCCGGATCGTAAGACTCGTTATACAAAAACGGGTATGATCACTGGTAAAACAAGCGCTATTAAAAAAGCAATTGTACAGGTGGCGGAAGGTGAAGTAATTGATTTATATAGTAATCTTTAAGACTAGAAGATGTCAGTAAGAAAATTAAAACCAATTACCCCAGGTCAGCGTTTTAGAGTAGTTAATGGATTTGACGCCATTACTACTGATAAGCCGGAAAAAAGCTTGTTAGCTCCGAAAAAAAGATCTGGAGGTAGAAACAGTCAAGGAAAAATGACAATCCGCTACAAAGGTGGAGGTCATAAAAAAAGGTATCGTATTATCGATTTTAAGCGTGATAAGCAGGGAGTTCCTGCTACTGTTGCTACAATCGAATACGATCCAAACAGAACTGCATTTATTGCGCTTTTAAACTACCAAGATGGTGAAAAGCGTTATGTTATTGCTCAGAATGGATTGCAAGTTGGACAAAACATCGTTTCTGGAAGCAATGTTGCTCCTGAAATTGGAAATGCAATGCCGTTGAGTGATATTCCATTAGGAACAATCATTTCTTGTATCGAATTACATCCTGGACAAGGTGCTGTAATGGCACGTAGTGCAGGTTCATTTGCTCAGCTTATGGCTAGAGATGGTAAGTTTGCTACGGTAAAATTACCTTCTGGAGAAGTACGTATGATTTTAGTACGTTGTATGGCTACTATTGGAGCGGTTTCTAACAGTGATCATCAGTTAATAGTTGGTGGTAAAGCTGGTAGAAGCAGATGGTTAGGACGTCGTCCAAGAACAAGACCAGTAGCGATGAACCCGGTAGATCATCCAATGGGTGGTGGAGAAGGACGTTCATCTGGAGGTCATCCACGTTCTAGAAAAGGGTTACCTTCTAAAGGATATAGAACCCGTTCTAAAACAAAAGCGAGTAATAAGTATATTGTAGAACGTAGAAAGAAATAATAAGATATGGCACGTTCATTAAAAAAAGGACCTTACGTTCACTATAAATTAGAGAAAAAGGTAGCTGCAAATGTAGAAGCAAATAAAAAGACGGTGATCAAAACATGGTCTAGAGCTTCTATGATTACTCCTGATTTTGTAGGGCAGACAATTGCAGTACACAACGGACGCCAGTTCGTACCTGTATATGTTACAGAGAATATGGTAGGTCATAAACTAGGAGAATTTTCGCCAACACGTTCATTTAGAGGACATGCTGGTGCTAAAAATAAAGGTAAAAAATAATTTAAGCTATGGGAGTTCGTAAAAGAGAAATGGCAGAAAGATTTAAGGAAGAGAGAAAGCAAATTGCTTTCGCTAAACTTAATAACTGCCCTACGTCACCTAGAAAGATGCGATTAGTTGCAGATTTAGTTCGTGGTGAAAAAGTTGAAAGAGCGCTTCATATTCTTAGATTTAATCCTAAAGAAGCATCACGTCGTTTAGAAAAGTTATTGCTTTCTGCAATAGCTAACTGGCAGGCGAAAAATGAAGACGCTAGCATTGAAGATGCTGAGCTTATTGTAAAAGAGATCCGTGTAGATGGAGGAAGCATGCTGAAAAGATTGCGTCCTGCACCACAAGGTCGTGCACACAGAATAAGAAAACGCTCTAACCACGTGACAATCGTGGTTGCAGCAAACAATAATACACAAAGCAATTAATAAATAGTATGGGACAGAAGACAAATCCAATCGGAAATCGCCTTGGTATCATCAGAGGATGGGAGTCCAACTGGTATGGAGGTAATGACTACGGTGATAAGTTAGCCGAAGACGATAAGATTAGAAAGTATGTACACGCACGTTTATCAAAAGCTAGTGTATCAAGAGTGATTATTGAGCGTACGCTTAAACTTGTAACCGTTACTATCACTACTGCCAGACCTGGTATTATTATCGGAAAAGGTGGACAAGAGGTAGACAAGTTGAAAGAAGAGCTTAAGAAGATTACAGAAAAAGAAGTTCAGATCAATATTTTTGAAATCAAGAGACCAGAACTTGATGCATTCTTAGTAGGGTCAAGTATTGCTAGACAGATAGAAGGACGTATTTCTTACCGTCGTGCGATAAAAATGGCTATTGCGGCTGCAATAAGAATGAATGCAGAAGGGATCAAAATTCAGATTTCAGGACGTTTGAATGGTGCGGAAATGGCACGTTCAGAAGCGTATAAAGAAGGTCGAATTCCTTTATCTACATTTAGAGCTGACATCGATTATGCTTTAGTAGAAGCTCATACTACTTACGGTAGACTTGGGATTAAAGTATGGATCATGAAAGGCGAAGTATATGGTAAAAGAGAGCTTTCTCCTTTAGTTGGTTTATCCAAAAAACAAGGAAAAGGTGACAGATCCTCAAGAGGAGGTGATAAGAAATCACGCCGTAGAAAGTAATTTTTTAAAGTAAATTAACAATGTTACAGCCTAAAAGAACAAAATTCCGTAAACAACAAAAAGGTCGTATGAAAGGACTGTCTAATCGTGGACACCAACTTTCTAACGGAACCTTCGGAATTAAATCACTAGATTCAAATTTCGTTACTGCGAGACAAATAGAAGCAGCTCGTATTTCTGCTACACGTTATATGAAAAGGGAAGGATCCCTTTGGATTAAAATTTTTCCAGACAAGCCTATTACTAAAAAACCATTAGAGGTACGTATGGGTAAAGGAAAAGGAGCAGTAGAATACTGGGCAGCAGTAGTGAAGCCAGGAAGAATATTATTTGAGATAAGCGGAGTGCCATATGATGTGGCAAAAGAAGCTTTGCGTTTAGCAGCTCAAAAATTACCTGTTAAAACTAAGTTTATCGTAGCTAGAGATTATAAAGCTTAATATTTGAGAAACTATGAAACAATCAGAAGTTAAAGAATTGTCTACAGCTGAATTACAAGAGCAACTTAGTAAATCTCAAAGAGAGTATTCAGATTTAAGAATGGCTCATGCAATGTCGCCTTTAGAGAACCCTTTACAAATTCGTAAAGTAAGAAGATCTATAGCTAGAATTGCTACAGAGCTAACAAAAAGAGAATTAAACGGTTAATTCTGCTGAAAGATGGAAAAAAGAAATTTAAGAAAAGAACGTATCGGAGTCGTTACAAGTAATAAAATGGAGAAATCTATCGTGGTTTCTGAAGTTAAAAAAGTAAAACACCCGATGTACGGAAAGTTCGTGTTAAAAACGAAAAAATACGTAGCACACGACGAGAAAAACGACTGTAATATTGGTGATACGGTAAGGATCATGGAAACACGTCCTTTAAGTAAAACTAAATGTTGGAGATTAGTAGAAGTAATTGAAAGAGCGAAGTAATTATGGTACAACAAGAGTCTAGATTAAAAGTAGCCGATAACACAGGAGCAAAAGAAGTTTTGGTTATCCGTGTTTTAGGTGGTACAAAAAGAAGATACGCCTCTGTAGGGGACAAGATAGTTGTCAGTGTTAAAGAAGCAACTCCAAATGGAAACATTAAAAAAGGAGCCGTTTCTACTGCAGTTGTAGTTCGTACTAAAAAAGAGGTTCGCAGACCAGATGGTTCTTATATCCGTTTCGATGATAATGCATGTGTGTTATTAAACCCTGCAGGAGAAATGAGAGGAACACGTGTTTTTGGTCCTGTGGCAAGAGAACTTCGTGATAAGCAATTCATGAAGATTGTTTCATTAGCGCCAGAAGTGCTTTAATTATTGTAGCAAAATGACAAAGCTAAAAATAAAATCAGGAGATACTGTACGTGTAATTGCCGGAGACAATAAAGGTCAGGAAGGGAAAGTACAAAAAGTATTAAAAGATAAGAACAAAGCGATTGTGGAAGGTGTAAATCTTGTGTCTAAACACAAGAAACCAAGCGCAGCTAATCCACAAGGAGGAATAGTGAAACAAGAAGCTCCTATTCATATTTCTAACTTATCATTGTTAACTTCTAAAGGAGAAGCAACGAGAGTTGGGTATAGAGTAGAAGGAGATAAGAAAGTGAGATTTTCTAAAAAATCTAATGAAGTAATATAGTTATGGCTTATATACCAAGATTAAAACAAGAGTATAAAGACAGAGTAATGTCTGCTCTTAAAGAAGAGTACAGCTATGGTAACGTAATGGAAATTCCTAAGCTTAAAAAAATAGTTTTAAGTAGAGGAATTGGAGCAGCTGTAGCAGATAAAAAATTAATTGATCACGCAGTTGATGAATTAACGATGATCACTGGTCAAAAAGCAGTAGCTACTATTTCTAAAAAAGATGTTGCTTCTTTTAAATTGCGTAAAGGAATGCCAATTGGTGCAAAAGTTACGTTAAGAGGAGAAAACATGTATGAGTTTTTAGATCGTTTTATAACAAGTGCTTTGCCACGAGTTAGAGATTTTAACGGAATAAAAGCTACAGGATTTGACGGAAGAGGAAACTATTCGTTAGGAATTACTGAGCAAATTATCTTTCCAGAAATAGATATTGATAAAGTGAATAAAATCTCAGGATTGAACATTACTTTTGAAACATCTGCAAAGACAGATAAAGAAGCAAAATCATTGTTAACCCAACTAGGATTACCTTTTAAAAAGAATTAATTATGGCTAAAGAATCAATGAAAGCCCGTGAGGTAAAAAGAGCAAAGACAGTAGCTAAGTATGCTGAAAAACGTAAAGCTTTAAAAGAAGCTGGAGATTACGAAGCATTACAGAAGTTACCAAAAAATGCTTCTCCAATTAGAATGCACAATCGTTGTAAACTAACTGGAAGACCAAAAGGGTACATGCGTCAGTTTGGTATTTCTCGTGTAACTTTTAGAGAAATGGCTAACAAAGGATTAATTCCTGGAGTAACAAAAGCTAGTTGGTAAAAACAAAGTGAATAAATTGGTATCAGGTTCGATCCTAGGATCGAAAACCGATACCATAAACTATATATAATGAATACAGATCCTATTGCAGATTATTTAACCAGAATTCGAAATGCAAACAGAGCTCAGCACAGAGTAGTTGAGATCCCTGCATCTAAGGTTAAAAAAGAGATCACTAAAATATTATTCGATCAAGGATATATTTTAAGTTATAAATTTGAAGATAATACAACACAAGGTACTATCAAGATTGCATTAAAATACGATAAGTATACAAAAGATCCTGTGATTAAAGAATTACAAAGAATCAGTAAGCCTGGTTTACGTAAATATGCAGGATCTAATGATATTCCAAGAATTCTTAATGGATTAGGTATTGCTATTGTTTCAACTTCTCGTGGTGTGATGACTGGAAAACAGGCAAAACAAGAGAATGTTGGAGGAGAGGTACTTTGTTACGTATATTAACAGTATAAAAGACAAAAAGAAATGTCAAGAATAGGAAAAAATCCAGTAACTATTCCGTCTGGTGTCACTGTAGATGTGACAGGTAATGTTGTTACTGTTAAAGGAAAATTAGGAGAGCTTTCTCAGACTATTGAGGATAATATCAATGTAAAAGTTGAAGAAGGTCAAGTTGTGGTAGAAAGACCTAGTGATGCTAAAAGCCATAAAGCAAAGCACGGATTGTACAGAGCTTTGATTAACAATATGGTAGAAGGTGTTTCTAAAGGGTTTACCAAAGAACTAGAATTAGTTGGAGTAGGGTATAGAGCATCTAATCAAGGTCAGAAATTAGATTTGGCTTTGGGATTCTCTCATAACATCGTTTTAAATTTGGCTCCAGAAGTAAAAGTGGAGACAATATCTGAAAAAGGTAAAAACCCTATTGTAAAATTAACATCTCATGACAAACAACTTGTAGGTCAGGTGGCAGCAAAAATAAGAAGCTTCCGTAAGCCAGAACCATACAAAGGAAAAGGAATTAAGTTTGTAGGAGAGCAATTAAGAAGAAAAGCAGGTAAATCTGCATAATAACTAAGGTATGGCATTCTCAAAAGATTTAAGAAGATTAAAGATAAGAAAGCGAATCCGTGGTAAAGTAAACGGAACAGAACAACGTCCTAGATTATCTGTATACAGAAGTAATAAAGAGATTTATGCACAGATCATAAATGATGTTACAGGAGTAACCCTTGCAACAGCTTCTTCTAGAGATAAAGACATTGCTTCGGCATCTGGAAATAAAATTGAAAAAGCGAACTTGGTTGGAAAAACCCTTGCAGAAAAAGCAAAAAGTGCTGGTGTAGAAACAGTATCATTTGATAGAGGTGGTTACTTGTATCATGGTAGAGTTAAGTCATTAGCAGAAGGAGCTAGAGAAGCAGGATTAAAATTCTAAGAAATTATGTATCAGAAATATAAAAACGCAGAATTAGTAAAACCAAGTGGACTTGAATTAAAAGATCGTTTAGTTGGTGTACAACGTGTTACTAAAGTAACAAAAGGAGGTAGAGCATTTGGTTTCTCTGCTATTGTAGTTGTAGGAGATGAAAACGGTGTAGTAGGACACGGTCTGGGGAAATCTAAAGAAGTAGCAGAAGCTATTGCAAAAGCAGTAGAAGATGCTAAGAAAAACCTAGTACGTATTCCATTACAAAAAGGAACCTTGCCTCATGAGCAAAAAGGTAAATACGGTGGTGCGAGAGTACTACTTATGCCGGCTGCTACGGGTACAGGAGTTATTGCAGGTGGAGCAATCCGTGCTGTATTAGAATCTGTTGGAGTGCATGATGTGCTTTCTAAAAACCAAGGATCGTCTAACCCACATAACGTGGTGAAAGCAACTTTTGATGCATTGTTACAATTGCGTAGTCCGCAACAAGTAGCTGCTCAACGTGGTGTTTCACTAGAAAAAGTGTTTAAAGGATAAAATTAGGAACGATGGCAAAGATTAAAATAACTAAAGTAAGAAGTGAGATTAATCGCACCCAGAGACAAAAAAGAACGCTGGAGGCTTTAGGTCTTAAAAAGATTGGTCAGGTTGTGGAGCATGAAGATACTCCTAATATCCTTGGGATGGTAAATAAAGTTAAACATTTAGTTTCAGTAGAAACAAAATAATAAAAGCACATGGATTTAAGTAATTTAAAACCTGCTGCAGGTTCGGTAAAGAATAACTCTAAACGATTAGGACGTGGTCAAGGATCTGGAAAAGGAGGAACTTCTGCTCGTGGTCATAAAGGAGCGAAGTCTCGTTCTGGTTATTCTAGAAAAATAGGATTTGAAGGTGGACAGATGCCTCTTCAAAGACGTGTACCTAAGTTTGGTTTCAAAAATATTAATAGAAAAGAGTATCAAGGTGTAAACTTAGATACTTTACAGAAGTTAGTGGACGCTGGTAAAATTACTGATACAGTTGATCTTGACGTATTGTTAGCTACTAGACTTGCTAGAAAAACAGACTTGGTAAAAATACTAGGTAGAGGTGAGCTAAAAGCGAAACTAAAAGTATCGGCGCATAAATTCACAGCGACAGCTAAAGCTGCTATCGAAGCAGCTGGAGGTGAAGCAGTAACCTTATAAAAGAGAACTCATGAAATTTATTGATACAATAAAAAACATATGGAAAATCGAAGAGCTAAAAAATAGAATCTTAATTACATTAGGATTGCTTTTAGTGTATCGTTTTGGTGCGCAAGTTGTACTACCTGGTATAGATGCATCTCAATTAGCAAATTTAGCTACACAAACAGATAAGGGATTATTAGGTCTCCTAAATGCATTTACTGGAGGAGCATTTTCGAATGCATCTGTATTTGCTCTGGGGATCATGCCGTATATCTCCGCTTCTATTGTAGTTCAGTTGATGGGTATCGCAATACCATATCTTCAGAAATTACAAAAAGAAGGGGAAAGTGGAAGAAAGAAGATCAATCAAATCACACGTTGGTTGACAATTGCTATTACTTTGGTGCAAGGTCCTGGTTATATTTATAACCTTTTTGCGACATTACCGGGGTCCGCTTTTGTATTACCAAACCAAACGATTTTTGTTGTATCATCTGTGATCATCTTAACTACCGGATGTATTTTTGCAATGTGGTTAGGGGAGAGAATTACTGATAAAGGAATCGGTAATGGAATCTCATTACTGATTATGGTAGGTATTATTGCTACCTTACCACAATCATTTGTACAAAACTTCTTTTCTAGAGTTTCTGGAGACGGAGGAGGAATGATTATGGTATTGATAGAATTGGTTATCTGGTTTGTGATTATTTTAGCTTCTATCTTACTGGTAATGGCAGTGCGTCAGATACCGGTACAGTATGCAAGAAGAACAGCAAGTGGAGGATATGAGAAGAACGTATTTGGTTCTAGACAGTATATTCCTTTAAAGCTAAATGCATCTGGAGTAATGCCAATTATATTTGCACAGGCAATTATGTTCTTACCTGCTCTGGTAGCAGGAAAAGTTTCTGATTCAGAAGCTGCTCAAGGAGTTGCAGCTGCCTTTACAGATATCTTTGGATTTTGGTATAATCTGGTATTCGCATTATTAATTATAGTGTTTACCTACTTCTATACGGCGATTACCGTTCCGACCAATAAAATGGCAGATGATCTAAAACGTAGTGGAGGATTTATACCAGGAATCAGACCAGGAAGTGAAACATCAGAATATCTAGATAGAATTATGTCTCAGATTACATTGCCAGGTTCTATATTTTTAGCATTGATAGCAATTTTTCCTGCAATAGCAGTGAAATTATTAGATGTGCAGCAAGGATGGGCATTGTTCTTTGGAGGTACTTCTCTGTTAATTATGGTAGGAGTAGCAATAGACACAGTACAGCAAGTAAACTCATATTTGTTGAATAGACATTATGATGGATTAATGAAAACTGGAAAAAACCGTAAAGCAGTAGCATAATATGGCAAAGCAACCAGCAATAGAGCAAGATGGTAGTATTATCGAAGCGTTATCAAATGCGATGTTTCGAGTGGAATTAGAAAATGGTCACGTAGTGACAGCTCATATATCAGGTAAGATGCGTATGCATTATATAAAATTATTACCTGGAGATAAGGTGAAATTAGAGATGAGTCCATACGATTTATCAAAGGCTCGTATCACATATAGATACTAATATAATTTTAATATTAGTTAATTAAGATTTTTTCTATACTTTTGCAAACTGAAAAAATCTTGTTAATGATATATCCCAAAATGTAACCCGGTTACATTTTGGGAATTAAAACCAAAGAGATGAAAGTTAGAGCATCATTAAAAAAGAGAAGTGCCGAGTGCAAGATTGTGCGTAGAAAAGGCCGACTTTACGTAATTAATAAAAAGAATCCTAGATTTAAACAAAGACAAGGGTAATTATGGCAAGAATTGCAGGGGTAGATATACCTAAACAAAAGCGAGGAGTTATAGCATTAACCTATATCTTCGGAATTGGTAGAAGTAGAGCTAAAGAAATTTTAGAAACTGCCAAAGTAGATGAGAGTATAAAAGTTTCTGACTGGAATGATGACCAAATAGGTCGTATTCGTGAAGCTGTAGGAGCCTATACCATTGAAGGAGAATTACGTTCAGAAGTACAGCTTAACATCAAGCGTTTGATGGATATCGGTTGTTATAGAGGAATCCGTCACAGAGCTGGGTTACCTTTAAGAGGACAACGTACTAAGAATAACTCTAGAACACGTAAAGGAAGAAGAAAAACAGTTGCTAACAAGAAAAAAGCAACTAAATAATAAGTAGTATGGCAAAGTCAACTTCAAAAAAACGTAAAGTAATTGTTGAAGCTGTTGGAGAAGCACACGTTACTGCTTCTTTTAACAATATTATTATATCTTTAACAAACAAAAAAGGAGACGTGATTTCATGGTCTTCAGCTGGTAAAATGGGATTTAGAGGTTCTAAAAAGAACACTCCATATGCAGCACAATTAGCAGCTGAAGATGCTTCTAAAGTAGCAATCGAAGCTGGATTGAAAAAAGTTAAAGTATATGTAAAAGGACCTGGAAATGGTAGAGAATCTGCTATCCGTTCTTTACATAATGCAGGAATTGAAGTTACAGAAATAATCGATGTAACACCAATGCCGCATAATGGATGTCGTCCTCCAAAAAGAAGAAGAGTATAATTCTTTTGACTAGGACAATAACAATTAAGATAACGTAAATCAAAAAAGAGGAAAGCTGGTTATCGAAGGAAAGAGACCTTAATTCATAATCACCTCATTAATTAAATCAATAGTAATGGCAAGATATACTGGTCCAAAAACTAAAATCGCTCGAAAATTTGGTCAAGCGATATTCGGAGATGACAAATCTTTCGAAAAAAGAAATTATCCTCCAGGTCAGCACGGAAATAACAGACGAAGAGGAAAGAAAAGTGAATATGCAATCCAGTTAATGGAAAAGCAAAAAGCTAAATATACATACGGAATTTTAGAACGCCAGTTCCGTAACATGTTCGAAAAAGCAACCCGTTCTCAAGGAATTACAGGGGAGGTTTTACTTCAGCTTTGTGAATCCAGATTAGATAATGTAGTGTACAGAATGGGATTGTCTAACTCAAGAAGAGGAGCGAGACAATTAGTATCGCACAGACACATCACTGTTAATGGAGAATTAGTAAATATTCCTTCATACAGATTAAAAGCAGGAGATGTAGTAGGAGTTAGAGAAAAATCAAAATCACTAGAAGTAATCCAGAATTCATTAGCAGCTAACAGTAGCGTATATGAGTGGATTACATTCAATAATGATACAAAAACAGGTACATTTGTAGCTGTTCCGTCTAGAATTCAGATTCCAGAAAACATAAACGAACAGTTTATAGTCGAATTATATTCTAAGTAATAACTCATAGAAGAAACAATAACATGGCAATATTAAATTTTCAGAAGCCCGATAAAGTTATCATGATAGACTCTACTGAGTTCGATGGTAAGTTTGAATTCAGACCATTAGAACCAGGGTACGGATTAACAGTTGGTAACGCTTTACGTAGAGTTTTGTTATCTTCTTTAGAGGGATTCGCTATTACTTCTTTAAAAATTGAAGGAGTAGATCATGAGTTTTCTACTATATCAGGAGTAGTAGAAGATGTTACTGAAATTATCCTTAATCTTAAACAAGTACGTTTTAAACGTCAAATCGAAGATGTAGATAATGAATCAGTGACAATCTCTGTATCAGGGCAAGAGCAATTAACTGCTGGAGATTTTCAAAAATTTATATCCGGATTTCAGGTGTTAAACCCAGATTTGGTAATCTGTAATATGGATAAAAAAGTAGCACTTAATCTCGAAATTTCTATTGAGAAAGGAAGAGGGTATGTTCCTGCTGAAGAGAATAAGAAGGCAAATGCACCAATAGGGACTATTTTTACAGATTCAATTTATACGCCTATAAAGAATGTAAAATATAGTATAGAAAACTATCGTGTAGAACAAAAAACGGATTACGAAAAACTTGTTTTTGAAATCGTAACAGACGGATCAATACATCCAAAAGAAGCGTTGACAGAAGCAGCAAAAATATTGATCCATCACTTTATGTTGTTCTCTGATGAGCGTATTACCTTAGAAGCTGATGAGATTGCACAAACAGAAACATATGATGAGGAATCATTGCATATGAGACAGCTATTAAAAACTAAGTTAATAGATATGGATCTTTCTGTGCGAGCTCTTAACTGTTTGAAAGCAGCAGAAGTTGATACTTTGGGTGACTTAGTATCGTATAATAAAAACGATTTAATGAAGTTCCGTAACTTCGGTAAGAAATCTTTGACAGAACTAGAAGAACTAGTAAATGTTAAAGGGCTTAACTTTGGTATGGATCTTTCAAAATATAAATTAGATAAAGACTAATCAGTCATATTTTGCTCCCCAAAGAGGGTTGTAGCAAGATGATGATTAAAATTAAATGTCATGAGACACGGAAAAAAATTCAATCACTTAGGAAGAAAAACTGCACACCGTAAGTCTATGCTTGCGAATATGGCATGTTCCCTAATTGAACATAAAAGAATCAACACTACAGTAGCAAAGGCAAAAGCATTAAAACAATTTGTAGAGCCTTTAGTAACAAAATCTAAAGAAGATACTACACATAACAGACGTATTGTTTTCTCTAGATTGCGTAACAAGTATGCGGTAACAGAATTGTTCCGTGAGGTAGCTGCTAAAGTAGGAGATCGACCTGGAGGGTACACCAGAATTATTAAACTGGGAAATCGTTTAGGAGATAACGCTGATATGGCAATGATAGAACTTGTTGATTATAATGAGTTGTACAATGCTAATAAGCCAGCGAAGAAAAAATCTACTAGAAGAGGTAGAAGAAAAGCTAGTACTGCACCAGCAGCACCAGTAGCTGAAACTAATAGCTCTGAAGAAGAATAAATGAAAAGTGTGAAACACACATAATTATAAAGGATAGGCGTTTAACGTTTATCCTTTTTTTTTGAGTAAATAAATAATAAATAGGTTCATTTCCGCAGTAGTGGGGATTTTTTGAAAAAAGTAAATTTAGGATGAAATATCAATCTCGTAAAAAGGCAATTCTTTTATTAGCAGACGGAACAATTTTCTACGGAAAAGCAGTAGGAAAAGAAGGAAGCGCTTTTGGTGAAGTATGTTTTAATACTGGTATGACAGGATATCAGGAGATTTTTACCGACCCATCTTACTATGGGCAATTGATGGTGACAACTAATGCGCATATTGGTAATTATGGAACCAATGAAGAAGAAGTTGAGTCAGACTCTGTAAAAATAGCAGGATTAATCGTTAAGAACTTTAGCTATGAGTATTCTAGAGTATCAGCGGATTCGTCTTTACAGGAATTTCTTGAAGCAAATAATTTATTGGCTATTTCTGATGTGGATACAAGAGCATTGGTTAGTTATATCAGAGATAATGGAACAATGAATGCTGTTATTTCTACAGAAGTAGACGATGTAGATGCATTAAAAGAAAAATTAGCAGCAGTTCCGGATATGAACGGTTTGGAACTGGCGTCTAAAGTATCAACAAAAGAGCCTTATTTCTTTGGAGATCCTGAAGCACCTTATAAAGTATCAGCGTTAGATCTAGGAATTAAGAAGAATATACTTAGAAATCTTGCAAAAAGAGGAGCGTATATCAAAGTGTTTCCATATAATAGTACTTTCGAAGAATTAAGTGAATGGAATCCTGATGGATATTTCTTATCTAATGGTCCTGGAGACCCTGAACCATTAGAAGAGGCAATTAATACTGCCAAAGAAATTATTAAGAGAGATTTGCCTTTGTTTGGAATATGTCTTGGACATCAGGTTATTGCATTAGCTAATGGGATTAGTACATATAAAATGCATAACGGGCATAGAGGAATCAATCACCCGGTGAAGAATTTGCTTACAGGTAAAGGAGAAATCACATCTCAGAATCACGGGTTTGCTATTAATAGAGAAGAAGCAGAAAAAAATGAAGAAATAGAGGTGACGCATTTGCATTTAAATGACGATACAGTAGCTGGAATCAGAATGAAAAATAAAAACTGTTTCTCAGTACAGTATCACCCGGAAGCAAGTCCAGGACCAAATGATTCTGTTTATTTATTTGATCAATTCATAGAAAATATAAAAAAGACAAAATAATAGGGGTATTTTTCCTTTATTTTCAATTTGTAAAGCCTAAAATGATAATGTGTTACCGATAACGTTGTAGTTGATAACTTTACAGTGTTTAAAGGGATTAATGCAGTAAATTAGATGACTGTTAAATACGGTCAGAATATACCGGTTTTGTATATTGCAAATAATTATAACTGTCAAAAAATAAAACGAAAACATGAGTGTAATTGTTAATATTCACGCTAGACAAATCTTAGATTCCCGTGGTAACCCTACGGTAGAGGTTGATGTTATTACAGAGAATGGCGTTTTAGGTAGAGCAGCTGTACCATCAGGAGCATCTACAGGAGAACATGAAGCTGTTGAGCTTAGAGATGGAGGAACAACCTATATGGGAAAAGGAGTTCTTAAAGCGGTGGAAAATGTAAATACAATAATTGCAGAAGAATTGCTAGGCTATTCTATTTTTGATCAAAACCTGATTGATCAGGCGATGATCGAATTGGATGGTACTCCTAATAAATCAAAATTAGGAGCAAATGCAATTTTAGGAGTTTCTTTGGCGGTAGCAAAAGCAGCGGCTAACGAATTGAATTTGCCATTATACAGATATATAGGAGGGGTTAGTGCAAATACCTTACCAGTTCCTATGATGAATATCATTAATGGGGGATCTCATAGCGACGCTCCGATAGCATTCCAGGAATTTATGGTCATGCCGGTAAAGGCTAAAAATTTTACACATGCCATGCAGATAGGAACTGAAATTTTTCACAACCTAAAGAAAGTATTACACGATAGAGGATTGAGTACTGCTGTTGGAGATGAAGGAGGGTTTGCTCCTACATTAGATGGTACGGAAGATGCGTTAGAATCTATTGCATTAGCTGTAGATAAGGCAGGATATAAATTAGGAGATGAAGTGATGATTGCTTTGGATTGTGCTTCTGCCGAGTTTTATGTTGATGGTAAATATGATTACACCAAGTTTGAAGGTGATAAAGGAAAGATTAGAACAAGTGAAGAGCAAGCTGATTATTTAGCAGAATTGGCGTCAAAATATCCGATCATTTCTATAGAAGATGGAATGGATGAAAATGACTGGCAAGGATGGAAATATCTTACAGAAAAAGTTGGAGATAGTGTACAGTTGGTAGGAGATGATTTGTTCGTGACTAATGTAGAAAGACTTTCTAAAGGAGTAGAGAATGGGATTGCAAACTCTATTTTGATTAAAGTAAATCAGATTGGTACATTGACAGAAACAATAGCAGCTGTAAATATGGCGCATAATGCAGGGTATACTTCTGTAATGTCTCATCGTTCTGGAGAAACAGAAGATAATACAATTGCAGATCTGGCAGTAGCATTAAATACAGGACAGATTAAGACAGGTTCAGCTTCTAGAAGTGACCGAATGGCAAAGTACAATCAGTTATTACGTATAGAAGAAGAATTAGGAACTGTAGCATACTATCCACAAGATAAAGCTTTTAAAGTAAAGCAAAAAAGAGAAGAAGTTCTTTCGTAATTTGCTTTGTAATAATGAAATAGAAAAGAGGATGTGTAGGCATCCTCTTTTTTTGTTTTTGTAAGAAGAAGAATCCAGGAAATAATAAAAAAATAATAAAATTGATTTGTACTTAAAAAAAAGAGTTTTTTGCGCAAAAATCATGATCGTATTAAGTAAAAATTAAGACTATATTTTGTAAATTAGCAACACTTTTTAATAGAAAATTCTGAATAATCATATGTCAAAAAAAGCAACGTTAGAAATAGATGGTAATAGGTATGAATTCCCTATTATAGAAGGAACTGAGAACGAATTAGGAATCGATATAAAAGTACTTCGGGGAGCTACCGGAGGAGTTACCACTATTGATCCAGGATATAAAAATACTGGAAGTTGTGAAAGCGCGATTACTTTCTTAGATGGAGAGAAAGGTATTTTGAGATATAGAGGGTATTCTATAGAAGAATTAGCAGAAAAAGCAGACTTCTTAGAGGTAGCGTATCTTCTTATATTTGGAGAGTTGCCAACCAAAGAACAACTAGAGAAATTCGATAAAGATATCAAAGAAGAGTCTCATGTAGATGAAGATATGAAGAAGATACTGGATGGTTTCCCTAAAAGTGCGCACCCAATGGGAGTGCTTTCTTCTTTGACAAGTGCGCTGATAGCCTTCAATCCGGGATCTGTAGATGTAGATTCAGAAGAAGCAATGTATAACGCTATTGTTAAGATCATGGGGAAATTCCCTGTTTTGGCAGCATGGACTATGAGGAAGAGAAAAAGTCTTCCGTTAGATTATGGAGATAATTCATTAGGGTATGTAGAGAATTTATGCAAAATGATGTTCTCTAGACCTAATAAAGCATACGAAGCAAATAGCATAGTAAATGATGCACTGGACAAATTACTTATTTTACATGCTGATCATGAACAAAACTGTTCTACTTCCACTGTACGAATTGTAGGATCATCGCATGCAGGTTTGTTTGCTTCTTTATCAGCAGGAATCTCAGCTTTATGGGGGCCTTTGCATGGAGGAGCTAATCAGGCGGTAA
The DNA here is from genome assembly GCF_013365535.1 of Aquimarina sp. TRL1. NCBI lineage: Bacteria > Pseudomonadati > Bacteroidota > Flavobacteriia > Flavobacteriales > Flavobacteriaceae > Aquimarina > Aquimarina sp. TRL1. The sequence continues at coordinate 501,057 of NZ_CP053590.1, read as the reverse complement.
TCGAAATGTTGGAGGCAATCAAAGCAGATGGTGGAGATACGGCAAAGTATATCGCTAAAGCAAAAGATAAAGAAGATCCATTCCGATTGATGGGATTCGGACACAGAGTGTATAAAAACTTTGATCCAAGAGCAAAAATTATTAAAAAATCTGCAGAAGAAGTTTTAGGAGATTTAGGAATTGAAGATCCGGTATTAGATATAGCTAAAGGCTTGGCTTCAGTAGCGCTGGAAGATGAATACTTCGTGAAAAGAAAACTGTACCCTAATGTAGATTTCTACTCAGGAATTATATACAGAGCATTAGGAATTCCTACAGAAATGTTTACTGTGATGTTTGCATTGGGTAGATTACCAGGATGGATAGCACAATGGAGAGAAATGCGATTACGCAAAGAGCCAATCGGAAGACCGAGACAAATATATGTAGGAGAGAACTATAGAGAGTTTGTCGATCTGGAAAAAAGATAAGATTTTAAAAATCATATAGAGAAAAGCCTTACCTATGTAATATAGAAGTAAGGCTTTTCTTTTTTTTATATGTTTTTGAAATTTGTGAAATTCGTATAAAGATTGTTTTAAATCTTGAGTATTTTTGAAAACTATTAATAATTGGTAGAAAATAATGAAAGAAATCAAGTTAATTAAAAATAGATCAGATATAGGAGCAGGTACAAGAGGGTCTGATTTAGGGATTGATGCAATTGAGATTGCCGCAATTAATAAAAACGATGATTATTTTAATCTGTATGCATACGAAAATGTAGAAACAGAAAATGAAACAATTTATAATAAGGTGAATAACTCATTCGCAAAGCGAATAGGAAGTGTTGTTAATGTATGTACGCGATTGAGTAATAGTGTGGAAAATAGTCTAAAAAATAATACATACCCTGTAGTATTATCAGGAGATCATTCATCTGCTTTAGGTACCATTAGTGGTATAAAAGCAGCTCATCCCGAAAAAACAATCGGAGTTGTATGGGTAGATGCGCATGCAGACGTTCATTCTCCTTACACCTCTCCTTCGGGAAACATTCATGGAATGCCATTAGCAGCTGCACTTGCAGATGATAACCTGGATTTCAAGATTAATGATGTGTCAGAAGAAACCGTTGGCTTGTGGGATAAAATGAAAAATATTGGAATCGAAGGGCAGAAGGTAAAACATGAGCATGTTGTGTATTTTGGCGTAAGAGATACAGAAGAACCGGAAGAGGGGTTAATTGCAAAAAATGAAATTAAAAACTATTCTGTTGCAGAAATGCGATACCGGGGGTTTGAACAATGCGTGAAGGAAGCAATTGAGCGATTAGATGCCTGTGATGTCGTTTATGTGTCGTTTGATGTGGATAGTATGGATTGTGATTTGATATCCAAAGGAACTGGAACACCGGTTTCCAAGGGGTTTGATATAGAAGAAGCTATTTATATTATTCAGCAATTTATAGAAACGAAGAAAGTAGTTTGTTTTGAAGTAGTAGAAGTGAATCCTACGCTGGATAATAAAGGAAACAGAATGGCAGAAGCAGCCTTTGATGTGTTGAAAGCTGCAACAGCAACCATTACCGAAAAAATGTTGAGTTAAGATAAAGATGTTGGAAAAGCAAGTAACTAATACTATTGTGATGATCCGCCCTGTTCAATTCAGGATGAATGAGCAAACGGCGGTTAATAATTATTATCAGGAAGACGGTGGCATATTGGCAGCAACTGCTAATAGCAAAGCACAGCAAGAATTTGATGCTTTTGTTGAAGCATTAAAGAAAGTTGGAGTTCATGTGATTGTTGTGAATGATGATCCCGCTCATGATACACCAGATGCTGTATTCCCTAATAACTGGGTCTCATTTCATGAGAATGGAGATATTGGCTTATACCCGATGTTTGCTGAGAATAGACGAAAAGAAAGACGTCAAGAGGTGTTGGAAGCCGTCGAAGATGCTGGTTTTGAAATCAAGAATGTGATTGATTATACGTTGGCAGAAGAAGAAAATATCTTTTTAGAAGGAACCGGAAGTCTGATTTTAGACAGAAAACACAGAAAGGCGTATTGTGCATTATCTCCTAGAGCAGATGAAGAATTGTTTATTGAATTCTGTGAAGATTTTGAATATACTCCAGTTATTTTTACAGCATATCAGACTGTAGCAGGAGAAAGGCTGCCTATTTATCATACGAATGTGATGATGGGAGTAGGAGAAACATTGGCAATTGTCTGTTTGGACAGTATCGATGATAAAAAAGAACGAAAGAATGTTTTGAAACATTTGAAAGAAGACGGAAAAGAAGTTATCGCAATTACGGAAGCGCAGGTACATCAATTTGCAGGAAATATGCTTCAAGTGGTTGGAGAAGAGGATAAAAGGTATTTGGTGATGTCCTCTTCTGCATATAATAGTCTGACAAAAGAACAGATTTTTAAAATAGAAAAGCATTGCTTAATTTTACATAGTGACCTAACTACTATAGAAACATTAGGAGGGGGAAGTGCAAGGTGCATGATGGCAGAAGTTTTTCTGCCAAAGAAGTAATTGAATTGATTGTATGCTTTCTAAAAAAACAAAATATGGCTTAAAGGCATTGACCTATATAGCCAGAAAGAAGTCTGATAAACCAGTCTTGATCTCTGAGATAGCCAAAAATGAAAATATATCTCAAAAATTTTTAGAGAGTATCCTGCTGACACTGCGTAAAAATGGAATTTTAGGTTCTAAAAAAGGTAAGGGTGGAGGATATTATTTGCTAAAAAAAGCAGAAGATATCACAATGGCTTCCATTATTAGAGTGTTGGAAGGTCCCATAGCGATGTTGCCCTGTGTAAGTCTTAATTTTTATGAAAAATGCGATGATTGTCCGGATGAAGATGCCTGTACAGTTCATGGACTTATGATCGAAGTTAGAGATAATACTCTTCGGGTGTTAGAAAATAAAGTTCTTTCTGATTTTGTAGATCAGGAATAATGTAATAATATAACTAAGCAAAAAGCGATATGTAAATCAACATATCGCTTTTTTTATGGAGTTCTGTTATGAAGTATGGAAATGATGAGCAAAGGTTAAAAGTACGTCGGAAATCTATTATCTTTGCAGCTTCATTATAAGGCAAGATTGATTTTGTGGAAATCGTAGTATTCTATGCGGATGAAAAGGGAACTTTTGTATGAGTTTAGAAAGAAAAGATGCCATAAATCGGTTGCCAAAAGATAAAATCTTTAATGTCAGAAAGGCTTATAAAATGACTTTACAACAAACGATTTCAAAACACGTACAAGCAGCAGTGCTAGAGCTTTATAAAGCTACTTTAGAGACTGTTGAATTTCAAGCAACCCGAAAAGAATTTGAAGGAGATATTACAGTAGTAGTATTTCCAATGTTAAGGGTTGTAAAAGGTAATCCTGTTCAGATAGGAGAAGCTATAGGAGAGTATCTTGTTCGCACGGTGGAAGAAATCAGTGCTTTTAATGTTGTAAAAGGATTTTTGAACCTGGTAGTGTCAGATGCATATTATCTCAGCCTTATTGCTGATATAGAAAAAGAAACCAATTATGGATATGTAGAACCGACTCCTGGAGATAAGGCGGTTATGGTGGAATATTCCTCCCCGAATACAAATAAGCCATTGCACTTAGGGCATATACGAAATAACTTATTAGGGTATAGTGTTGCTGAGATTATTAAGGCGAGTGGTAAAAAAGTGTATAAAACTCAAATCATTAATGATAGAGGAATCCATATTTGCAAATCGATGATCGCCTGGAAGCAATTTGCTAATGGGGAAACCCCAGAAACTTCGGGATTAAAAGGGGATAAATTGGTAGGAAACTACTATGTGAAATTTGATCAGGAGTATAAAAAACAAATAGCTGAATTAGTCGAATCAGGAAAAACAGAAGAAGAGGCTAAAAAAGAGGCTCCTATTTTCCTGGAAGCGCAGGAAATGCTTAGAAAATGGGAGGCAGGAGATGAAGAAGTAGTTGCTTTGTGGAAAACAATGAATCAATGGGTTTATGATGGATTTGAAACAACATACACGGCGTTAGGGGTTGATTTTGATAGCTATTATTATGAGAGTAATACCTATTTGTTAGGAAAAGATAATATAGAAGAAGGGCTCTCTAAAGGCGTATTTTTTAAGAAAGAAGATGGGTCTGTATGGTGTGATTTGACAGATGAAGGCTTGGATGAAAAATTGGTGCTAAGAAGCGATGGAACAGCTGTATATATGACGCAGGATATAGGAACGGCGATCCAAAGGGTAAAAGATAATACCGATGTTGGAGGAATGATTTACACGGTAGGGAATGAGCAAGATTATCATTTCAAAGTGTTGTTTTTAATTCTTAGAAAGCTAGGGTATGATTGGGCTTCAAACTTACATCACCTAAGCTATGGAATGGTTGATCTGCCTAGTGGGAAGATGAAAAGTAGAGAAGGGACTGTGGTAGATGCCGATGATTTGATAAAAGAAATGGCAACCACTGCCGGAGAAATATCAAAAGAGCTAGGGAAATTAGATGGTTATAGTGAAGAAGAGAAAAGAGAAGTGTACAATACTATAGGTCTTGGCGCATTAAAGTATTATATCTTAAAAGTAGATCCGAGAAAGCGAATTCTTTTTAATCCCGAAGAGTCTGTAGACTTTCAGGGGAATACAGGACCTTTTATACAATATACATATGCCAGAATACAAGCAATTCTTAGGAAAGCAGATTTTGATTGGAAAGGATCAGAAACAGCAGTGATTCTTCATCCAAAAGAGAGAGAGGTTATCAAGCAATTGGAGCAATTTCCAGAAGTAATTCAGAATGCTGCTAAGGAAATGAGTCCGGCATTGGTGGCGAATTATGCATATGATTTGGTAAAAAGTTATAACTCATTTTTTCAGAATGTGTCCATTTTTGGGGCGACCACTGAAGAAGAGAAAAAATTTAGAGTAAAACTCTCAAATTTAGTAGGAGAAACGATTAAGTCTTCTTTTGCTTTGCTGGGAATTAATGTTCCTTCCAGGATGTAAGACTCAGCATCGTAATGCTAATAAAAAAAAGTCACTTGTGTTTTATACAGGTGGCTTTTTTGTTTTTGAGAAAAATAGCTTGATAAATTCTAGAAAACAGAAATAAAATACCTGGTTTTTTATAGAAGTTTAAAAAACAAGATAATAATGAAACCCTCTTTATAAATACACTTCAAATCCTTAAATTTGCATTTTTCTACTCTGCTGCTAATAGTAGAGATCCAAAACATTAAGAAAGCATATGTTTGATAATTTAAGTGATAAGTTAGATAAGGCGTTACATATTCTTAAAGGCCACGGTCAGATTACAGAAATTAACGTAGCAGAAACATTAAAAGAAGTTCGTAGAGCATTAGTTGATGCGGATGTTAACTATAAAATAGCAAAAGATTTTACTTCTAAAGTAAAAGAAAAAGCCTTGGGGCAAGATGTATTAAAAAGCCTGAAGCCCGGGCAATTAATGGTGAAACTAGTCAAAGATGAGCTGACAGCTTTGATGGGAGGTGATGCTGCAGGAGTTAATTTATCAGGGAAGCCATCTGTAATTTTGATGTCCGGATTGCAAGGATCAGGAAAAACGACTTTTTCAGGAAAACTTGCTAATTATCTTAAAACGAAGAAAACAAAGAAGGTTTTATTAGTAGCATGTGATATTTACCGACCAGCGGCAATTGATCAGTTACATGTAGTAGGAGAACAGATAGATGTAGAGGTATTTAGTGATAGAGGGAATACGGATGCTGTTGCTATTGCAAAAGCAGGGGTAGCTCACGCTGAAGAGAATGGATTTAATGTAGTGATTATTGATACAGCAGGGCGATTAGCGATTGATGAAGAAATGATGACAGAGATCGCTAATATCCATAAAGCAATCACACCACATGAGACTTTGTTTGTAGTGGATTCTATGACAGGACAAGATGCAGTGAATACAGCAAAAGCTTTCAACGATGTTCTTAATTTTGATGGAGTAATCCTTACAAAACTAGATGGGGATACCCGGGGAGGAGCGGCTATTTCTATTAAATCGGTCGTTAACAAGCCTATTAAATTTATAGGTACAGGAGAAAAGATGGAAGCTATTGATGTGTTCTATCCTTCTCGTATGGCAGATCGTATTCTAGGAATGGGAGATGTTGTGTCTCTTGTAGAAAGAGCACAGGAGCAATTTGATGAAGAGGAAGCTAGAAAACTTCAGAAAAAGATTGCTAAAAATCAATTCGGGTTTGATGACTTTCTTAAACAAATCCAACAGGTAAAAAAGATGGGGAATATGAAGGATCTGATTGGAATGATCCCTGGAGCAGGAAAAATGATGAAGAATGTGGATATTGATGATGATGCTTTTAAGCATATTGAAGCAATTATTCATTCTATGACACCGGGAGAGCGAGCAAAACCTCAAATAATAAATGCAAGTAGAAAGAAAAGAATAGGAAAAGGTTCTGGAACATCAATTCAGCAGGTAAATCAATTGTTGAAACAATTTGACCAGATGAGTAAGATGATGAAAATGATGCAAGGAGGCGGAGGCAAACGTATGATGCAGATGATGAATAAAATGAAATAATAAGATTCAACACATAATTTTTTTAGAATAAAGTAGGTTTATGGAAATCCTGGATGGAAAAAAAGTCAGTAATGACATCAAAGACGAAATTGCAGCTGAAGTAAAGAAAATAAAAAAAAGAGGAGAAAAAGTGCCTCATTTAGCAGCTGTTATAGTTGGTAATGACGGGGCAAGTCTTACATATGTCGGGAGTAAAGTACGGGCATGTGAGCGCGTGGGGTTTGAATCTACTTTGGTGAAAATGCCTAGTACAACTAGTGAAATAGAATTGCTGTCTAAGATTGCCGAATTGAATGAAGATGATAATATTGATGGATTTATTGTTCAATTGCCATTACCGCCACAGATTAATACTCAAAAAGTACTTTTAGCTATAGATCCTGATAAAGATGTGGATGGTTTTCACCCAACGAATTTTGGTAAAATGGCATTGGATATGTCTAGTTTTATTCCAGCAACTCCTTTTGGGATATTAGAGCTTTTGGAGCGTTATGAAGTTGATACAAAAGGAAAACATACTGTAGTGATAGGGAGAAGTCATATTGTAGGGCGTCCTATGAGTATTTTGATGGGGAGAAGAGGGTGGCCTGGAAACTCCACAGTGACTTTAACGCATAGTCATACCAAAAACATTACTCAGATTATATCTCAGGCAGATATTGTTATTTCGGCCTTAGGAGTGCCTAATTTCTTAAAAGCGGAAATGGTGAAAGATGATGCAGTAGTGATTGATGTTGGAATTACAAGAGTGCCTGATGAATCTACAGAAAAAGGATATAGAATTGTGGGAGATGTTGATTATGAAAATGTGAGTAAGAAAGTATCTCATATTACACCTGTACCAGGAGGAGTAGGACCAATGACTATTGCGATGCTGTTAAAAAATACATTATTGGCTAGGGAGAGACATGAGGCAAATGGTAAAAAGAAATAAATTGTAGTCTATAAAGTAGATAGTTCTTTACAGGATAGTTAACGATATTAAAACCTCTGATATGAATATCATATCAGAGGTTTTTTAATACGAAATATTTGTTTAGAGTGTATAGAGTAGTACTGATTTTGTGCGTATAAGAGTATTTTGAATAAAAAATATCTCTCTTTGATAAGAGGAACTTTCTGAAAACTTTATTGTTTTGTAGAAAAGCTAAACATTGTTTGGGTTTGGTATTATTAGGTGAAAGAAGAGAATGTTTTATAGGAAAGGTTGTTCGTGAATAGAGGAAGGGGGAAGAAAATTGTGTTAAATAAAAAGAGCACTGCAAAGCAGTGCTCTTTTTATTATGTTATGAAATCTATGTTTTTTATTGAGAGGAGACTCTTAAAAGTCGTTAAAACTATCAGGAGTAATGTTGTCATCTCCTTTACCATCTCCATATCCTAGAGTTCCATTAGATAATAGATCTAAAGATAGTGTGTAAGAAGGAACATTGATCCCTTTGTCAGTTTTAATAGGGTTAAAGTTTAAGATGTCTTCACCTTTTTCATAAAGAGCATTTTGAGTAAATTGTCCATATGGCTTTCCTCCTTTAACAGTTTCCATCCACTCTTTACCATAAGCAATTTTTACATAGTACTCTCCTTCAGGGATGTTTCTTATGTACTGAGTAGAGCTGTTTTTGATATATGTAACACGGATACATTTGTCATCTTTTTCAGTTTTACCCATTTTGTATAACTTGATAACTACATCTGTGTTTTTACCTACATTTATTTTTAGATAGTTATCTAATTTGTAGTTAAAAGAAGGCTTGAATTTCTCAAATGATTTAGGAGTTGCTCCAGATTTATATGTTTTCTTCTTCCATCCTACAAACTTATTTTCTTTGCTTACTGCTATAGGGGCAGATGTAGCTCTGTTTCTGTTAGATCCGTAAGAAGGAGTAGTAGACTCAATAGGAGTAGAAGCTACATCGCTATTAAGTGCTCTTTGATTTGCTTTTTCAACAGCTCTTCTTGTTTCTTCAGCTTCTGCTCTGGCTCTTTCGGCAGCAGTCATTTTATTTCTTTTTGCAGCTTCAGCATCAGCGATAGCTAAGGCAGCATTTGCTTCTGCAGCTCTTTTTAAGCGCTCAGCATCTGCAATAGCTCTTCTAGCAGCTTCTTCAGCAGCCTTTTTTGCAGCTTCTGCATCTGCAATTGCTTTTGCTACAGCAGCTTGAGCAGCTCTCTTTTTAGCTTCAGCTTCCTTGGCAGCTCTTTCTGCTTCTGCAATACGGCTGTCTTCTGTAAGTAATTTCGTTAAGACAAATCCGTTAATATTTTTGTGTTGTACAGTACTCCAGTCTCCATATTCAGAGCTGATTACATATACTTGTGTTCCTTGAGGAACTTCTGCAATTATGTTATAGTTACGACCAGGTCCACTATGAACTTGTAATTTTGCTGCAGACATTAGATATCGTTCAGACATCTGTGCATTAGTTACGGTAGGAAAAGTTATCACCGCGAGTAAGATAAATGTAAAAAATGATTTCATAACTTCTGTATTTACGGGTTTCAAAAATTCAATAAAATACTTAGTAGATTGGGCTTTTCTGAGTATTTATTTTCTATCTATTCTTAATTTTAGTTCTAAATTTTAATTTTTAACACTTATAACCGTCAAAATATAACTTGTTGATTATAAGGTGTTTGCGATAAAGAATTCAAGTAAAACTTTAACTTTTTAAGTCAAAGTTCTGAAAAGAAATCTATTAACACACTAACAAATGTATCAAATAAATATTAAAAAGCCAAAGAAGTTGCACTTTATTTTAGTTAAAACTTATTTTTTGTAAGTCTATTTTTGTGTTTTTTGACGATGTTTTGTTGTATTACATCGGATTTTTAACAGAAAATATTGCAAGGTTGTCGGTTCTGTTTCATGTTTTTGAACTTTTTGCAAAACGTAAAATTTCAGCTTTTTTTTTAATGTCTTTTCTTTACTAAATCAGGAAATTTATTTTGTAATTTCTTTAATCTTGGGACAGAAACATTCAGTATATATCTATTGTAAGGATGCTTTTTTTCGTAATCTTGGTGATAGTCTTCAGCGATCCAAAATTTTTGAAAAGGAAGGATTTCTGCAGCTATTTTACGATTTATTTTTTTTGATAATGCTGTTTTCTTTTGGTGTATAATATCTTTTTGTTCTTTGTTTTGGTAAAAAATAATTGATCTGTATTGAGAGCCGTGATCGGGACCTTGTCCGTTTACTTGTGTTGGGTTTTGTGTGGCAAAATAAATATCAATTAATTTTTCAAAAGAAATGATTTTAGGGTTGTATATGACTTCGACAGCTTCGGCGTGCCCCGTACGTCCTGTGTTGCTTGATTCGTAAGTAGGGTTTTTTGTGTGTCCTCCAGAGTAGCCTGAAATGGCTTCTTTAACGCCTTTAGTATTTTCATAGATTGCTTCTACACACCAGAAACAACCACTTGCGAAATAGGCTCTTTTAAAGCCGTCTTTACTGATAACTTCTTTTGGTTGAATTTCTTTTTGGGGAGCTGGAGGAGTTTTGTCTTGGCTGTTTCCTTTGCAGCTTACTATTAATATAGTATATACATATATAAGGTATAACTGAAATTTCATGATATGTTTTTTTAGAGTTTGTTAATCTTAGTCTTGTTTGTTGCTGAAAACTTTCTTTTAAAGAAATAAAAAAAAGCGATCACCGAAAAGATGATCGCTTTAAAATATTGTTATTTAGACTTTTTAACCATTCATTGATATGAGGAATTCGTCATTATTTCTGGTTTGTTTGAAACGATCGTTAATGAACTCCATAGCTTCTACAGGGTTCATGTCTGCTAAGTACTTTCTCATGATCCACATTCTTTGAATAGTGGTGTCGTCAAGTAGAATATCATCTCTTCTTGTGCTACTAGAGATAAGATCAATAGCCGGGAATATTCTTCTGTTAGCAATGCGTCTATCTAATTGAAGTTCCATGTTACCGGTACCTTTGAATTCTTCAAAGATAACTTCGTCCATTTTAGATCCTGTTTCTGTTAGTGCTGTGGCAATAATCGAAAGAGATCCTCCTCCTTCTATATTACGAGCGGCACCAAAGAACCTTTTTGGTTTGTGTAGAGCATTGGCGTCAACCCCACCACTTAATATTTTACCACTTGGTGGTTGTACGGTGTTGTATGCTCTGGCTAATCGTGTGATAGAGTCTAATAGAATAACCACATCATGACCACACTCTACTAATCGTTTTGCTTTTTCTAATACAATGTTTGCTACTTTTACGTGTTCAATAGCTTCTTTGTCAAATGTAGAGGCGATCACTTCTCCTTTTACATTTCGCTGCATATCTGTAACTTCTTCTGGTCTTTCATCTATCAGAAGAATCATTTGGTATACTTCTGGGTGATTTGCAGCAATTGCATTGGCTACGTCTTTAAGAAGCATTGTTTTACCAGTTTTTGGTTGAGATACAATCATTCCTCTTTGACCTTTTCCAATAGGGGCAAAAAGATCCATGATTCTGGTGGAAATTGTGCTTTGTTTTTCTGCAATATTAAATTTTTCCTGAGGAAAAAGTGGAGTTAGATGCTCGAAAGAAACACGGTCTCTTACTACCTGAGGATCTAGTCCGTTTATTTTGTTTACTTTAATTAAAGGAAAGTATTTTTCACCTTCTTTGGGAGGGCGTACTTGTCCTAATACAGTGTCTCCTGTTTTTAGACCGAAAAGTCGAATCTGAGATTGTGATACGTAGATGTCATCAGGAGAAGAAAGGTAATTGTAATCACTTGATCTTAAAAAACCATATCCATCTTGCATGATGTCTAAAACACCTTCACTGGTTATGATTGCATCAAATTCGAAATCAGGTTCTTTGTATCTGTTCCTGTTGTCGTGATTTCCGTTTTCTTTCTTGTTGTTGTGGTTGTTGTTCCTGTTCTTATTTTGCTGCTTATCGCCATTATTGTTATTATTTTTTGGGCGATTGTTGTCTTTTTTCTCCTCTTTATTGTGAGAGGGTGTATTTTTTTTCTCCTCTTTATTTGTTGGAGTTCTTTTGGTTTCCTTGGAAGAAGTAGGTTTTTTATTGTCCTTTTTAACAGGAGCTTTTTCTTCTTTGTTTTGAACAGGGGCTGTTTCTGTGTTTTTTTGAGAAACAGGTTTGTTGGTTTTATTGACAGCTGTGTCCTCGGTCTTTTTTGTTCGTGTTCTTCTTGGTCTAGCAGGTTTTTCAGTAGGCTTAGCTTCTGCTTTAGAAGAGGATTCTTCTTTTTTAGGAAGGGTAGCAGATTTTATTTTTTCTGGGTTTGCTGCTTGATGGTCAAGTATTTGATAAACTAAGTCTAGTTTTTTCAATGTGCGAAATTTGGGGACATTGAGGTTTTTTGCAATTTCCTGCAAATCAGGAAGCTTTTTTGCTTTTAATTCAGAAATTTCTAACATTATAAACTTATAAAAATAGTTACGCTTTTTTTTTGGTAATGAATTTTAAACTTTCTAAAGAAGAATTTACGGGAAAATTTTATTTAGAAGATAAATGACCTTGTTCTAAGGTGTTACGATTTGTGGTGCAATTATACGACTTTATTTTTAATAATTTAAACATATTTATAAAAAGAAACTCTTATTTTTGCATTTTACGTAATTACATTATATTAATGATTCAAAGAGTTCAAAGTGTTTATTTACTGTTTGTTGCGATTTTGTCAGCAGGGGTGAGTAATTTTTTATCATATGGATTTGGAGTAGAAGGACAAGAGTTACATGTGATTCAAAGCCCTTTCCTTCTCGGAATTTATAGTGTAATAGCGTTGATAGCGGTAATTGCTATCTTTATGTTTAAAAATAGAAAGCTTCAATTTGTTTTGGGGCGTATCAATATCTTATTAAACTTTATTTTACTAGGACTATTCGTTTATTGGTCTCTAAATGTATCTGGAGAAACTGTAGTTTCTGAGAAAGGTATTGGGATGCTTATTCCTATCATTTCTATCGTTTTATTAGTGATAGCGAATAAAGCTATCAAAAAGGATGAGCATCTTGTAAAATCTGTAGATCGATTACGATGAACCTAAAATCTTAGTAGTATTAGTGCGTTAAAAAACTCGAAGTATGCCAACTTCGAGTTTTTTTTATATTATTTTTTTCCAAGTTCAATAACTTCTAGGTTTTCAATTTTGCCTTTATCTAATGTGAAGCGTAGCATTGTTCTCATTTTATGAAATCCGTGTTTACCGGCTGCTCCTGGATTCATGTGTAAGGTTCCTATTTTATTGTCAGGAATTACTTTTAATATGTGGGAATGACCACATATAAATAAGTGAGGAGGGTTTTGGCGAATTTTGTCCCGTGTCATCTTGTTGTATTTAGGAGGATATCCTCCAATATGAGTAATCCATACAGATACGCCTTCACAGTTGAAATGCTGATCTAAAGGAAATGTTCGTCTGATTGTATCGTCATCTATATTTCCATATACAGCTCTGAGGGGAGTAATAGCTTCTATTGCGTCAGTAACCTTGAGGTCGCCAATGTCTCCGGCATGCCATACTTCATCAGCCTCTTTTGCATAATGGAGAATTCGATCGTCTATATAACTATGTGTGTCACTTAAGAGTAATATTTTTTTCACAGCGGTTTGATATGAATATATGTTATTTCTGTTTGAGAAGCTGATTGAAAAAAATCTTTGACTCAATTAGAAAAAGTATATTTGTGCTTGTTTTATCGCAAAAATACTATAATGCTTTGAGATATTTTATAGAGTTATCTTATAAAGGGACAAATTATCATGGATGGCAACGTCAGCCCAATGCCATATCGGTACAGGAAGTTTTAGAGACAGCACTTTCTACTTTACTCAGGACTCATATAGAGATTGTAGGAGCAGGTAGAACGGATGCAGGAGTTCATGCCCGAAAAATAATGGCACACTTTGATGTAATAACTTCAATAGATGAAGAGTTACTTACCTATAAGTTGAATTCGTTGTTGCCTGTTGATATTGCGATACATAGTGTGGATAGAGTTACTGATGATGCGCATGCGAGATTTGATGCTCTGAGCAGGTCTTATGAGTATTTTGTAAATGTAAGGAAAGACCCTTTTGGAACAGGTACAAGTTATTATGTGAAAAAGGAACTGGATTTAGATAAGATGAACAGGGCTGCCAAAATGTTGTTAAACTATACCAACTTTAAATGTTTTAGTAAGTCTAAAACAGATGTAAAAACGTATAATTGTACTATAACAAATGCAGAATGGAAGACGAAAGGAGATCGTATGGTTTTTATGATTAGTGCGAATCGGTTTCTGAGGAATATGGTTAGAGCAATTGTGGGAACACTGATTGAAATAGGTGAAGGGAAACTGGAACTATGTGATTTGGAAGTTATAATTGAAAGTGAAAACAGAAGTAATGCGGGTTATTCTGTACCGGCTCAGGGACTGTTTCTTACTGAAGTTAAGTATCCTCAAAATATTTATTTGAATGGCGAAAAAAACGGGTAAAGCGTTTGATATTAAATTGTTTAGAAGGCTGATTGGTTACACAGACCCATATAAAATTACATTTTATTTTGTAGGGGTAGCAGCGATATTACTTTCTGTATTTGCGGTTTTGAGACCTAATTTTCTGCAAAAGGCAATTGATATGGCGATCATCCCTAAGGATAGGGAGTTACTTGTTTATTATATAACGATCATCTTGGGAGTTTTACTGCTAGAGGTGTTATTTCAGTTGTTGTTTATCTATTTTGCTAATTGGTTAGGGCAAGTGGTAGTGAGAGATATCCGGGTACGGCTGTTCGATCATATGTTGCGTTTTAAGAAACAATATTATGATACCTCTTCAGTAGGTAGGCTGGTTACAAGAGCAGTTAGTGATATAGAAACAATTGCCAGTATCTTTAGTGAAGGACTTTTTGTAATTATTAGTGACCTTCTGAAGATGTTGGTGATTATTGGTTTTATGCTTTCCAAAAGTTGGAAGCTTACTTTATTGGTTTTTGTAGTATTGCCATTGGTCTTGTATGCTACTCGGGTTTTTCAGAAAAAGATGAAGGCTGCTTTCGAAGAAGTAAGAACACAGGTTTCTAATCTCAATTCTTTTGTGCAGGAGCGAATTTCAGGAATGAAGATCGTACAACTTTTTGTGAGAGAAAAGACGGAGTATAGAAGATTTAAAGAGATTAATGATAAACATAAAAAAGCATGGATTAAAACCGTTTGGTATAACTCTATCTTTTTTCCTATTGCAGAAATGGCAAGTTCAATTACTATAGGATTAATTGTATGGTTCGGAGGGTTAAAAGCAGCCTATGGAGAAGAACTGACGCTTGGAGTAGTCGTGGCATTTATAGAACTCTCTCAAATGCTTTTCAGACCATTAAGGCAAATAGCTGATAAGTTTAATACCTTACAGATGGGAATGGTGGCAGCGGAAAGAGTGTTCGGGGTATTAGATACAAATGCAGTGATAGAGGATTCAGGAACAGGAGTATTGAAAACGGTAAAAGGCAATATTGAATTTTCTAATGTTCGGTTTAGCTATGTAGCGAATGAAGAAGTACTAAAAGGAATTTCATTTGATGTTAAGGCAGGTGAAACTGTAGCGATTGTAGGAGCAACAGGTGCCGGTAAATCAACCATTATCAATTTGTTGAATAGATTCTATGAAATAGATAGCGGGGTTATTTCTATCGATCAGGTTGATATAAAAACACTGGAACTAAAGAAAATAAGAAAATACATAGGTGTTGTACTTCAGGATGTGTTTCTGTTTGCAGATACGGTGATGAATAATATAACACTAGATAATCCAGATATAACAAAAGAACAAGTCTATAAGGCAGCTAAAGAAATAGGTATTCATGCGTTTATAGAAAGCCTTCCCGGAGGATATGATTATAATGTCAAAGAAAGAGGAGCAATGCTTTCTTCCGGACAACGACAATTAATTTCTTTTTTGAGAGCTTATGTAGCGAATCCATCTATTCTCATATTAGATGAAGCGACCTCTTCTGTGGACTCCTATAGTGAGCAGTTAATACAAGAAGCAACAGATAAAATAACTAAAGGAAGAACTTCTATTGTAATTGCACATCGACTAGCTACAATAAAAAATGCTGATACAATCATCGTTATGGATCAGGGTGAAATCGTAGAACAAGGAAATCATTCAGAGTTACTGCGTTTGGAGAAGGGGTACTACCGAAACCTATACGAAGTTCAATTTGCGACATCAGAACTTTAGTGTAATAAGTGTAAAAAAGCGTTCACAGACAATATTGTTACTTTCACAGATATAATTAATCATAGCTGTATGTATGGCATATTTTCGTGTCAAAAACGTAAAGGATTATAAGTTATGATACGGTTATTATTGTTGATTATGTCGATTTTGTGGAGTCAATTTGTTTGTTCTCAAAGTATTTCTGGTGTTGTTAAGGATAGTGAAACACAGGCTCCAATTCCTTATGCTACTGTTGTGTTAAAAAAAGAAACAGGAGCGTTCTTAAAAGGAGGAATTACTGATGACGATGGAAATTATTTTTTAGAAATTGAAGCGGGAAGATATATGCTCGAAATAGAGTTTATGGGCTATCAAAAATTTTCTTTGAATGTAGAGGTAAAAGGAGCATTAAAGAAAGATATTACCCTGTTAGCAGAAGTATCGTCCTTAGATGAAGTGGTGGTAGTAGGAGAAAAAACAACAGTGACGCAACTGATAGATAAAAAAGTTATCAATGTAGGGAAAGATATATTGGCAGCAGGAGGTAGTGCCTCTCAGGTTTTGGAACAATTATCGGATATCAGTACAGATCAGAATGGTAATATTTCATTAAGAGGGAGTCAGAATGTAAATGTGCTAGTTAATGGGAAACCTTCTCCGTTGAGTGTTAATGAATTGTTACGGCAGATACCTGCTAATGAAATAAATAAAGTAGAGGTGATTACTTCTCCATCGGCTAAATATAGAGCAAATGGGCTAACAGGAATTATCAATATCATTACGAATAAGAAAGTTCAAAAAGGAGTAAATTTCAATGCTGATATCGGAGGAAATACACTAGGCGGTTATAATGCGGGAGTGTCATTAGGGTATGGAAAGGAAAAAGTGAATTATAAAGTAGGAGGTTCATACAGAAAATTGCTTTTTGAAGGTGATGGACTGCAGGAGAGAATAGGAGAAAATCCTTTTGAACAAAAAAATCATTTTGATTTTAATGGAGATGTTTTCCGGTTTAATACAGGACTTGATTGGTTTCCGAATAAAAATAATGAGTTTTCTTTAGGGGTAGATTTTACAGATAATTCTCATGATATCAATACTAATTTTATAGAAGAAAGAGGAGAAGAAGTTACGTCTCAACGAACTCTGAATCCTCATATTCATAAAACATTGAATTACGGATTCAATTATAGACATTTCTTTAATAATCAAGAACATTTTTTCGAAATTGATGCAAAACTTTCTGATAATAAAAATGACTTGAGGAATACGATTGTTCCAGAAGGAATAATTGCAGATAATCAGATAATAAATAATGTGTTCATATCGAATGTTTCCGGAGATTATAATGTACCGATTAACGATGAATTAAAGTTGGAGGCAGGATACTTGTGGGAGTTTCAGCGACTGGATAGTAAAAGTGATGAAGAGAATGAATTAGGAGTATTAGAAAATGTAAATCAATTAATAAACGATCAGGAAACACATGCAGCTTATGTAATTTTAACAACGAAATTGTATAATGTTGATATTCAGGGAGGTTTGCGGGCAGAAGATTATAAGAATACTGGAGATTTTGTATTGCAAAACACCCGAATAAAAAACAATTTTTTTAATGTATTTCCTTCTCTTCATCTGAGTTATACATATAATGATTACCACACGATTGCTTTTGGGTATAACAAGAGAACATCCAGACCGGGTCTAAGACAATTAAACCCACTTACAACCCAGGGGAATCAGTATGCAGTTTTTGTAGGGAACCCTGATTTGGAACCTGAATTTTCTGATAATATGGAATTGTCATATCAGTTTAAAAAAGGGATTATAGAAGTCTATCCATCAGTGTATTTTAGACTAAAGAAAAACTTCATACAGACCATTCGTTTTCTAAACGAAGAGGGAGTGACTGTTACAACTGTGGATAATATTGGAAAAACTGAAGGGTATGGAGGGAGTCTAAGCATGAGACTTAATCCAACCAAATGGCTGGATAATGATTTGAGCTTTAATTATAATAGAGAAGAGAGCCGCAATGATGCAACGGTAGCAGAAGAATTCTTTAATGATTATAGAGAGAATTATAATATTACATTTAGAAATCAGATAAAGTTGTCAAAAAAACTTAGGGCAAATGCTACGTGGAATTATCAAGGAGAGAGTAAAGGGTTCTATTCGACGTCCAGACAGGTGAATTATGTAAGTGCAGGGGTGAGGTATAAGATGTTAGATGGGCGAATGAATCTGAATGTCACCTTAGATGATGTATTTAATCAACGTCGTTATAGGAACAGAAGTTTTGGCTCGGGGTTTTATGAAAATTCTAATTATAAACCCTTATCCAGAATAGTGTCATTTTCTTGTACCTATAATTTCAGAAGTGGTGATATAAAAAAGAGAAATAAAAAACAAAAGCAGTATGAAAGTGGGGTAATGGATTAAAGATGTAAATTTATGACATGGATTTTATGAAGTACAAAAATATCAGGGAATTAGAGATTATATTTCATATAGCATTCTGGGTGATTTATTTTTTCTATCCAGTGATGGAGAAAGGTTGGGAGGATCACTATCATTTTGATGTAGAAAAAGAAGGAATTGAGCTTTTATTTATTAGTTCGAGTGTGTACCTGGCTTATTTTATATTTAAAAAAGTTTCTAATAGGACTTTTGTTATTCTTGTGTGGGTGATTTTAATGTTGTTAATGGTGTATGTTAGTTGTTATTGGAGTGTTATCTCATGTATGTATTGTCATATAAGGATTTGCTTTTTTAGCAGACTGGCAGAATACCTGTTTGTAAATATATTCTTTTTAGCATTTTGGGGATTTAAGAAAAATATTATGAATCAAAGAGCTTTAGAGAAAAGCGAAAGAAATCGGATCAATGCGGAACTTAATGGCTTAAAAGCACAGGTGAATCCTCACTTTCTTTTCAATACATTGAATATGTTGTATTCTAACGCCTTACTAAAAGATGAAGGGTTGCCGGATAAAATCTTAAAGTTGTCAGACAATCTACATTATATGTTGCATGAAGGAGGTAAGAACAGAGTGGAATTAAGTAAAGAGATTACTTTTATAGAAGACTATATCTCTTTGCAAAAAGCAAGACTAGCAGATAAAATAGAAATTAATTTTAAGAGTACTACGGATGATCTTTCACAAAAGATCCCTCCATTACTTCTCATTCCGTTTATAGAGAATGCATTTAAATATTCAAGTGTAGCAAAAGGTAAAAAAATTCCGTTGATCATAGATATTAAACTTAAAGAAAAGAAATTGCATCTCTATGTAGAAAATCAATATGATTCAAAATATTCTGATAATCAGGAGACGATCTGGAAAAGCAGTGGTATTGGGCTGACTAATACAAAGAAACGATTAACCTTATTATATCCTGAAGCTCATGAATTGATAATAGCAACAGAGAATAATATTTTTAAGGTAACGCTAACTGTAGATTTAATGAATAAGTAATAAGATTAAGATTGTATAAAAAGCAGTTTTTTTGACGTATTTGAGATACGTATTGCTATAACAGTGTGAACATATGAAATGTATTATAATAGAAGATGAATTGCCAGCACAGCAGTTGCTTACTAATTTTATAGAGAGGACTTCGTATGTAGAATGTATCGGGGTGTACGAATCAGCAACAGATCTTCCGTTGTCAGTAATGAAGGAAGCTGATTTTTTATTTTTAGATATGCAGTTGCCAGAAATCAATGGACTTGACTTTCTAAAAAGTCTGGATGAAAAACCCAGAGTGATTATTACGACAGCATATCGGGATTATGCCATAGATGCTTTTGAAGAAGCGGTAGAAGATTATTTGCTAAAACCTTTTTCGTATAGTCGTTTTCTAAAAGCAGTGCACAGAATACAAAAAGCAATTGCGCCAGAAGAACGATCTCAGGAAAACCCGGAGATTTTTGTGTATGCAGATAAAACATTTCATAAAATACGAAAAACAGATATCGATTATATAAAGGCCGAAGTAGATTATGTATCTATTGTGGGAGATGGAATAAAGATATTGATTCAGGATAGTATGAATAACTGGGAAGAAAAGTTAAAGCCTGATGGTTTTGTCCGGGTACATCGATCTTATATTGTGAATTTTAACAAAATAGAAAAAGTGGAAGGAAATAGAATCTTAATTAAAGATCATGCGATATCTATCGGAAAAACCTATATCTCTGAATTTTTCAAACGGATCAAAGAATAAACCCCAGTTTATTGAAGATTAAAAGAAAATAAAACAGGCTACTATTGACCAAATTCGTTCGGAAATGAGTTTGAGGAAACTTATATAATAGAGATTTATGAAAGATCCTGTTTTATTTTTTTTGATAATTCTGACATGTCTTTAAATGCTACAAAATTTCCATTTTTAATATAAGAAATTCGTCCGGTTTCCTCACTGACTACCAATGCCAGTGCATCTGTTTTTTCAGACACCCCAATGGCAGCCCGATGTCTGAGACCAAAACGAAGAGGGATGTCTCGTTCATTTGTAACAGGCAAAATAACTCGTGTGGCAACTATTTTATTATCTTCAATGATCATAGCACCATCGTGTAGAGTGCTGTTTTTATAAAATATACTTTCTATAATTGGAGTGTTTACCTGTATATCCATTGCATCACCAGAGCTTTTTACAAAATCAAGAGAAGTGTTTCTTTTGAGGATAATTAACGCCCCGGTATAGGAAACTCCCATATTATTACAGGCTTTAATAATTGAAGCAACATCGGTATCGATTTCCTCAGAGCTGTCCCGTACAAACTTTAGTTGTTTTAAAAACTTTCGCCTTCTACCGAAATTTGTAGAACCGATCATCAAAAGGAATTTCCGGATCTCTTGCTGAAATACAACAATCAGAGCAAACATTCCTACACCAATGAACTCTCCTAGTACACTACTTAACATTTCCATATCGAGGAACTGCGTTAATTTCCATACCAGATAAATAATAACAATCCCTATAAAAATATTGATCGCAGCAGTTCCCTTTACGAGTTTGTATACGTAGTAGAGCAGAAATGCAACTAGTACAATGTCTAAAACATCTAAAAATCTAAGGTTTATTAAATCCAAAGCACCCCTTTTTTTGTAAAAATAGAAAAATTAGGGAACTTAGATTTCAAAAACTTCTAATAAAAGACGATGTTCAAAATAATAATGTATAAAGTGTCGGTTAGGGGGATTTAACTGTATTCTTTATTTTTGTTGAGGTAGGTAAGGAGGGCTTCCATAATAGTATGATAACCGTTATATTTCTTCCCAGAGTATTCGATTTAAATATGCTACATTATCTGAATCAATACGAAATGTTTTGGCAGAACTGATAATTCCTGTTGTCTGCAAAGATACATATCCAGTTTCTCCTTTCCATTTATTGATATATGGATTGTAGTTGCATTCTTTCTCATGATACCATCGTTCTTCTCTTTGTTTGGGAATTCTGCGATCTACACAAATATTCCTAAACTCACAGTCACTGCATACATCACAGTTATCTTTGGTAACCCTCCAGTATTTTTGAAAAGCAATGCTTTGTACTATAGTTTTTAATTCTTTACAGTCAATCAATCGAATATCAGCAAATTCTTCGGTACTCTCTGGAGCATTTTTTACCTGACATGAACTGCTGATGTATAATTTGCGATTAAAATAAGTATGGTATTCTTTAGATTCTGATACTAATTCGTAGCTAGGAGTGATATGTAGATTAATCAGACTTTTTTCTTCTGGATCATAAAAACTGATGCCTTGGCTCATATCTTTATGTATTACGTCTAAGGTTAAAGATTTTTTAAAACTTATTGGTAATGCAATGTTTTTAATCAGTGGGTGCGAGAATAGCCGACTTAGGTATTTTTCATCAACTTCCATATCCTTAATGACAATATGAATGGTTCTTAAACTGACTCCAGAAATTTTAGTTAGATACTGTTCCAGTTTTTTTTGACTTCTTATCAGATATCGTATTTCAATTGCTTCAACTAATAATTCGTTTAGTATTGGGGATATGGGAGTATCTATGGTATTAACTGAAATATCAATGATAAGATTTGTAATAAAACTGAATGAATTCCATACATATCCATTTGCTTTTGGGTGAATTGAATATAAAGCATTGTCACTTATGAATTTATCATATTCTTTGTTTCCTTTCTCTTTGTTTATGAGGTATTTACTAAAACCTTTTGGAGTGGCTTGAATTTCCTTTTCGTAATTAATAAGTATTTCTCTGCTGAACCCTTCGGTAATTGCAAATCGAGTACATTGACTAACCATATTGCGATATGTTTTTATAAAATCTGGAAGAGCTAAAAGCGGATGTTTTTAGTCCCTTATGATAAATTCTTCTGTCATAAACTCTTATTTTTTTGAAGGGTTCGGACGTGTTTTGTGCGATGATTACTGTTGATTTTTTCATTTTGGAAATGCCCGTTTTTATTTGTTAATGCCGTTGCGATATTTTCTGCTACCTGCGGGTATCCATAACCTTGTGAAACCATGCTTATTTGTCCATGGGGATTAACTTCTAGAAATACATAATTTTGATCGACATCAAGAATGACATCTAATGATCCCATGTCTAACTCCAATGTTTTCATTAAAAGAGTTATGCAGCCTTCGATTTTTTTGGGGAGCTGATAAGGGTAATTGATAGTTCTGTCGCTAGCCAAAAGTTTGCGAATATCTACTTCTTTCTCATTACGATTTGGTTTCATCGCTACACTATAAAATTCCCCCAAAAAATAAAAAATTCTTAACTCTAATATTTTTTCTATTTTGGATTGAAAAAGTGCAGGGAAAAACTCCTCAGGTAGATCGTTAATATCTATAATTGTTGAATAATTGGTGCGATACCCATCTGACTCTTTACTGATATACTCTGTTTGGATAGATTTGGTAACAATTTGTTTTTTCTTAAATATAGATAGAAGGTCTTTCTTTTTTTTGGTTATGATAGTTTGAGGTATTTTAAACCCTGAATTTCTGGCAACTAACAACTGACTTAGCTTGTTTTTGGAAAGATGACTACTATAACCTATGAGTTTTTTTTGCTGCTTTAGCCATCTCAAAATAAAATCTCTGATAGCTGTTATTTCTATAGATTTAAAACTGTCTTCTTCAGAAATTATCACATTGTTGGTTGTTTTTATTCTTTCAGAGGACCAGGTCCTTTGAAAAAAGAAATCTATTTCAGTAAAATCAAATGTATTTCCATGGAGATCTGTAATCTGAAACTCAAATGAAGTAGTCGATATATGAAGGAAAAGCGCTTCATTTTCTAATATTTCTTTTTCATAGATAGCTACAGGGGTATGCCCAAAAGATATGATCCATTGATATATTTCATGACCGCAGGGATCTCCTTGTTGACTTAGTAATATTCCTATTTTCATCGGTTATCTATATTTTAGAGGCCTTCCCTGATCAAAGAAATCAGGGAAGGCTTTTTCTTAATTAGTATCCAACGATATGTTTCCAAAGGGATCATTGTCGGGAAGAGCTTGATTAGCAGGGGTTCCGGAAAGCCATCCAAGGTTCCCGTGTCCGGGCCAGTCATTTGATGGTCCATGCCCCACATCCGTTCTAGATATCCAATGTCTGATATTACGTCTAGCTGCTGCTGCAGGAGATAATCCTCCCTGGATATTATTCATATCTAAGACGAGTTTTTTTGATGTAAACGAATCTAATTTTTTCATGAATTGTTTGATTATAAAAAAAATGGTGATGCCTACTCTATATGATTTTCGGCTGCCTCAATAGATTATCAGTTTTTTGTTTGATAATATTTTTACTAGAATTCCAGTGAGATCAAAATTATAAAGAAAGCAGAGTAAATATGCTTTTTACAGGGGAGACAAAAGAGGGGACAATAGGGGTAATACTTTAAAAATAAGAGGTTTTTTTAGGAGGAGTGATGATAGAATGCTAAAAAATCGATAAATAGTTTGATAGGGTAACATTAGTACTGATAGCAATTTTTTTTCTTACCCGTTGCTTTGCTTTTTTTACACTTCCCTCTGTGATAAACAACATATTCGAAATCTCTTTTTGAGTAAACCCTATTTTTACGAGTGTGAGTAATCTGATTTCATTTTTGGATAATTCTGGATGCTTCTCATATAAATTAGACAAAAAATGAGGGTTTAATTCCTGAAACTTTTGTTTAAAACTTGCCCATTCTCCTTCATTTGTGAGATTAGACTCGAGTAACTTAAAAATATTCAAAAAATCGGTTTTTTTAATTTTGGTGTTGTTGACCTGATAAAGTTTTGATTGTAGCTTGATATTGGAGTTTTCCAAAATACTTTGATGTCGGATATACTGCTTTATTTTGTTGCTTTTCTTACCCAAGATATGTGCTGTGGAATAGGTGAAAATTATAAACTCAAAGGTGGTTCCAATTTTAAAAAAAGTATTGCCTGTTACATCGGAAACGATGCAGATATTAAGGATTCCGATACTAACAAAAAATAAGGCAAATGACATGGCTAATACATATTGTATTGTTTCTTGCTTTTGTTTCTGTGCAGTTTTAATAATCATTGATAATAGTAGTAATAACCACCCCACCCCAAATCCATATTCAACGATATGTATTTTTCCTATTTGAGTAGAGCAAAAAAGTAATTGATAGATTAACAATCCTGTTATCACGATTACAGTATAGCATTTTAGATATAAATAAAACTGCGGATATGTTTTTTTGATTCCTAAAAAATGGGCACTAAATATGATGAGAAAAAAAATACTACACTTGTAAAAAACAAAAATTAAATGCTCAACTATAATGATGGGAAGGTCATGACCGTATAAATAACCGTCAAAACCTATATAAAGAAAACAGGTGAATAGAATGTATAAAGTATAGAATAAATAGAGCTTTTTTTTCAATATAATCCAGTAAAAAATAGTAATACAAAAGATAATGAACATCATCCCATAGAAGAAAATATTTTCAATAGTATCCCAATATATAATCTTGATAAATTCCTGTAGGGATGTTATGTAAGGAGTTGCCCGAACTACTTTTCCATTATTGCTGGTTTGTATATAGTAAGTTCCTTGCTCATGAGGTTCCAGAACAATCCTGAAATTGGGTTTCGAAAAATTAAAAAAACGATCGTCGTTATATTGGATGTCTTTGATAGTGTTTAAAGAATGCAATTGGTTTATCGTCGAGTCGAGTTTATAGAATTTGTAATTCCGATTTATTCTGTCATTATTATGTATAATAAGCGTTTTTCTGCTTGGGCTATGATTTGTTATTTTTAAGGCTATCCATATTGTCCCTTTAAAAAAATGAATATTTACCTTCTCCGATATATGAAAAGGAATTTTCTCTATAGTTTTGATCGTATATTGATTTGAATTATCTGAATAAGAGCAGTATGAAAAACTAATATCAGTGAGATCACTATTGGTCTTTGTGCAGCTTGAAATAAAAGATAAAAGAAGAAGTGATATAAGTGTTCTGATCAATCCATTCATTGGAGTATAGGTATTGTGTAAACATACATTTTAATACGATGATAGTTGATTATGCTTTTTCGAGGCTTATCGTTCTAACAATACAGTGTGGGAATAAGAAGAATATTACCCGGTTTCTTTGATTTTTTTGCTCAATGAGTCAAGATTTAAATGTTCAGAAAGAGAGTTCGAAATTAATATTCATTTCCTGAAATATATCTCATGTACTTGTATGAGAGGAGTTGCTTCATAAATACGTTCAATTGTAGAAATTGTAAAACACTTTCTTAGACCGTATATTGTTTCAGGACATGAGACGACCTGCCATAAAGATAGGTATCTATATAGTAGTATTGATTTATGAAAGAATCGTATTCAGTTGATTAGTAACGTATTAATCTTTTTGCTGGAGCATATTTGTCAGGGCAATACATTCCATAGCTTCTTTTACATCATGTACCCTCAGAATGGATGCTCCTTTTAATAAGGAGATCGTATGCAAACATGTTGTTCCGTTTAATGCTTCGCTGGGAGATATGTTCAGTGTTTTGTAGATCATTGATTTTCTGGAAACCCCTGCGAGAATAGGTAATCCTTGTGTGTGTAATAACTCTAATTGATTGAGTAGAGAGAAGTTTTGATGTGGGTTCTTAGCGAATCCAAACCCGGGATCAATAATAAGATCATGAATACCTTCTTTTCTGGCAGCAGCAACCCGTTCTGAAAAATAAAACTGAATTTCCTTGATCATGTCATTATATTGATTCAAAGACTTCATAGTCTGAGGAGTTCCTTTCATATGCATCATAATATATGGAACCTGAAGGTTTCCTATTGTTTTTAACATTTGATTATCCAGGTTTCCAGCTGAGATATCATTAATAATCGCTGCTCCGGCTTCAATACTTAGTCGAGCAATTTCACTTCTAAAAGTATCGATAGACAACAGTACTTCAGGAAATTTTTTGAGCAGTAATGCGATAATAGGAAGTATTCTTTTTTTCTCTTCTTCAATCGATATATGAGTAGCATCTGGTCTGGAAGAATATGCGCCAAGATCAATAAAACTAGCTCCTTCGTTTAATAATTTTTCTACTTGTTTAAGAATCAGTGTTTCATTTTTATAAAATCCTCCGTCATAGAAAGAATCAGGAGTGAGGTTTAAGATTCCCATTACTTTTGGAGAAGAAAGATCGATAAGTGTGCCTTTGCAGTTGATAGTCATGGTTACTTGTTATGCGTTTGAATCCGATAGAATTAATTAAACTTGTATGATGATTTTTTTAATTGCTATAATAGCGCGAAATTTACACAAAATTCAATAGTTTTATGCAAGATACATCTATACAATACGACAAGATTATACATCAATGTCGAGATTTGTTTGTAAAAAAGATGAAAGATTACGGAAGTGCATGGAGAATCCTGCGATTACCTTCATTGACAGATCAGATTTTTATCAAGGCACAGCGCATCAGAAGTCTACAGGAGAATGCTGTAAGAAAAGTAGATGAAGGAGAAATTTCTGAATTTATCGGAATTATCAACTATAGTGTGATGGCATTGGTGCAGGTAGAAAAAGGAATAGCAGACCAACCAGATTTATCACCAGGCGAAGCAGAAAAGTTATATGATAAGCATGTAGGGATCACTAAAGAACTGATGATGAATAAAAATCATGATTATGGAGAAGCCTGGAGGGATATGCGAGTAAGCTCTTTAACTGATTTGATCTTGCAAAAATTATTAAGAGTAAAACAAATAGAAGATAATAAAGGAAAGACACTCGTTAGTGAAGGGATTGATGCTAATTATCAGGATATGATTAATTATGCCGTGTTTGCAATGATTCACTTAGGAAAAGCAAAAGATTGTTAGAAAATAATAAATTAGTGTTAATTACTTTATCAAAAGAAAAAACAGATAGTATCTTGTTTGTTTTTAACAAAGTTTAATACCGTCAAATATGAAGTATTTAGTTTGGTTTTCCAGAGTTTTTGTATCAGTATTGTTCCTTTTTTCAGGATTTATTAAGCTTAATGACCCGCTGGGGTTTTCATATAAACTTCAGGAATACTTTAGTGAAGGAGTATTGAATATGGAATTTTTGATTCCTTATGCACTAATGCTTTCTGTTTTAATCGTAATATTTGAAATCATTGTAGGGATTACTTTATTACTGGGATACCTGCCAAAAATAACCTTATGGTCTTTAATGGGGATGATTTTGTTTTTCACATTTTTGACATTTTATTCAGCCTATTTTAATAAGGTTACTGATTGTGGTTGTTTTGGAGATGCGTTACCCTTGACTCCTTGGGAATCATTTACTAAGGATGTAATACTGCTTATTTTTATTATTGTTTTATTTTTAGGAAAGAAATATATCACACCAATTCAGCCGGTAGCAATACATAAGTGGATTGTTTTTGTAGCCTTTTCATTGTGTTTGTGGTTTGCGTATCATGTACTAATGCATTTGCCAGCTTTTGATTTTAGGGCTTATAAAATAGGGACGAATATTCAGGAAGGAATGGAAATTCCGGAAGGAGCTCCAGAAGCAGAATTCGAATATCAATGGAAGTTTGATGTAAATGGAGAAGAAAAAGTTGTAATCACGTCAGGAGATTATCCTCAGGTAGATGGTAAATTTATCAAAGTTGATACAGAGCTAATAAAAGAAGGGTATGAACCTCCAATTCATGATTTTGCAATCGAAAAAGAAGGAGTAGACCACACAGCAACGTTTTTAGCAAAAGATCGTTTGTTAATTGTAGTAGCCTATAACTTATCCAAAAGTGAAGCTCCCGGTTTTGCTCAAATAAAAAAAATAACAGATAAAGCATTGTCAGGAGGATACACGGTAATAGGATTGACCGCTTCTGTACCGGAAGCTATTAATAGAGTGAAAGAAAAACACCAATTGGATTTTGATTTTTACAGTACAGATGAAACCGCATTAAAGACGATTGTAAGATCGAATCCGGGAATTATAACCTTGAACAAAGGAACTATAACTGATAAGCTTCATTGGAATGATGTCGAGGATCTGAATTTTTAGAAAAAAGGATGTAGATAGCAAGGAATTGGATTCATAAATAACAGTAGACTGTGTTGAAGTATTTAAAAAAAATGGGATATGCGATATTGACCCTTTTGGGGGTAATATCTGTTATTTTTATGCTATTTAATGTGCTTCCCGGAGATCCTGCTCAGATGATGTTGGGACAAAATGAAAATGAAGAACAATTAAAGGCAGTTAGAAAAAAATATGGATTTGATCAGCCGTTATTTACCCAGTATTTATACTATCTGAATGATTTATCGCCGTTGTCGGTACACGATGTAAAAAAAGAAGATTTTTCTTTTTTTGACTCTAAAAAATATACAGGAAAGAAACTGTTTACGCTAGGAGGAAAAAGTATAGTGATTAAATTTCCATATTTAAGAGAATCATTTCAGAAAAACGGGAAAAAAGTAAGCGAAGTTATAGGAGAGACCTTGCCCAATACAATTGTACTCGCTGTTTGTGCTATTTTGATAGCAATTATACTAGGGGTATTTCTGGGAGTGATAAGTGCTTTGACCAAGGATCAGTGGGGAGATAAGTTAATTCAGCTGATTAGTACTATAGGTATGAGTGTTCCTTCTTTTTTTAGTGCTATAATTTTCGCCTGGCTTTTTGGGTATATCCTGCAAGAATATACCCATCTCAATATGACAGGAAGTTTATATGAGGTTGATGATTTTGGAGAAGGGGTTTACCTGCAATGGAAAAACTTATTATTACCTGCAGTGGTATTAGGAATTCGTCCTCTTGCAGTAGTTACACAATTGATGAGAAACTCTTTGCTGGAGGTAATGGAGGAAGATTATATAAGAACTGCCAGATCCAAAGGCTTGTCATTGTATCAAATTATTAGAAAACACGCCTTAAAAAACGCATTGAACCCGGTAGTAACCGCTATTTCGGGCTGGTTTGCTTCCATGTTGGCAGGAGCGGTGTTCGTCGAATATATATTTGGCTGGAACGGAATCGGAAAAGAAATTGTAGATGCATTGAATACCTTGGACTTACCTATAATAATGGGAGCTGTATTAATCATTGCCACTATGTTTATTCTAATCAATATCTTTGTGGATGTGATTTATCAATGGCTTGATCCAAGAGTAAAAATATAACCAATTAGAAATTAAATTTTAACCACACCTAAATTAGTAATTAATGAGAAAACGAGTAGTAGCCGGAAATTGGAAAATGAATAACAATCTGGAAGAAACCGGCGCTTTACTATCTGGATTAAAAACAAAATTAGAGGAGCGCCAAGGAACAGAAATTATTGTAGCACCTACTTTTATCAATTTGCCATATGCTTTAGAAGCATTAAAGGACTCAGGAATTAAAGTAGCCTCTCAAAATATGCATCAGGCAGAGAATGGCGCATTTACAGGAGAAATATCAGCAAATATGCTAACTAGTGTAGGAGTACGCACTGTTATTCTTGGACATAGTGAACGCAGGGCGTATTTTGGAGAAAAAGATGAGGTGCTGGCAGAAAAAGTAACTACCGCTTTAAAGCATAAGATGCAGGTTATTTTTTGTTTTGGAGAAGAACTGGAAGAACGAAAAAGTAACAATCATTTTCAGGTAGTGGAAGAGCAATTAAAAGCAGCCCTTTTTCACCTTGATAAAGGTTCATGGCAAAATATAATCCTGGCATATGAACCAGTATGGGCAATAGGAACAGGAGAAACCGCGTCTCCTGAACAAGCACAGGAAATGCATGCTTTTATTAGAAATGTAATCAAAGAAAAATTTGGAACAGAAGTGTCTGACGAGATTTCTATTTTGTACGGAGGAAGTGTAAAACCGGCAAATGCTGCTGAGATTTTTGCAAAACCAGACGTTGATGGAGGATTGATAGGAGGAGCTTCATTAGATGTGGATAGTTTTGCAGCTATAGCAAATGCCTTTTAAAAAAAACTTCATTTATCATAATATAGATAATCTACAAATCTTTCCGTATAGGAAGGTTTGTAGATTGTTTTTTTATAGCCTAAAAGAGTATTTTTGCTTTTTTTAAAACAGAAAAAACAATGTCAGGTAATACTATATATCTGGGATATTATTTTACGATATCTCCATTACAACCAGCAACAGAAATTTTGATAGCAGAACTAGGGTATGCTGGCTTTGAAAGTTTTGTAGAAACTCCGACAGGAGTAGAAGCCTTTATCCAGAAAGAAGAATGGAATGAAGGAATACTAGCCGATATATATGTATTGCAATCGGATGAGTTTGAAATAACATATACGTTTAAGGAGATAGAACAGATAAACTGGAATAAAGAATGGGAGAAAAACTTTACACCCATCATCGTTGATAATATCTGTAGTGTGCGAGCTCCTTTTCATGATAAGCCAGTAGCGGAATATGATATTGTAATAGAACCCAAAATGTCTTTTGGGACAGGACATCATGAGACAACACATATGATGATACAACATATCTTGACTCATAATTTTGAAGGTAAAAAGGTGTTAGATATGGGATGTGGTACAGGAGTTTTAGCAATCCTGACAGAAATGAGAGGAGCAGGCAATATCGATGCAATCGATATAGATAACTGGTGCTATTTAAACACTCGTGAAAATATAGAAAGAAATAAATGCCAGCGAATTACTGCCTTTGAGGGAGATGTTTCCCTGTTAGAAGGAAAAACCTATGATGTAATCATAGCTAATATTAATAGGAATATCTTACTAAAAGATATACATGCCTATACAAAATCACTGAATAAAGAAGGTTGTCTATTTCTGAGTGGCTTCTATAAAGAAGATTTAGAGATGATTACGGCAGAGTGTGAGAAAAACGGTTTAACGTTTGTTAATAAATTGGATAGAAATAATTGGATTTCATCAAGTTATGTGTTAAAATGAATTTAAATCAGAACAACATTATTTTCTAAATGTTATATTTGTATAAAAAACATGTTATGAGTACTCAGGAAAAAGTATTAGAGGAAGTTCTGGAGAAAACAACTGAGCAACCTAATAACGAGATTGTCTTGTATAATGATGATGTAAACACTTTTGATCATGTGATTGAAACACTTATCTACACATGTGAACATACACCGTTGCAGGCAGAGCAATGCGCCTTATTAGTTCATTATACAGGAAAGTGCACAGTAAAAACAGGAAATTATGATGATTTAGTACCTAGGTGTTCTAAGTTGTTGGAAGAAGGACTTAGCGCAGAGATTATATAATAACGGGAAAAACATAATAAAAATAACAAAAAGGCTTAGCAGTAATTACTGCTAAGCCTTTTCTTTTTCATGGGGAAATCGTGTTTTGTTTGCAGTTTTTTATAAAAAAAAGGCGCAAAACATAAAAATTTAACATTTGAAAGAAAAATACTACTTTTTGTTTTCTGCTGTCAGAGAGAACCTTTTTTTTTAATAGTCTAGTAATCCTAGGGACTAAACTAACATTTGTTTGTGGGAGCCATGTATTTTGTCGAATTTATGTGCATTATAAAAAAAAGTGTGTCTTGTTTTTTAAGCGTTTTATTGTGTATAATTCAAATATTGCTTGTTTTTAATGCGTATAAGATAATTAATTAACTTATTTTTTGGAAAAAATGTTATATATTGAAAACGCAAACCATTAAAAAGTTCGAAGCAATATTAATTTATTGTGGCTGAATAAAACCTCATTTTTTGAGGATAATATTTAGATAACTACACAAACTCAACTTATTAAGATGAAAAGAATCAAATTATTAGCGCTATGCGCTATTGTTGCAGGTTTTACAACTTCCTGTCAGAAAGAAGAACTAGCTAGTGAACAAGAGAAAGAGATTGCATTAACTCCTACAAAAGCAGAATTAACTAAGCTGTTTGATATGGGAGTTAATATAGATGATGTAACTATTGAGGAAATAGCACATCTGGATGGGACTAAGCAAGCGTACCTGGTTTCTGGTGATATTCAAATTCCTCGTGCAGGATTAGAAAAACTAGAAGAATTGGAAGCACTTGCTGATGGACAAAAGCAGTATAGAACCAGTAATCTGGTATCAGGAGCAAACCGTACGATTGATATCCTTGGGTATACAGGTTCGGGAAATGCACTTACCAGTACTATGAGAACAGGGTTACAATGGGCTGTTAATAACTATAACAGAATAGGTACTTCTCTGAATTTTAGACTGACTTTTGGTACAAATTATCAAGCCGCAGATATGGTTGTTTACAATAACAACCAATCTGGAGGCGGAGGATCTGCTGGATTCCCAAGTGGAGGAAGAGCATATAAGTGGATTCAGATAAATCAGGGAACTAGTAGCTTTGGAAACAATGTAAATGAGCATGTAATTGGTCACGAAATAGGACATTGTATAGGGTTCCGCCACCAAGACTGGAGATCTCGTCAGAGCTGTGGTCAAAACAGTAATGAAGGGCAAGCAGGTGTTGGAGCTATTCTAATTCCAGGAACTCCAACTTCAGATAGAGCAGATTCTATTATGTTAGCATGTTTTGGATCCGGAGAAGATGGAGAATTTACAAGTTCTGATATAACAGCATTAAGAGCGTTATACTAAACACACAAACAAGAGACTTTGAACTTTTAATGGAACCACCTCATTTTAGAGGTGGTTTTTTTATTTGATCATTCTTGATTTTTTTAGGAAATATAAAAATACCCCCCTTTGAATATACCTATTCAAAGGGGGGTATAGGTTGATACATCAAAGTATCAGGAGTTATAAAAAGAGATTTAGTTAGAAATCTTAAAAATACCTTTGATAGAAAGCCCGTTTATTTTCGCTCCTTTAGTTGCTGTAGCAGTTTCAGGGTTTACGATATAAATATGAGATGTTCCATCTTTAATATCTCCGTTAACTGGTGGACCTATAGGCATTCCTCCTACTCGACTACTTAGATATGCGATTCCATTTTCCACAAATAAAGGGGCAGTATACCGGTTGGCATGAGGAGATAATCCTTGAACATCTGTTACTGTTTTTTGTACTAGGTCAATAACAACTAGTTTAAAGAAAGGACCTTGCTCATTGTATACTCCCCAAGGACCAATAGTGTCATCCAAAATTATTCTTGCTAGTGCTTTGTTGTTTCCTACATAATCCATCCAAAAGATTTTACCTCCGTTAGTAGCATTTTCTACATCAAAAAAGTAATCAGGATCAAAGGTAGTAGCTCCATTTTTAATTTTTAAAATAC
The DNA here is from genome assembly GCF_013365535.1 of Aquimarina sp. TRL1. NCBI lineage: Bacteria > Pseudomonadati > Bacteroidota > Flavobacteriia > Flavobacteriales > Flavobacteriaceae > Aquimarina > Aquimarina sp. TRL1. Next base: position 467,535 of record NZ_CP053590.1, on the reverse strand, counting down.
CAGAAGGTTTTGTCGCTCCAGCTAATGCACAAGTTGTAGCAGAAGAAGAATACGAATAGATATCTCCATTTTCTGTTTTTTCAATTCCGTTTACATGACCATTAGTACCAATTGGACTAGTTCTATCATCTTCTATAAGCTTTTCAAATTCGAAAGATGGGTATTTGAAGATTGCTACATGTGCCTTTTCTTCTACTTGTATAGGGTTATATGTTCCTGCTGCTGGTAATTTATGGTATGAAACAAATAGTTTTCCTCCGTTTTGAACCATTCCGGTTACCCATGGAATATATGCAGGACCTTCATTTTTACCGTCATTACTGTCTATTGCATGGTTGACCTTTTTTTCGAGCATACCATTGTCAGTATTAATGATGTTGAAATCCCTGTTAGGAATACCTTTACTAGGATCATCTAATGAACCTAACAATTCTACAGCGATCATTTTCTTATCATCAGTATTAATGAAATTCATAGGAGCACTTGGAGTAGAAAAATTATTTACTTCAGTTAATTTTCCAGCTTCGTTTAATTGGTATGCTGTTGTTACTCCTGAAGCAGTATATTGGGTAGTGAATATGGTATTATTGGCACCGTGGAAATAATTCCACCCTTTTAATTCAATTCCTTTGCCTTCTACAGAAATTTCACCGGTAGTAAGAGATTCTATTGAAGGAAGTGTTAGTAAGTAATCTACAGGTCTGTTCTGTCCAATTGGGTTAGCTTGAAAACTAACAACATATTGTCCTTTATCAGGTTCGACTGTATCATCATCGCTTTTACAAGAGAAAGCGATTATCGAAATAGTTAAAAGCAGAAGTATGCTTTTACTCCAATTAATTCTTTTAGTGTTCATCTTTTTGTTTTTAATTTACTGATTGTCAATTGTTTTTATTAGATATGAAGTATCTGAATTTTACATAGAATGCCCTTCCGGGTTTTTGTATATCCATATTGTCCTTAACAACAGCATCTGTAAAATTTCTCGCTTGTACAGAAATGTTGTATTGTCCTTTTTTAAAAGAATATCCTAATTGAGCATTGTGTGATAACTGCTCGGGTATATGTCTCCTATTAGAAGGATTTCCATTACTAAAAGACATAAAAGGAAATTCATGTACATAATAGGAATCAAAAGAGAGGGATAAATTATCATGGTCAGAGAATAGATCCTCAAAGTTATATCCTGTTCTCAGATTCCCAAAAAAGTATGGGATATTGGCGACACGTTCACCTATTCTTTTGTCCTTTATATTTTGATAAGTAGTATTTACCGAAAAAAAGAAATCATTATAAGAGGTTGTTATTTCACTCTCAATACCAATATTATTTGTTTCGGCATAGTTATTATATCTGGAGTAAATCCCTTCAGATGTTAAAACCATTAAGTTTTTAACATCCCGTATAAATAAATTGCTGTCGATATTAACTCGGATGTCGTTCCATTTTAGGTCCCAGATAAAACCTAAATTACCGTTGTAACTTTCTTCTGGTAATAAAAATGGATTTGATTCTAGTAGTAATCCATCTCCAAACATTTCGTATCCTTCAGGGATTCTATAGGATTTTTCAAAGGATCCTTTAAGTAAGAAGTTTTTTGTGACTTTATAGCTGGAAGCCATTCCGTACCCTAATTTTTCATATCTGTTTTCGAAATATTCTAAACTAATTTGATGTCTTTCTGTGTTTTTGACACCTTCGGATTGTAATATATACCCCTTGGTAAAAAGAGAAGTATTTAACATATTGTCAAGTAAGGAGATATCGTATGAAAGACCTAGTATATTTTTATCAAGAATATGAGGGGTTTCAAAAGGGATGCCATCTAATTTTGCAGGGTCTTTTCCTCTTCTTCTGAGGTAGTTTTTCGTATAATTAACACTTACAGAACTGTTTTCATTTACTTCGTAATTCGAAGAAAAATTAATCATGTAAATATTGTCTTTGAACTCAAAGAGCGTTTTGTCTCTTCCAAACTCTCCTGCTACATTTCCATTACTTTCATCTACTTTAAAATTACCAAACCAGTCATATCTTCTGGATGCTGTGTCTACAGTTCTATCTCTGTTTTCAGCAATAGAAGCATATAGATTTAATTTTAACCTTTCTTTAAAGAGTTTTGATTTTCTATAGATGATAGCCGCTTGTTTTACATTATTTTCTTCAAAAACTTCTCCAAATGGTTGCTCCGGATCTATCGAGTGTTGTATCTCATTATTGTTGGAGGATGCGATAAATCTCACCGCAAGTTCATCAGCAATTTTCTTATCAACAATTCCTGCTTGTATATTGATCATTTGAGATTCATAAGCATCGTGGAACCGTCTTACATTATTACGTCTTTCTCCTGTATCATTTCCGAGTTCGTCTCTTACCAGAATTCCATCAATTGTATAATCATTATCCGAATAATTATAATAGGAAGAAAGGTTGATTTTAAAACCGGTTTTGCTGTAGTATTGTGTATTCAAAGTTGCCCGATGTGTATTAAAAGACCCACCGTCATAAGAAACATCCAAGAAATTATTCTTATGCTTATTCGTAATGATATTGATGGAACCTCCCATCGCATCTGAGCCTAAATAGATAGGAACGACACCTTTGAATACCTCTACTCTTTCGATTAGTGTAGCAGGGAAGTTATTAAAAGTTAAAGAGCTTCCCAGATTTTCTTGTGGGATATTATTAATAAAAAACTTTACTTGTTTTCCTGATAACCCATTCAAAGAGAAATTAAAATCAGAACCTAAACCACCGCTTTGTCTGATATTAACACCAGGGACTGTTTGTAGTACAGCATTGATATCTGTACTTATGTTTTTTAATCCTTTTATCTGTATCGCTTCTACCTCAAAAGCCTGCTCCTTAACTTTGGAAGCTCCTGTTTTGGCAGTAAGATGCACATCTTTGAGCTGATTGATATCCTCTTTTAGAGCAATGGTAATTTCCTTTTGATCTCCTTCAGAGAGGACGATTTTGGTATGAGTGCTTTTGAATCCTAGATAGCTGGTAACCAGTGTGTAGGATCCTTTTGGTAGTTCTAAGGAAAACTGACCATTAAAATTACTGACCGTTCCTTTGCCATTAATTTCTTTAATAAGAATAGTCGCTTCAGGGATTGGAGTTGCATTCTCGTCAGTGACTGTTCCGGTAATTTTACTTTGCGAGAAAGCAACAGAAACCAGAAAGAAAAGAAACGAAGGGGCATTTCTTTTTACAAATTTCAACATTTTTATAAACAAAACTTAATTTATTATTTATATTTGATCTAAATAAAATTTCATTGCAAAAGTAGTGTCTGTAAAAAGATTAAAATGACGCATTATGGAAAAAAAAAGACGGGAAAAAGAACTGTCTGAAAGTACCTGTGTAAGAGAGGAAGATAGGGTTCCTATATCTGCTATGAATGTGTTGATTAATGAGTATTTTCTGGGGGGGATGAAAGTAAAATACTTCAAATTTTTGGAAGAATTTGGAGATGGATACTTAGAATATTATAGTTTCGATGGATTTAGTATCTATATATTCGACGTATTATTAAAGCAAGATGCTAAGGAAGATGAGTATGGAATAAAGGATTTTTTAGAGCTTTCGTATTTAATTAATGGGGAACAGATTATAAAGGTAAAAGGAAGGGAAGAGGATATTATATATGAAAGTCAGGAAAGCTATTTGGTGTATTTATCAAAAGTTTCTGGTACTGTTTTATACAATAAAAATAAATACCTGAAGGAAATCAAAATACGGATGAATTCAGATTTTATAACGAATCGGGGGCTTCATGAAGATTTTTCTATCAAGGCAAAGTATGACTTGGATCACTTGGGAACTAAATTTATAGAACCGATTTGCGCTAAAACACAAGGAGTTCTTACAGATATTTTTTCGGATCAAAAAGCAGGAGCTTTAAAACGATTATTCCTCGAGTCAAAAATATTAGAATTGTTATCGATGAAATTAGATTTGATCAAAACGATTAGTATTGACATGTCTAATAAAGATAATCTGGTAAAAAAAGTATACCAGGTGCAAGCTATTATTGGGGCAGATTTAACTGTTCAATATTCGATTCATCAATTGGCCAGACAGGTAGGAATGAATGATTTTATCCTGAAAAAAGAATTTAAACGGGTGTTTGGAAAGACTATTTTTGAATATACCATTCACGAAAGAATGAAAAAGGCAAAGAAGCTGTTGATTCATACAAAAAAGCCTATTTATGAAATCTCGGAACTGGTAGGGTATAAAAACTCAACGCATTTTACCGCTGCTTTTAAAAAAATGAATAAACTAACACCAAAGAAATTTAGAAAATTAGAAGTATCAGTTGTTTGATATAATGAAAGACACATCAATTAATAATGTTGGCGTTATCATTAATAAACTGATGTGCTTTCTATGGTTAGTTTGGGAAAATCCCCCTTATTTGATATCCCAAACCAACTTTCTTTTCAAGGTGCTCCGTTTTCGTTTTTCTTGAGACTCTTCTTGTATATATCCCATATAGAAAATCCCGAGGCAGCGTTCGTGCTCTTTTAGATCGAGGGCATTACCATATTCAATAGCAGCATCACAGGTATCCCAGTAACATCCTATATTCAAAGCAGTACAGGAAAGCCACATATTCTGAACAGCGCACGAAATCGCAGCAATCTCTTCCCATTCTGCAATTTCTACTCGCTGGCTTCGCTGAAATATAATAGCGATCATAGTTGCATTTTTAGGGTATTCTATCGTCGATTGATAGCGGGATGGAGGATATTGCTCTTCTGATAAACGCTCTTTATAATATTCCATCATATATTGTCCAAATACCTCCTGATGTTTGCCGGATAAACCAATAAATCTCCAGGGTTGCGTTTTTTTATGTGTTGGAGCCCATAATGCATTGGTAATAATTTCCTCAATCAATTCTTTAGGAATCTCTTTTGAGATATAATTACTCGCATAGGTTGTTCTTCGCTTTCGTATGAGTTGGCTGATCGGATGTATAGAAAGTGTGGTGCTCATAAATGATGTGTTAATTTATAATTTCCGAAATGGTGCAATTGGATTCTCCAGAGTGCCTTCCAGTTTTAGGCTTTCGATTGGGGCAGCCAGGTTTAACATCTGTTTGGTGTTATCTAATTGTAAACGATTAAGACAGCACCTTTTGAATTGCTTGACAAAGATGTCATAACGTTCGAATCTAGGGGTTAATTCCGGGTGAGCTTGTTTGTATTTATGAATGCAAATAGCTACCTGTTTCCAAAATAATGTTTCAGGATAATTGCAATGTTCATCCAGAATAGGGGTGATAAACCTGAAAATACAATCGAATACATCTGTAAAAATGGATAGAATCTGCATTTCATCAGTGGTTTCTGTATACAGTCGTTGTACTTTTTCAGGGAGTGTTAGTTGATCATTGAACACAATTACTTCTTCTGTAATATCTTTCATGATAGCCCTGACAGGAATGTGATCCTTCATGACTAGAATCAAGTTTTCTCCATGAGGCATAAATACGATACCGTATTTATAAAAGCAATGGATAAGCGGGGCTAAATAAGCAGATAAATACTGTTGTACCCAGCTTTCTGTATTGATTGGGGAGGCTTTAATAATCTCCTTGAGAAAAGAATTGCCTTCATTATCTTGATGCAGGAGTGCTGCCATGGTCATTAGCTGTTCCCCTTCCTGGATTTTGGTATCAGGACTTTCTCTCCAGAGAGCAGAGAGCATTTTATTATGTGCTTTTGTTTTTCCAAGAGGTTCGAAGTACAGGTTTCTATACCCGACTGTAGCAACTTCTCTAAGCATGGTAAACCCTTTTTTATTAAGGTAGGAATCAGTATCTAATAGCTCAGAAATCCATTCGGTAATTGGGGGGGTGCTCCCCATATAGTACGGTGATAACCCTCGCATAAATCCCATATTGAGAATGGATAAAGAAGTTTTGGTATAAAACTTTTTTGGGTGGTCGAGGTTGTACAGTGATCGAATGGATTGCTGAGCAGAATGTCGATAAGGACCTTCTCCTAAATATACAATGGATTGATTCGCTATATCCTGTGAAAAAACAGTGGTTATTTTATTATTCCATTGCCATGGGTGAACAGGAATGAATATATATGCTTCTGGAGAAAGTGATTTATCAATTAATGTAGTATTAAACCTAGTAATCGTTTCTTCTCCTAATTGCTGAGCCATCACTTTTTGATAAGAGAGCTCTTTTGTGCAATAAAAACTAGCATTCTCTTTATGACCCGCAATCCAGATAATATGAAAAGGGTGGTCAGCTTCTGGAGAGTAAGCTAAAAATTCTTTGGTGTTAAACCCGATCCTTCCATTGTTGGCAATAAAGCAAGGGTGTCCTTCTGTCATTGCATGTTCGATCCCCTGAAAATCTTGATGTACTAAAGAAGCAGCATCAAATGTTTCTTTCTTGTATTTAAAAGCAGCACTAAACAATGTACTGGTGATTTCTTCCATATAAGTAGGAAGCATTTCATCAGAGATCCCCAGTGTATGCCTGAATTCAATAATAAATTTAAGAGAATCCAGAGGTTGCTTTTCTTTGTGATGATATTTTGTAATTGATTTGGGGTCAATATGCCAGTGATCTAATGCGTATTTCTTGGCTTTAAAAGTATACGTGATCTCAGGAGTATCAGCGATCACTTTGTAATGTCCCCAATGGTTATTGGTTTGTTGTAATTCGGGGGTTATAATTAATTCATGAGCAAGTTCACTAAGAATTTTTCGGGTATGTAAGCGATTTACTTTTTCCCAGATTTCGGGTATAAGGTGTGGGGTTATTTCTTGCTCATATATCGTATTGACAGTGTTCATTAGTTGTTTGGTTTAGGTTTTAAATAGTAGCAGCATTGGTTTTGATAGCTTTTTCAAAATCAATTCTTTCACAAAAAGCCAGATGTGCTTTTTTATGTGGTAACTGGATTTCTTTTTGGTATTTGAACCCGGCTCTTTTATTCAGGACATGGATTTTTTTATTATTGCTGTCAGGTTCTACCACAACCCTGTTTGTAGCTGGATCAGAAAAAAGAAATTCCATAACAGTAGTGAAAATATTCCAGGTAAAAGAAGGGATTCTTTTTGTAGGAGGACCTACTAATATGTGCATTCCAATATCATTTGCTAATGCATTGTAATATGATCCGATGATATCTTTAGAAGCCTCATAGCGTTCCATTAAGAAGATAGGGGCACCATCTAGTATCCCGATAAACGCATCGTGGTATGGAAGCGCAAGTAAATCATTGTAGATTGTCGTGGCTTCTTCCAATGTGTTTTTTTCCATCCCCCAGAAAGCAGCATAAGGTTGTGTAACCCATTCGTGGATTGTTTTGATATCAGAAGCGACATGCATAGGTCGAAGACTAATATCTCCTAATCCTTCTATTGTTTTGGTGTATACAACAGCGGGAGTATTATTTTTATAATTAGTATTGATGACGTTCTTAGCTGACATAATCCTCTGTATTAGTTGGTGAATGTATTTTCCTTTTTAAAAATCGCTATGGGATTTTGTAATTTTCCTACAAATTGCAATTGAGATACCGCATCATGCATATCAATCATTTGACGATTTTGATTTAGTTGAAGCCTGTTTAAACACGATAACTGGAACTCTCCGGCAAAAAGGTCATAATGGTCAAACTTATCGTTTAGCTCAGGGTGTCTTTCTTGATATTGTTGAATATTTTCAGCGACTATTCTCCAGAAATTATTTTGATCATAAGCAGCATGTTCTTCCAGTATGTGTGCCATATACCTGAAGAAACCGTCGAAAATATCGATGAAGAAAGAAAGTATTTTAATATCATCCGGAACGACCTCGTATATACGCTTTATTTCTTCAGGAACATCAATATCTGGGCTTAAGATTGTAGCCTCATCTGTAATGTCTTTTAAAAAACTTCCTACTGGAACATTGTTATCCATAACCATGATCAGGTTTTCTCCATGTGGCATGAACACAAGATCGTATTTGTAAAAACAATGAATAAATGGGCTTAAATATGCTTTGAGATAACTTCTGAGCCAGTCATCGATTGATAGACCAGAGGCGTTTATGAGTTTAGGTAGGAAGGCTTCTCCGTTGGTGTCAATATGTAAAAAAGCAGCCATAGTCATTAATTTTTGCTCTCTTTTAATCATATTCGTAGGGCTTTCTCTCCATAATGAAGCCAATAGTCTGTTGTATTCGCTCTCGGGACCAAGCGCCTCAAAATAAGGATTGATAAAACTAACAGCTCCGATTTCACTAAGCATTCTGAAATTTGTTTCTATTATATAAGGATCCTTATAGAGTAGTTCTTCTAGCCAGGCAGCAACTTTAGGAGCGGATTCCAGATAATACATCGCTAACCCTCTGACAAAGCCCATATTCAGAATAGATAAGGCTGTTTTTGTATAGAATTTATGAGGGTTGCTGATATTAAATAAGGTTCTGATTGATTGTTGTGGTTGGTATTGATCAGGATTGGAACCTAGAAAAATCAAATCTCCTTTTGCAATCTGAGGGGAGAATATATTGACTAGTTTATTGTGCCATTGCCAGGGGTGTACGGGGATAAAATAATATGATTCGGGATGTTGCCCTTTTTCTGTTATTATTTGATTAAAGCGAGTTATTGTATCCTTTCCTAATTCCTGTTCGATAAGGATTTTATATGGCAATTCTTTTTTTGCAGAATAATGCGTGTGGTCTTTGTGTCCAGCTAACCAAATAAGCGAAAATGTTTTTCCAGTCTCAGGAGCATAGGCTTGATAATCCGTGCTATCAAAACCGATTCGTCCATTATTAGCTACAAAACCCGGATGTCCTTCGGTCATTGATTTTTCGATAGTTTGAAAATCAGCATGTACCAACTCATCCGATGTGAGGTTGTCCGAAGATAATTTATAAATACTTCCGTGGAGTGTGCTTATAACTTCTTCCAGGTAGACAGGAAATCTGGCGTCATCAATTCCTAAGTCACTTTTAAACTCCTTGAAAAATGAAACTACATCCAGTTCTGAAGGACGATTATTGTCTGTTTTTCTTAAAGAATCATCTTTAATCCAAAGATGACGTAAGTGTAAGAGCTTAGCATCAAATGTGTATTTAATAGTGCTGTTCTTTACGGCTAATTCATAGGTGTTCCATCCATTTTTTGAAGAAGAAACAATGGTGGGTTTGATTAATAATTCATGATAAAATTCGCATATTGCCTTTTTTATCAGATGTCGATTACTTTTATACCAATGCTTGGGGGTTAAATGCACACTAGCTTGTTTGGGTGAAATACGATTCATAATTGTAGGTTTATAAGTGTATACAAATTATAATGATTACAAGACGGGGTATGGGTACTTGTGTAATACATTAAAAGAGAGTCTCCGTTCCTTGATAAAAGAGGTGTTGTAATTTTGATAGGAAAATAGGAGAACATCGGTTTAGGTTTTAAAAATAGACAAGAGGTTATGATACTTTTGCTAATTTCTTTTGATTCGATTTTAGCTCTGTTTTAAAAAATATATAATATAAGCTGACTGTGATTCCGAATCCGATTAATGCTGTAAAAAAAGGAATTCTTAGTCCGTAATTATCTACCAGGATCCCTATCGAAAAAGAGGACAATAGTACTCCCAGGTTTTTGAAAAAATGAATTTTACTATAATCGGTAGTATAGGATTCTTTGGTACTGAAAGTAAAGAGTAATACCTCCATTCTAACAACGATATGAAATATAGCCCATCCATAAATGACACGTCCTGCAATAACTAAAGCTTCATGAGGGATTCCCTGGAGTAATAACCCAATAATCCCCAGAAAAATAGAAGACATGATTCCTTCATAACTGCCCTTTTTTGATGATTTACTTTTATTATACCATAATGCAATTAATGCCATTAGTCCAGGAATAGCATATATGGATCCAGAAATGATTTTACTGTCATATACCGATAAAAATTCCCAGTATTTAGAGAAGAATGGGCGAATAGATGCGGAACTAAAATATAAAATCAATAAAATAAGTCCCAGTTTTAGTACAAAACCTTTAGGAGAACGCTGATTTTCGGGAAGGTTTTTGGAAGCGTCTTCTTTTTTTGTTTTGGAAATATTGCTGGTTAGTAAAAATATACTGGTCGCCATTAATAAGAAATCTCCAATTGCCTTGATCAGATAAATATTATTTGCATCCAGAAAGTCGACAACAATTCCTCCGATGACAGCTCCTGAAATACTTCCTAAATGAACAACAACTGATAGTAGTCCGATCGTATTTGTATGCTCTTTTCGGGTAATTGTTTTTAGAATATAAGGATATACCAAGAGATAACTTCCTTTAAAAAGAATCATGATTAATGATACAATCCAAAAATTGAGATAAGATGTCGTCCAATAGCAATATAAGGCCAGAATACCAGCGATAAATTGAGTACATACTAATATATTAAGTTCTGCAACTCGTTTAGAAAGATATGCCCAGCAAGGGAATGAGATCATTACCATTGCACATATAGCAGCAAAATAATATCCCACATATTTAGGGTCGGTAACACCAAAACGAGCTTCAAAAAACTGAGGATAAAAAGGATGTAACATATAGTCGCAGAGAACTGCTACTAAAGTCATAAATATCAAAAACGACTTGATTTTCATTTTGTGTAAAAGAGTTAAGAAAGATTTATTGTTTATTAGGAGAAACGGATGATTGTGTAATTTGATGTTTTGTAAAAAAGAAGTAAAAAGCTTGACAGTCAAAAGAAGAAAAAATACTTTTTATTCTATAGCTATGGTTTGAATAAAAATCTGATAACTGCAAGCTTTTGTACTTCTGCATGGTTGGCGTAATATTATTGTTAAGACGGATTTACAGCATTACTTACCTGGATTTCTTCATCTTCCGTTACTTCAAATTGCTGGAATGCTATTTTTTGTTCTATCGGATAGTATTCTTTTCCGGTAATTTCTTTTATGATGTACGAGTTTCTGTAACAAGCCATCCCTAAATCCGGAGTAACAAACCCATGGGTATGTAGTTCAGCATTTTGCACGAAGATTTCGTTTCCTTTTGTATCAATACTATAGTTACGGTTAACGGCATATCTGTTTTTCTGATCCCACTGGATTCTATTTTCGATATCTTCTATAAATGTTGGTTGTTTATAGGTATATCCTGTCGCCAGTACGAGCCCTTCTACCAGATGTCTGTAATGCTTATCCTGCTCTGTCTGATGTATTTCTAAATTAAACTTGTTTTGTTCAGTGTCAAAAGAAGCCTTCTTTAATTCAGAATTTGTTCTTAACTGGATTTTAATATCATCCTTGATAAGTTTTTTGGTATATAACAAATCAAAAATAGCCCCTATCAGATCTTGATTCACTCCTTTGTAGAGGTGCTTTTGATTAGAAATTAAATGATCTCTTTTGGTTTCAGGAAGGTTATAGAAGTAATCAACATATTCAGGAGATGTCATTTCCAGTGTTAACTTTGAATACTCTAATGGGAAATATCTTGGCGATCTGGTTATCCAGTTTAATTCATAACCAATAGTGTCGATATCCTGTAATAAATCATAGAATATTTCTGCTGCACTCTGACCACTTCCTAAAACGGTAATTGACTTTTTTTTCTGTAATTCTTCTTTGTGATATAGATAACCAGAAGAATGAACAGCCTGTGATTTAAGAGAAGAACAACACTTAGGGATATAAGGAACCGTTCCGGTTCCAAAGACTAACTTTTTTGCTTTGTATATTTTCAGGTCACTTGTTTGAGTACAGGTAGCGGTAATAATATAGCATTTTTCTTGTTCGCTGTATTGAATATGCTTTACTTCTGTACTAAAGTGAACATTAGGGAGTTTTTTGATAGCCCATTGACAGTATTTGTTATATTCGTTTCTCAAAACAAGGAAGTTTTCTCTTATGTAAAAAGAATACATACGCCCTTGCTCTTTCATATAGTTAAGGAAACTGAATGGGTTGGTAGGATCAGCGAGCGTTACAAGATCCGCCATAAAAGGAATCTGTAACGTGGTGTCCTGAAGCATCATCCCGGGATGCCAATCAAACTTTTCTTTTTTATCTAGAAAAACACCTTCTAATTCATCAATAGATTCTGTGAGACATGCCAGACCAAGGTTAAATGGACCCACTCCAATAGCTAAAAAGTCCAAAATTTTTGTGTGGTTCATAGGGATTTGATTTTTTTGAATTTAAATAATCGTTAAAATGTTATGGCAAAAAAGCCTAATTACTCATTTTATATTCCTGCCCTTTTTGCTTGATCTGATTTATAATGTCTATAAGGTTACTTATAGTACTTTTAGGGTTTAAGAGGGTGAATTTTAAATAAGTATTACCGTTATATTTCGTACTGGCAACAGATGTTTGACCAGACTTGAATAAAGTGTTTTTTATAAATAAATTGATGGTGTCATGAATGGTGTTGTCTTCAATTCCTTTGGCTTTGAAACGAAAGACTAATGTACTTAATTCGGGTTCATGAATCACTTCGAAAAAAGGATCGTTCTTAATTTCATGATAGATTTCCTGAGCTAGTAAATGAACTGCTTCCAGATAAGAAGCAAGTGTTTTTTGTCCCGTAACTTTTAAGGTGAACCACAATTTTAATGCATCAAATCTTCTGGTGGTTTGCAGTGATTTTTCAATGAGATTAGGACATTCAGTATCTCTGCTTTCTAATGGGTTTAAATAATCAGCATAATAAGAAACATAGCGGAAATGTTGTCTGTTTTTGGCAATAAATGCACTCGAACATACAGGTTGGAACATTGTCTTGTGAAAATCTACCGTTACAGAATCTGCGTATTGCACACTTTCTAATAAGTGCTTATGTGTATCGGTTATAACATAACATCCCCCATAGGCGCCATCTGCATGTAACCAAATATCGTATTCTTTAGCGATTTTAGAGATGGTAGTAAGAGGATCGAAACTTCCGAAATCAGTAGTTCCCATAGTGGCAACGATACCGATTGGGATATTCCCGTGTTGTTTTTCTTTTTCGATAGCCTGAACCAATGCTTCGGGTTTCATCTTCATTCTTTCATCGGTTTCAATTGTGATCACCGAATTATATCCCATACCGAGTAATGCCGCATTCTTCTTAATGCTAAAATGTGCTTTGTCCGAACAAAAAAATCTGAATTTACTCACTACATCAGCCCATCCATTTTCCTTAAGGTTTAATCCGAAGTGCTTAAACGCATAATGATCTCTGGCCATCAGGAGTGCCATAAAATTAGACTGGGTTCCTCCACTGGTGAATACTCCATCGGCTTCTTTTGGGAACTTAAATTCATTACTGATCCACCTGATCATTTCTTGTTCTATCAAAGTGGCAGAAGTGCTTTGATCCCAGGTTTCTACTGCAGTATTAACAGAAGATGCGATGAGATCACCTACAAGTGCCGGAATTAATATGGGACAATTAAGATGTGCTACATATTGTGGATTGTGAAAAGAAATTGCATGATCTAAAAATAAAGTCTTAATTTCTTTTAAACTTTCTTCTATAGAAATAGGAGATGATGGATCTGCTTGTATAAGGTGCTTAAGAGCTCTCAGGTTATTTGGCTTTTCTCCACTATAAAAATTCTCATTGTTTAGGAAACCTTTGATGTATTGTACTGCATTAAAAATCGCATCTTCATATTCGTGTTTGGAATCGGCATCAAAAAGAAGTTTGGTGTCAATTGAGAGAGGAGTAAGAGTTTTTTCAGTTTCAAGTAGCATAATTATTTTTATTTGGTCTAAATAATTTTTTACACAAAACTAAATCCAAACAAAAGAACTAAATGACGTATAAGGGAGAAAAAAAGACGCGGATGAAGCCGTTCACGTATAGAAGTATTCACAGATTTATACGTGATTTATAGAAATAACTGTTAATGATTTGGTAAAGGGAAAAGGAAGTGTCTAAAAGATTTAAAAAAACTGCGATTAATTAACATATGTTTTGAAAACTAACCGCAGTGAGAAATTGGTGTTTTTTTTAGTTTAAAGAAAATCTGACAGTGTAGAATAGGACTTCTTTTATTACAATATTAGAATCATTGTACTTATTCTACAATCAATTTTCCTTTCATTAATGTATAATGTGCCGGGAAGCTACATATGTAATCATAGGTTCCTGGAGCAGGAGCATCAAAGGTAATTGTTACTTTTTCTCCTCCTCCTATTAACTTTGTATAGGCAATGACGTCGTCACCCTCCGGAATGTATTCTGTATCCTTTGCTTTCATTGCTTTTCTGGCAAATTGAATAATATCAGTTCCTTGCTGTAATAACACAAAGTTATGTCCCATAACATTTTTACTCATGGTTCCTGCGTGCTGGAGGGTTAATGTAATTTTTTCGCCTTTTTTTACTCGAAGTATTTTTTTATCGAATTGCATCTGGTCATTAGAAGATAAGATAATCGTGTTACTGACGAGATCATTCGATGATGCTTCGGTTTTGTTTTTTGATTGGATGGTTATTCTTTCTGGTTTTTCTTTCTGGTTGGAATTACATCCTAGAAGGGCGATGATGGTACCTGCAATAAATACTACTTTTTTCATATAAATAATTTACTTGGAATGGTGTGTTGTTTTTGTCAAAGACAAGCATGCTATTGTACGATGTCCTTAACTCTTTTTTCTGAATCATTCTTAGATAAAGAAAGCCTGATAATACTATCTTCTTTTGCAAATAAACTATGAGGAACTCCTCCTTCTAATGAAATAATATCTCCTTTCTGAAGCAGATATGTTTCCTGCCGAACAGTAAAGGAGATAGCTCCTTCAAATATTTCGACCGCAATAGGAAATGGTGTTTGATGTTCTTTCATGAGTTGACCATTTTTCATTGCAATTCGAATTTCTTTAGCGTATTCAGTTTCTAACAATACAGAAATAGAAGGTTTTTTTTCATTGAATGTTACATCTTTATGGAGAGAAGCTATTTTCATAGGGTGTTTTTTTGCATTAAATAATACTAAGACATAGTACAGAACATATAATTCTGTAATTAAGAATGAATCAAAATTATAAAAAAGCTACTTGTCATTATATGATTCCAGTCATAAAATTATGATAAGGTGATATGAAAAATTTATGCATAGACATAAGATGAAATGTATCAGTTGTTAGCATTTATTTTTTTGATGGCGAAAGAGGGAAATAGACGTGATATAAGGTAAAAAAGCTTTACTTTTCCTACTTTAACTTCAGTTTTACCCTTTTCAATGGCTTGTATCATTTCTGAGACCGCCTGGTTTGGCTGAATTGCAAAAGAAGGGAGTTTAGCACCTTTATGCCATGGTGTGTCTACCAGAGGGAATAATACTTCTATTACGTTTATGGGAGTGTTTTTTAGCTGTAGTCTCAATGTTTGTGTAAAAGAATGTAACCCGGCCTTTGTCGCGTTATAAATGGGGTAACTGGCTTTAGGAGCGTACACTAAACCTGTGGTGATATTGATGATCGTAGCCTTGTTATTTTGAGCTAATATGGGTAAAAAAAGTTTAGAGAGTGTAATAGGAGCGATAAGGTTGGTATTGATTTCTGTAATTGCTTTATCGATCATATTCGGGTCGTCCATAAAACTGGTATTGTGAACTAGTGCGGCATTATTAATAATAATATTACACCTGGGATAAATACTTGCTACTTTATGCGCGAGAGATTCACAATCTTGTTGCCTGGATAAGTCGCAGGAATAAGTAATTATATCAGGATAAGCAGTTTTTACCCGTTCAAGTTTTTTTTCAGATCTTCCACAGATAATAACTGTATTGTTCTGGTGAATCAATTTTTTGGCAAGTGCTAAGCCAATTCCAGAACTTCCTCCGGTAATTAAAATAGTGTTGTTTCTAAGTATCATAACCATATTGAATTAATGACAACAAAGAAATAGTGATTACAACAGATATGCATTGATCTAGATCAATCGCATTATTTTTGTTTTTTAAGAAAAGTAAATGATTGGATTCAGATAGGGGAGAGGTCCGTTGATATGGGATAATCTGAAAGAAAAAGCTTCTCTTACTATAAAAAATAAAAGAGAAGCTTTCCGTGATTTTTAAAAAAAAGTAAGGACGTATTTTGTTTAGATTGCTAATGGGTTCGGGAAGTGAATATGAGTTACAGCTCCTACAGGATTTAAAGCCTCATCTTTTCCACTAAGTCGAGTTAGTAAATTACTTTTTAATTGCCAGGTATCGCTATCCAATAAGTAGGATGCTAATTGGGTTTCATCCTTCGTTTTCCAATATGCTAATCGTTCACGAAGGTGTTCTAAGAGTACTTTTTCTTCAATGAGATCTTGTATCGCAAAACTAGTGACGATTTCCATTACATTTCGGGCAAAAAAGTAATAGGCATACCAGGCCCCTACTTCATCATCTGCTCCCGATGCTTTTGTAGGAAGCTCGATATCGGGTACATAGGCAGCAACTTCTTCGGATTTAGATTCTCTAAAATAGAACCCTTGACTATCCCTAAAATAGATTTTATAAGGATATCCGGCTTCATCAATTTCCAACATCGTATTTTGATGATGGGCTTCGAATATAAGACCAAATTCATTGTACACCGATATGATTGTGTCTAAGAAAATATGAATGTATTTCTTAAACCAGATAAGGGATACTTCAGAAAGAGAACGTTGTTCCTGCTTACTGATATGAGATATGATATTATGCAGACGATCTGAGTAGCCTAATACCCCTTGCTGACATAATTGACCAAGCATAAAAATGTTTTGATCGAGTTTGGTAAACGGATTTTCTCTAAGACAGGTGTTACATCCTTTGATGATATGATCTCCACTTTTTAATGTAATATAGCCTGGATCTTTTATTACGACAAAATTAGGGTGCGCTTCTTTAAACTTTCTTCCGAATTCCGAATTCATTAATTTACTAATCTCATATCCGGTAACCATTTCTTGATATAAGTTACATCGTACTGAATTGGTAATTTTGATATGCAAAGAGAATTTTAACATAAAATCACTGTCTTCTGCATATACAGTTCTAAAAGAAGAGGTAGCTGTAAAGTCAGGTCCCATTTCTCCTAAAGAGAACAATACTTCTTTTTCTAATAGTTCTTTAAATACATCATCATTTTCTTGCAGATAGGTGGCTTCCCAAGGGTGTAATGGAAGAAGTTTCCATGTAGGATTTTCTGTGATTTTTTGTTTGGCTAATGGCGTTAAGTGATGTTTATCTTTTAACGCTTTCATCAATATGGTAGAAACAGGGGAAGCTTCTGCATTATTTTCTAGGATGTACTCCGGATGTGCTAAAAAATAATGAACTTTAAATTTAGCTTTTGTTTCAGGAGAGTATTTAATTAAATCATCATCAGAAATGGCAGATCTGCTTTTGGGAACAGGATGTGCCGGAGGTCCGGGGATGATAGCTTGATCTGCATCTATAAAATTAGTTTTTATAGCATGAATGCTTTCTATGTCATTAAAATTGAGGTCTCTGTATTTTAGAAACATTTCAGTATTATCACAACTATTAAGGATGCTATTTTTGAAATCCTTCATAGTTTCATTAGTAGTAGATTGCCCTTTCGTTAGGTCTTCTAATACTATCTCAGAGAAATCAGAAAGGTTTGGGAAATTAATCGTATCTGAGACCCGATCTACCACTATTACTGGAAGCTGCAAAGAATATCTCCACTTGTTTAAGGATTTAAAAGTAACCGGACAGTAAATATCCTTGTTGACAAAATTTAAAGGTAGATGTATCCAGTTTGTATACGAAGTGTCTTTAAAATGATTTTGTAAAGAACTACTTTCTTTGGATAGAGAGTTTAGTACAGTTCCTCCTTTGTGAATATCTACAATATAACAGTTAAGTAGGGCGGTAAAGGAAATTTTTTCTGCTTCATTTCTATATGCTGTTGATTTCATGAAACGGTTTTTAGGTTTAGGTTTATGAGAATACATTTTAAAATATCACTTAGAAGTTAAAGTGTGATATTTTTATTTAGATTTATTAAAATTAATAATCGTGATTGCAAATATATTATAAACCTGCCTATATCTATGACTTTTGAGGGGTGAATTTTGTATTAAAAAAAATAGTTGTTTGATTGTGAGTTCTTAATAAGTAATAGGAAGGGAGAGGGATAAAGAAAGATAAGCTGATATCCGAATATATCAACTTATCTAGAGGTGTATATTTTGTTTAAGAATTAAAAATATTAATACCTGACTGTAGAAATATTGTATTTTTATATGATGGTTTTCTGTTCGTTCCAGTAATAAGTGTCTGGATATTCTCTTTCTCCAAAAATAGCAGTCCCTACCCGAATGATAGTAGCGCCTTCTTCTATTGCTATCTCCAGATCTCCACTCATCCCCATAGAAAGCTCTTCAATTTTTATATTGGGAATAGCTGAGGCATTTACCTGTTCCTGAATTGTTTTAAGTGTTTTAAAACATTTTCGTACTTCTTCGGATTTTGTACTTAATAGACCAATAGTCATAAGCCCTTTGATGTTTAATGTCTCGAACTGGGATATTTCTTTGAGTAAAGGGATCGCATTCTCTGGGGAGACACCAAACTTACTTTTTTCTCCGGAGGTGTTTACTTGTACAAAAATATCTAGTGTTTTATTATCCAGAGCAAGCCGATTATGGAGCTTTTGAGCTAGAGAAATTCGGTCTACGGATTCTATGCAATGTGCCCATTTCAGGACCTCCTTAATTTTGTTAGTTTGCAAATGCCCTATAAAGTGGATTTCCGGTTTAGCGACAGAAATGGTACTCGCCTTTTGTTTTAATTCCTGTACTTTATTTTCTCCAATCAGAGAAAATCCTTCATCGATTGCAATTTGAATCCGATCAGGAGAAACGGTTTTTGTAGCAAGTAGTAAACGAACTTCTTCAGGGTTTCTATTAGATTTATGGCAGGCAGTCTGAATGCGTTTTTGTATAGTATGTAGGTTGTTAATGATGTGTTTTTTCATGTAGAAATGGCTTGATGTTCAGGGCAGTCGACCCTGAGTTCTTTGGTTTTTAATGGTTTTTTGATAAGCGTACAATAATGATTGTCCTTCTCTTTTTGATAATGAAAACAAGTAAAACACATGCGTTGTACCGTAATGATATCTTGCTTGTTTAGTGAATGAATCATTTGTAGCAGGCTCATAAAAAAAGTATTTTTCTCATTTACAGAAAGAGAAGAAAGCCCTTTTTCCATGCTATTAGCAAAATGGCTTGTTTTTTCAGTAATTTCTTTCCCTTTCTCTGTCAATTGAATGGAATAGCTTCGGGCATCTTCTTCTTTAATTTTGAGAATCAACCCTTTTTTTTCTAGTGATTTTACGGCATCACTAACCGTTGGTTTTGTTAGAGAAAATTCTAATGCCAGATGCCCGATTTTCCTTTTTTCAGCCGGATGAAACATACAGAAAATCAAAATTTGTATTTGGATAGGACTTAATCGATATTCTTTGGCTTGTTCCCATAAAAGTACCCGAAAAGATTGAGAAATTCTTTCCAGAGATACGATGATCTTCTTCGTAATGTCATCAGCATTGGGATTAAAGATACTATCCATAGTACAAAAATATTAGTTCGTGATGTTTATATTGATCAGAGCAGCTTTCTTTTTCTCTTCCTCTTCAATGACTTGTTTTTTGACAGCATTTATAGCAAGCACTTTAGCTTCGGCAAAAGAGATGTCATATTCTCGTTTGATATTTCTGAATTTCGCTGGATACTTATCCAGAATATGGTTGTAATAAGAGTCTAATAATTGGTGATGAGGGAGTTGAAAATGAATTTTAATTTCAAATCTTCTCAGCAATGCTGTGTCAATGACATGAGATTGATTGGTAGCAGCAATAATGATTGCATTATCCGGGAGATAGTCGATTAACTGGATTAGTGTATTGACAATCCGCTTCATCTCACTGGAATCAGTATCGTCATAATCTCTGATTTTTCCTAAAGAATCAAATTCATCCAAAAACAGAATTGAACCTTGCCGGGTCACTTTTTTGAATAGTGTAGTGATATTTTTAGCGGTTTCTCCAAGACGAGAAGAAACAATTGCTCCAAGATTAACGACGATAATTTTTTTACCAAGTGCTTTAGCAAGCGCTTTTGCGGTCATTGTTTTTCCACAACCCGTGTGTCCGAAAAAAAATAATTTATTGTTAATAGGTAAATTATACTGTTTTAAGGCTTCTGCATGGGAATATTCTTTGATAAACTGATCTATTTTTTCCTTTCCTTCAGCATCGAAAGTGATATCATTAAGGTCAATAGTCCCTTCCTCTTCAAAATACAAATCGGATAATGTCATAGTGCTAATGTAATCATCTGTTATAAATGGATTAACAATTTTCCATTTCTATAATATAAAAATTATTTTTTTTAATGTGATTTTCGATTTCTTCCGGGGCCGTTTCTATGTGGCAAAACCTGCAAGCTGAGGTCGTTAAACCAATGTCAGACACCCCTTTTGAAGATAAATATGCTTTTCCATATTCATATACTTTTTCTACAGGCGTATTTTCTTCAACAAGAATATCAAAATGCATAATTACAGATTTATTTTTAGGTACATAGGTGTCGTATACTGATACTTTCATTTTTTCTTTTATTTAAAATTGTTTAAAAAGTTGGTTGCCAAAGAATCAGCTAAAGATTTTTTGGCAACCCTATTGTTGATTAGCCTTTTACATCGGCTAAAGATGCTCCAAAATTGATATGGAGTACATTTCCATTAGGGGTAACCAGTGCAGGGACTGATTGTACTCCAGCTTTTTCTGCATCTGGAAGTCTGGAAGTGTCTTCTGCAAAGTTTACAATCTCAACTTCAGAAGGATTAATTAATGATAATAGGTCTTGCTCTGCGCTAACACATACAGAACATCCGGCGTGATAAAAAATTGATTTACTCATAACATTGATTTATAATAATTATTTAATAGTGACAGTATATGGAAGTGAAAGGTTGGTTGACGCTATGCTATATACACTATAAACCCCAAGCATTGGAATGTCCTTTTTAGAAGTGTTTACTTGCATATAAGCAGTGACAGCATCAAAAGAGAATTGTGTCTTGTTATTTATTCTGGATTTGGGAACTAGTACTTTTATATAGTTCTCTTTCTTGAGTACAGAATACCCAGGAGAATCCATAAACATTGGCATTCCGGGATTTGTAGGAGGAAGTTTTATTGATGAATCGCCTTTAGAGAATTGTTTCACAGAAAATCCTCCGGGTACTCTTTTATCTTCCTGTAAAATAACCCAGTGCGGATGCCATATAATTCCATCATCGGTATAATTCATATTGGAATTCTCATCCCATAATGGCGTGTCATCAAAATCCGGATGAGATGTTATCGCTAGGGCAACAATACCGGTAGTAGCTGAGAATCCAACATCAATAGGAGAGAGGGTAGTGGGGAATACATATCCCAGTACAGGGGCTCCGTCTAATTTTCCATAAGTTATAGGGGTTGTTTGTCCGGCAGTCCCTTTAACCTGTATTGAAAAAATTAGCTGTTCCAGTGCTTGATCATACTGTACTTCTGTTGCAATGATCTTTAAGTCCTCGCTGGTAGAAAAGGACTCATGTTCATTTGTTTGTTGTCTTGCAAAACTTGATATGCAATACATAGAAACAATGTATAAAACAACATGTAGTTTTGATAAAGAATTGCTTGTCATGGGTTATAGTTATTAAGTTATAATGCGAATGTATATATAATAGTTAGGATTCCTAACTATTATATATACGTTTTTCTTATAATGTCATAGATGGATATTATATGGTATAAAAAAAGGTATTCAATACTGATTGAATACCTTTAATCGAATTTAGATGATTGAGAGCTCTTATACGAGATCCAGTTCGGTAATTTTAATACCGAGTGCTTTTGCTACTCCTTTCCCATATTCAGGATCTGCTTTAAAGCAATTGCTTATATGGCGTTCCTGAATAAATCGTTCAGCACCTCCTACTTGTCTGGCGGTGTTTTCGAAAAGAGTTTGTTGTTGTTCTTTGGTCATAATTCGAAATAAAGCTCCAGGTTGCGAATAATAATCTTCATCTTCTCTGTGATTCCAATGGTATGCATCTCCCTCTAAGGCCAATGGGGGTTCTGCATGTGATTTTTCTTCTTTCCACTGACCATAGCTATTAGGTTCATAATGAACAGAAGCTCCTTCATTTCCATCTACCCTCATTGCTCCGTCTTTGTGATAATTATGGAAAGGACATTTAGGCGCGTTAACAGGGATTTGGTAGTGATTAACTCCTAATCTGTATCGTTGTGCATCTCCATATGAGAATAATCTACCTTGTAACATCTTATCAGGGGAGAAACCAATTCCATTGACAACGTTCGCCGGGTTAAAAGCTACTTGTTCAACTTCTGCAAAATAGTTTTCGGGATTTCGGTTCAATTCTAAGACACCAACATCAATTAACGGATAATCACTATGTGGCCATACTTTAGTTAAGTCAAAAGGATTGATGTGATAATCTTTGGCTTCTGCTTCCGGCATAATTTGCACTTTTAGATTCCATTTTGGGAAATCTTTATTTTCGATACTGTCAAACAAGTCTCTTTGATGACTTTCTCTATCTTTTCCGACAACTTCTGCAGCTTCCTGATCACTTAGGTTTTCAATTCCCTGTGCTGTTTTGAAATGGAATTTTACCCAAAACCGTTCATTATCATGATTGATAAAACTAAATGTATGACTACCATAGCCATTCATATGCCTATAAGTTTTAGGGATCCCTCGTTCACTCATGGTCATAGTGATTTGATGTAGAGATTCTGGTAATAATGTCCAGAAGTCCCAGTTGTTATTAGCACTTCGAAGGTTTGTTTTAGGATCTCTTTTTACTGCTTTATTTAGGTCTGGAAATTTATATGGATCACGTAAGAAAAATACAGGTGTATTGTTTCCTACTAAGTCCCAGTTTCCTTCTTCTGTATAAAATTTAACGGCAAATCCTCTAATATCTCTTTCTGCATCTGCAGCTCCTCTTTCTCCGGCAACTGTCGAAAACCGAAGGAAAACATCTGTTTTTTTATTGACCTCCGAGAATATTTTGGCTTTTGTGTATTTGGTGATATCATGAGTGACAGTAAAGGTTCCGTATGCCCCAGAACCTTTTGCGTGCATTCGTCTTTCAGGGATTACCTCTCTGTCAAAGTGCGCCAGTTTTTCCAGGAACCATACATCCTGTAATAACATAGGACCTCTTTTTCCTGCTGTTTGTACATTTTGGTTTTCAGCAATCGGTTTCCCCGATACTGATGTTAGTTTTTTATTATTCGCATCCATAACTTGTTGTTTTATAGTTTCAAAACTACAGTATTAATACGTATAAACAAAATCGATTGTTTTAATATAATAATAACAAAAAACTATAAAAGTATAAATGCCTTTGTGTTCATATAAGGTGTGCCGGTGATAAAATTGATTATTCAATCATGGCAACAACTCTGGCAGGTGCTGCAGAGGCTCCTACAATTTTTAGAGGAAATACCGCAACTTTAAAGCCTGTATATGGGAGTTTGTCCAGATTGACTAATTGTTCCATATGGCAATATTCTTTTCTTTGCCCCACTAAATGTGCTTCCCAGAAAAGTTCTGAATCATTTGTTTCTTTAGCTTTTTGTATTAAATAAGGCAAGGGGAGATCCCACCCCCAGGCATCAATTCCCATGACTTTTATTCCTTGATCAATTAGCCATTCTGTGGCTTCTGCACTCATTCCTGTACCTATTTTATGAAAGTCTTTAGTTCCATTGAATTTATCTCTTCCTGTTTTTATTAAAACAATCATTCCTTTAGTAAGTGTAAGCTCGTGTGTTTGTAAAAACTGTTGGAGATCCTCAGCGGTAATTTCATCAAAATCAGCTTTATGTGCCATATCTATAACAATTCCGTCACCATAGCACCACTCGAGAGGAATTTCATCGATTGTCTTGGAAGGAGCTCCGTTGCAGGTAGGGGAATAATGCCAGGGAGCGTCAATATGGGTAGTGGAGTGTACACCCATTTTCTGAATAGTATCATCAGCCCATCCAGTAAAATTCTTAGGGAATAGTCTAAAAGGTAATCCTAAAAATCGGAGTAACCACTTTGCTTTTTTGTGTGGTTTATGCTTGATTTTTACTTTCATAAACCAAGGGTCGGTCTTGTTATATTGGATGGGTTTTGATAGATCTATAATATTCATTTACTAATGTTTAAATTAAGGTACATCTTGTGTTAAGTTTTTTGAGTTGGCTAATATAGATAATCAATGTCGCTACGAGCAGCATTTGAATGAATTAATTTCGTGGAATTATATTAGTTAGCGCTAATCTATCTCTAAGATAATGAACAGTTTTTTAAAATAACCACTATTGGTTTCTCTTAACCTTTATTTAATTAAATTTTGATTTTTTATTGAATTATAGCTATTGATAATGCAGCGAAATTTGCGCGAAAAAAAAATGGAGTTATTTGTGTATGCTTTTGGAGCGTTGTTTTCAATAATGAATCCTTTAGGGACAGTTCCGGTGTTTGTGGGGTTATCTAAAGATCTTTCAAAAAAAGAACGATCTGTGATTGCTTTCTGGACCGCTGTAAATGTTTTAGTGATTTTATTTTTATCGTTTTTTGCAGGTAAATATATTCTTACGTTTTTTGGAATTAGCCTTAGTTCTCTGAAAATCGCAGGAGGACTGATTATTACTTCTTCGGGTTTTGCTTTGCTTACAGGAAAATTTGCAGAACATAAGGGGATGAAGAAAAAAGGAGTAAAGGATGATATTAATTCCCGGTCAGAAATATCTCTAACTCCTCTGGCGATTCCGATGTTAGCCGGTCCAGGAACAATTTCACTATTGATCACGTATAATCAGGAATATATCAGGGTGCAGGATATCCTGATCATTGCAGGGGCTATTATATTTACTTCTATAACGATTTATGGAATATTAAAAAGCTCTCACCTGATCGTAAAAATGCTCGGTGCTTCCGGGATTAATGGCTTGTCTAGAATTATTGGCTTTATTGTTATAGCGATAGGTGTAGAGTACATTATTTCTGCTGTTTTAGGAATTATAAAAACAATTGAATTCTAAAAAAAGTATTCACTTATGATGAGGTTATTTTTAGTAGAAGTGTATCTGTATTCAGGATTGTTGCGAATTCTTCATGAAGGCTCGCAATGGCAGTATCGTGAATTTCTTGAGCACTATATAGCTGTCCATTGTGATCTTTTTTGTTGAATGTGGCAGTAGCATCGTGGATTAAGAAAGTATTATATCCGAAATTAGCTGCCATTCGTGTTGTAGTGGAGACGCAATGGTCGGTGGTTAATCCCACAATGATAACTGTGTCTGCATGTAAAGAATTCAGTCTTTCTTTTAAATCTGTTCCTATGAATGCACTATTTACGCTTTTTTTAATAACAACTTCTGTAGGTAATGGAGTGACAATATTTTTAAATTCATTGCCTGGGTTTTTTGCAGCTAATGGTGATATTGGGTTAACAGAACAGTGTTGAATATGGAATAAAGGAAGTTGTTTTTCTCTCCATAGATCGAGAATTTTTTTTATGTTTTCTTCTGCAGTCGGATTGTTTCGTTCTCCGCCCCAATATGCAATATCATCGAATCCCTTTTGGATATCGATTAGTAATAAAACGGGGAGTGTTTTTTGATTTTTTGATAACATAACTTTGTTCTTTTGATAGAAACAAAATTAGGAGTATTGACAGAGGATTAAAAGGACAAAAGGGGGGAGTTTCGGGACAGGTTTAAAGGTGATTCTTTAAGATATGCTGTAGTTGTTTAGTCGTTTTGAAACCGCATAAAGTAGCAATGTAGGCAATCTTATGGTCTGAATGGATGAGTAGGCTTTTTGCTTTTTCTACTCTTATTTTTGTACGATATGCTGCAATGGTAGTCCCGGTTTGTTTTTTAAAAATACGAGTTAAATTTCTAGGACTTATATTTACCAATGCTGCCAAATCATTAATGGTCGCGGTTTTTTCTAGATTGTGAATGATCCAATCCTGAACCATGTGAATTTTTTCGTCTATATGATTGCGATGTTGGAGATACACACTTTCTTGAGATTCAGTTCCTTTACGCCTCTTATAAACAACCAGTTCTTTAGCAATTTTAATAGCAACTTCCTTTCCGTGTCTTTTTTCTATAAGATAGAGAGCCAGGTCAATACCAGTAACAATGCCTGCACTGGTATAGATGCGATTTTCCTCAGTAAAAAGAACATCTTTTTTTACGTGTAGAGTAGGGTATTCTTTTTTTAATCGATCGATTAAAGACCAATGTGTTGTACATTGTAAATGATTAAGAATTCCTGAGTTTGCTAATATGAAAGCACCTGAACAGATACTACAAATTGTACATCCCAGGTTGTGTTTTGCTATCAGCCAATCATTAAAAGCCGTAGTGGGGAAAGAGAATTCTGTATCATGACTGCTGAATCCGGGGATAAAAATAAAATCATTCTGTGTCAGGCTCACTTCTGTAAAAAGTTTGATTCCTGAGAGCCATAACCCGGCAGAGCTTTTGATTTTTTGGGAGCTACTTATGAACTCTAATTGATATGGAAACCCAAGATCAATAGCTTCCTGGAATACATGTAAAACTCCTCCTAAATCTAGTAAATGCACTTGGTCAGTAACATAAAAATAAAGAGTTGTTTTTTTTGATGACTCCATAAAATCAGATTTTAGTGTTATTCTTCCTGTTCTAAATTACGGATTCGTTGGATATTTCTTCGTTCAATGCTAGTGAGAAAATTAGTGACATCTTCGTGTTGTGGTCTATACCAGCTTTTTGACTTGAAATAAATATCCATTTCTCCTTCTGAGTTAAAAATATACCCGTAACGTGCAAAAATCTCATTTCTCATGAGTTGTAATTCCTTGTTGGATAGGTTTTTGAGGTGATCTTCGGATAAATCTTTTATAGATGCTTCGGTATATTCTCCATTAAAATAAAAAACATCGGTTTCTTTTAAACCAATTTCATACTGTCCTTCAGAGATTCCCTGTGTCCAGGGGTTTTTTATTTTCAGCCCATAATGGTATTTTCCTTCTTTTATATAGGTAATGAAACGACCTTGATATTGATCAGAAGAGAAGACCCCATTCTTAATACTAGTATTCGTTAAGTTTTCGAAAGTATCTACCCATTGATTCTTTTCTGTATTCCAAGATCCGGATTTGATTTGGGCAATTATAGAATGACCATTAAATAACAATACAATTTCTGATGCGGTCTCAGAATTACCAAATTGATAGACGCCTTCATAATCTTCTATAACATCAGAGCTTCGATTGATTATATCGGATTCATCAATTTCTTCGAAGGCAATTACTTGTGCATTGGTGAGAGTGGGTATACTAATAAGAATCGCTATTAATGATCTTCTCATAAGCTAGGCTAAAAATGGGGATAACGAGTTTTTATGAGGCTTTAGAGAGTACTGCGCAAAAGTAATTAATAAAGATATTATAAACGAATTCTTCTTGCTTATTTTAATGAAATTTTTAAAAAATAAATCCCCTAAAAAAGATTCCTTTTTGCTCATTTGGGTTACCCGGTTATAGAGCCCTGATACAATGAAAAGCAGAAATGGAAATTTTAATTTCAGAGTTCTAGCCCCATTCGCTCCTTAAATAATCGTATTTCATATAAATTTTCACTGGTTGATTTATGGGCACAAAAAAGCTTATTATTTGTTGTTTCCAGGCTGGGAGAAATTAACTTTACTTTCTGATCTTTGAGCTCATTAGCGAAAGAGTGATATGGCAGAATACAGACACCTTTTGTCTTTTGCATAATTTGCATAATTCCATCAAAACAAGAGAAAACAATTTTGGCTTTGATAGGAGGACGCTTTTTGAAATGATGCTCCCAAAACATTCTGATAAAAGGAAGTTCATTATCAAACGCAAACCAATTTTGTTCTTTTAACCAGGATTCTAATGCTTTTGGTCCTGCTTGGTTATTTTGTATAACCTCGGGAACTTCGAGATCATTCGAAGCAATGAGCACTAATTTTTCAGTAGTTAATGGAGAAAAAATATGAGGATATGTATTGTATCTGTATGTTCCTATAAGCAGATGGATTTGTCCTATTTCGAGTGCATTTTTTAAATTTTCATTGATGCCAAATTTTACAGTGATATACATGTCCAGTGAAGAAATAAGATCGAGTAATTTGCTTTTAAAAAACTCATATTGACATCCTATAACAATAGAAGGACAATGCTCGTTTCCTTTTTTGTTAAAGGTAGCTTCTGCTTTTTCTAATCCAGAAACCGAAGAATATATCTGAGTGTATAAAAATTTTCCAAATTCTGTAGGAAGAATTTTTCTGGCTGTTCTGATAAATAGTTTTTTGCCTATTCTGGATTCTAAAGCAGCCAAATGTTTACTCACTCCAGGTTGTGTCATGTGAAGCAATTTTGCAGCTTCTGAGATACTATTACATTCATAGATTGTTTTAAAGGTTCGGTACCATTCAAAATTAATCATATAACAAATATTATGGTTTGAGTAAACAAATATAATATTAATTATATGATTAGAAGTTTTAATATTGTATTGAAAAGAAAACTATTGCACCTTTTTAATCGTTTCTGATAATTTAAAAGAGGGTGTTATGTATTAATTAATAAGCGCACAAAAATACATACATGAAAAAAACACTAGTAGTAACGTATACGCCAAGAGAAGGTTCCAATACCAAAGAATTAATAGATCATTTTATATCTATCAATAAGGAAAAAACGGAATTTTCGATTTTAGATCTGACAAAAGAAGTTCCGGACTTGTTATTGGAAAAAAACCTTGGATTAATTTTTAAAGATAATTATACAGAGGAGTCTTTATCTGATAGTGAGCAGCAGGTTTTAGAAAAAAATAATAAGATGGTATCACAGGTTTTGGAAGCGGATTACATTGTAATCGGATTCCCTATGTATAATTTCTCATTACCGGCTACAGTCAAAGCATGGGTTGATGCTATTATCCAGACAGGGAAGACATTTATGCTGGGAGAAGAAGGGTATGTGGGGTTATGTAGGGGAAAACAAGCCCTAACGATTATGACTACGGGGAGTGACTTTGGGGTGCCTCCATTAGATAGCATGAATTATGCTACTCCATTGATAAAAACGGATCTGGAATTTATTGGTATACCAAGTAAGCACATTAGCGCATTTGGTTTACAACAATATGGAGATCGTCTTTCTGAAATATTGGAAAAAGCCAAAAAAGAAATCACGGCTGTTAGTGATCAGTGGTACTAACATATTTCTTTTTTTAAAGGAAATAACCTGCATAAAATGTCAGGTTATTTTTTTTGTTTGGTCCAATCAGAATCTGGTCGAGAAAAAGGCTTGTTAAAAAAAGTTTCTACTGTTTTATTAAATGTATCAGGGTCCGTAGCAGGTGTAAAATGAGTTTCTCCAGGTAGAATGCATAAATGTGCATTTGGTATATTTTGATACATTTCTACAGTATGTTCTTCTCGTATAATATCTTTATCCCCCGCAATGATAAGTACAGGGGCAGAAATAGTCTGCAAAGAAGCAATACTAATCATGGGTTGATCCCCTAATAATCCGAGCTGTTGTCGTTGTTGTTCCCAGTTTTGGGAAGAATCCTTGTCTTTTATTTTTTGGGCAACCAATTTTCGGGTGTCTTTTACCCAATTAACCGCCCAGGGATACACGGCTGTTGTGTCTGGTCGAAGATTGGCACCCATTGCAGCGATTTTTTTTGTTTTGCTTGGGTGGTAAATTCCCATTAATAAACTAACGATCCCTCCATCACTCCATCCAATAATGTGG
Organism: Aquimarina sp. TRL1; assembly: GCF_013365535.1. NCBI lineage: Bacteria > Pseudomonadati > Bacteroidota > Flavobacteriia > Flavobacteriales > Flavobacteriaceae > Aquimarina > Aquimarina sp. TRL1. Next base: position 437,650 of record NZ_CP053590.1, on the reverse strand, counting down.
ATAGAATCAATGCGTAGTTTGGTTGCGAGCTCGCTCCAGTCATGAGCAATTTGAGTATAGGTTAAAGAGTCTGTTTTTAGTTCAGATTTTCCATGTCCCCGATTATCAGCAATGATTACTCGATATTTAGATTTGAAATAATCAATTTGATTTCCCATATCTTTTATACTACCTCCGTTTCCATGAATTAAAAACATAGGCTTTCCAGTTCCATATTCTTCATAATAGATTTTAGCCCCGTTTACCGTTACATATTTTCCAGCTATAGGATTATTCCCATATGGGGTAGTAAAATCCATCTTCATCTCTACTTGTGCAGATATGTATAATGAAAAAGAAAAAAAGAAAAATAAGGTAGGAAAGATATTGTAAGAAGTTTTCATGGTATATGGGTGAACTTTTTAATTCTTATGTTTTGATGTTTAGAATGTTAAAATAAAAAATAAATTGATGAAAGAGGGATTAATTTAAAAAATAACGAAAAGGTTTTCGTTAAGTCTGCGCTGTATGAGTCCTGTTAAAGTGTGTTAATGTTTGTTGTTTTTTGTGCAAAAACAATAACAAATTTGAGTTAAATATGTAGATTCGGAAGAAATTTCACAAAAAAAATCAAAAAATGAAAACTAAAAAAGTACAGTTACTATTGCTTGCTTTTATGTGTATCGGTTTTCTGTCATTTTCGCAACAGTCCAAAGAAAAAGTATATGCGGCTTATGATCAACTTATGGGGCTAGCTAATACAAGCTTATATAATGGAACAGAATTTAGAGACCTGTTTCTGTATACAGATGGGAGTAATCGATTTTTTAAACATCAAGGTTATGTGTTAGGAACTATAGTGTACGAAGAACAATTTTATCCGGAAGTGTTATTGAAATATGACCTTTTAGAGGATAATGTTATCATTAGATCAGCGGACAATATGAGTGTTTTTAATACCAAATTATTACCTGATAATATTTCGAGTTTTTCCATTGAGGGGAGAGATTTTGTTCGTTTGATGAACACTACAATGCCCTTTGAGAATAACGGTTTCTTTGAGAAAGCATATGTTGGAGAGGAGCTTACACTTTATATAAAACAAGCTAAAAGAGTAAGCAGAAAAATTATTGGAAAGAAAATAGAATACAGCTTCAAAGGAGATAATAAATATATAGTATATTATAAAAACACGTATAATCGTATAGATACGCCGAAAGATGTTATTTCTGTTTTTCCTGAATTGGAAAAACGTCAAGTTCGTAGCTTTTATAAAAGTTATAAAGAAGTGTATAAAAAAGATTTGGATGCTTTTATGGTCAGTTTGATAAAGTATCTCGAAGGATATATAAACTAGGATAGAAGCACTTAATTTTCCTTACATTCATGAAAAAAATAACAATTTTATTTACTTTTTGTATTTCTACTTTTATTGCAATCAGCCAAGAGAATAAGAAGATTTCTATAGAATTTACAGATACTCCTCTTCAAGAGGCGCTTTTGGAATTAGAACGTCAAATACATCAAAAATTCTTTTTTGAAGAAAATTGGCTAAAAAGCTATAAAGTAACCAAAAAATATCATCAGGAAACGATAAAAAATGTGCTAAAAGGAATATTTGAAGAGACAAATATTAACTTTTATTTTACGGATGATCGAATAATACTATTGAACAATAGTATTATTTATGCAAAACTTCCCGAAAGCTTTTTTGAAGAGAAGGAGCAAAATCAGAAGCTGGAAGAAAAGGATAATATCCCCATATTTCAGCAAGCGTATGTAACTACTTCTGTCAGCAGAAAAAATAAACTAGTAACTATAGGGAAGCAACAGTTGAATATCTCAAAAAAAACATTTGAACTTTCTGGGGTTATTCAGGATTTTAAAACCAATAAACCAATACCAAATGTCTCCATTCATACAACTGATAAACTAAAATATGCAATTACAGATAAGAACGGAAGGTATAGGATTCAATTGCCATATGGATATAATAAGCTAGAAACAAATATACTCGGATATGAAAAGTTGTATCAGGAAGTAATTCTCTATGGGACAGGAACTTTAAATCTGAAGATATTGCAAAATGCGGAAGCACTGGATGAAGTAGTAATTGAATCTAAAAAAGATGCGAATGTAAAAGACGCAGTTGTAGGAGCAAACCAAATTAAAGTAAAAGAAATTAAAACTATTCCTCTGGTATTAGGAGAAAGAGATGTATTAAAAGTGGCAACGACTTTACCGGGAATTAAAACTGTTGGAGAAGGGGCAAATGGGTTTAATGTAAGAGGAGGAAGAGCTGATCAAAACTTAATTTTGTTAGATGATGCAGTTATGTACAATCCATCTCATTTTTTAGGGTTGTTTTCTGCGGTAAACCCTTTTACAACCTCTAGTCTGGATATATTTAAAGCAAGCATACCTGCAGAATACGGTGGAAGATTATCTTCAGTATTTAACATAAAAACAAAAGGAGGAAATACAAAAAAGATAGCGGGAGAAGGGTCAATAGGTCCCGTAACAGGGAATTTGGCGCTAGAAATACCAGTAGTAAAAGAAAAAGCCTCAGTTATTGCCGGAGTAAGAGCTACCTATTCAGATTATATCTTGCGAAATTTAGATGAAGAAGCATTGAAACATAGTGAAGCTTCTTTTTATGACGGTATTTTGAAATATAAACATACAATTAACAATAATAACGCTGTACAAGCTACATTGTATTACAGCAAGGATAGATTCAGTATTACACAAGATTCTTTATTGACATATTCCAATAGATTAGGGTCTGTGAAATGGAGTCATAGTTTTAATGATGCTAATCGATTTGATGCAATTTTAGTCAATAGCGAGTATAAATATAACATTTTGCATGAAGGAGGAGGAAATCAGAACTTTGACTTCGGGTACACATTAAATGAGACACAACTAAAGTTTAATTTTGATTATGACCATAGCGAGAAACATAAGATTAGTTATGGTGTAAGTAGTAAATTATACAATATAGATCCAGGAAGAATATTTCCAGTTGGAGAAGGTTCAGATATTGTTCCTAAAACGATAGCAAGTGAAAAGGGACTAGAGTCAGCCTTGTATATTTCAGACCTCTACAAGGTAAACGAAAAACTCTTGTTAGATATAGGAATTAGATATTCTATTTATGCAGCATTAGGAGCTTCCACTCAAAAAAAATACGCTCCAGGAGAGCCAAAAAATGAAGGTACGGTTATCGAAGTGAGAGATTATAAATCGAATGAAGTAATAGAAACTTATGGGAACCCTGAATTTCGAATTTCAGGTCGATATTTGTTAGGAAATGATTTCTCGATAAAAGCTGGCTATACCAGTACAGCGCAGTATCTACATTTATTATCTACGAATACAACGATGTCTCCTATGGATATCTGGAAATTATCTGATCTTAATATAGCTCCCCAGACAGCAAACCAATTTTCATTAGGAGTATTTAAGAATATTCCGGATAAAGACCTGGAATTTAGTCTAGAAGGATATTATAAGAAGATGAAAGACCTGTTAGATTATAAAGTTGGAGCCCAATTAATTTTAAATGATAATTTAGAAACCGATTTATTACAGGGCGAAGGAAAGGCATATGGAGTTGAGTTTTTAGCCAAAAAAACAAAAGGAAGGCTTAATGGACATTTAGGGTATAGTTATTCTAGGTCAATGATTAAATTGGATAGTGAGCTTGACGAAGAACGCGTAAACAATGGAGAGTTTTTCCCTTCTAATTTTGATAAACCTCATGATTTCTCTTTAGTAGCAAACTATAAAATAACGAAACGCTATAGTATTTCTACTAATTTTATATATCAGACAGGACGACCGGTTACCTATCCCATAGGGAAATTTACATTTGCAGGACAGGAACAGGTATTATATAGTGATAGGAATCAGTTTAGAATTCCGGATTATTACCGATTAGATATTGGAATTAATATAGAAGGGAACCATAAGCGAAATAAATTGGCGCATAGCTTTGTAAATATCTCTATATATAATGTGTTAGGACGAAATAACCCTTATTCTGTATTCTTTGTCAATAAAGGAGGAGACATAAAGGCGTATAAAACAACTATTTTTTCTGTTCCAATTCCTACAATTACCTATAATTTTAAGTTCTAAGAAAGTAATGAAGAAAATTATAAAAATAATTCCGATTTGTGTCATTTTATCATTTTTACAAATATCTTGTACAGAACCTTTTGAGATAAAAACTTTTGATTTTACGGATGTTTTAGTCGTAGAGAGTAGTATCACTAATGAAGTAAAAAAACAAGTGGTGAAACTAACCAGAACTTCTGCTTTAGAAGGTAAAGATATTATCTATGAAAATGATGCAGATGTGATAGTAGAAGCGAGCAACGGAGAAGTTTTTACATTCTCTCAGGATAGTACAAAAGCGTATGTCTCAGATAAAGCATTTAAGGCGATGCCTGGTACTATGTATACATTGACAATACGTACTTCAGATGGGAATCAATACAAATCTGAAACAGTAGAAACGCCACAAACAGTAGCAATAGAAAGGGTATATCCAGAGGTAATTGCTACAAACGGGAAAGAAGAAGTCCAGGTTTTGGTTGATAGCTATGATAAAACAGGAAAGGCAAAGTATTTTAGGTATGAATATGAAGAAACCTATAAAGTTCAACCTCCATACCCGTCATCTTATATTACAACAATCAAAAATTATGATTCAATAGCTCTAACTTTTGATATAGATTATAAATTAAGAGTTTGGGATAAAGTCTGCTATTCTAAAACAAAGTATTCTAAAGGAATTAATCAAACAGCAACTTCTGAATTAAATGAAAATCGGGTATATCGGTTTCCAGTGAGGAAGATTGATAAAAATAGTATCATGATCAAAGAACGATATAGTATTTTGGTAAAACAATATATTCAGAGTCTTGAAGCATATACATTTTATAAAAAAATGAAGGAATTAGGAAGTGTAGAAGGACTTTTGACTCAGAGTCAGCCAGGGTATTTACCAGGAAACATCAATTCTAAAAATAATCCAGATGAAAAAGTGTTAGGGTATTTTGAAATTTCTCCTGTTTCCATGAAAAGAATATTTTTTGACCATTTAGAACTCAATATAGAAGAACCTGATTTTATAGCTGATTGTGTAAAAGTGGTACCAGAAAAGCGATTGCAAATTATTTCTTTGCTGAATTCAGGGTTTCAGGTAATAGAGATTACAATGACAGGAGATCCAATATTCATGCAAGAGCTATGTACTGTCTGCACGGATATATCAACGGAAACAAAACCAGATTTTTGGAAAGATTAATTATGAGTACGAAATATATATTTTTAGGGTTGATTTGGACATGTAGTTTTGTATCTGCTCAAGTGAGTATCGATAGAGCTACAGTCAATATGGATCAGTTTACGATAAGAGAATCTCCAAAATTAATTACGAATGATAAAGTATTATTAACAGGAGAAAAACTACTATATAAAATATTTAGTATGTCTAATCCTGTTAGGAAAAAAGTAGTAAGTACTATTGGATATGTATCGTTGAGAAATGAAAGTGATTCCATCGTTTTTCAACATAGATTAAAATTGAAAGACGGAAAATCTGTAGGAGCTTATTTTATTCCGGGAACATTAAAAACAGGAAAATACCATTTGATAGCATATACTAACTTTTCGCTAAACAATACTAAAGCCCCATATGCGAAGAGTCCGATATACTTGATAAACCCTTTTAAAAAAACTCCATTGATAATGGATAAGGAGGAAAAAGGAATAACAGAAGTAAAAACAAGTATTGAGCGGGACACGATATCTGTAAAAAGGAAATATGATGAAGTAGCTGGTTTAGAAACGGATAAAAAAGTATATAAACCCAGGGAAAAAGTGAAGCTTATTTTTAAGAATATGAATAAGGTCAATAAATCTAGCGTTTTATCCGTTCGAAAAGTTGCTCCAATAAACGTATACTCAGAAGAAGAGATAAATGAGCCTTTTAATAATGAACAAACTAATTTCTTTGTTCCAGAAATCCGGGGAGAGATTATTTCAGGTTATATACAAACATCTCGCCCTGATAAAAGTATTAAAGATAAAGTAATATCCTTGACAATTTCCGGAGATAATACCATATTCAAATTAGCAAAAACAAATAGTAAAGGACATTTCTTTTTTGTAGTTCCTGAAGATTATACCAAGGCAAATAGTATTTTTCAAGTGCATGAAGAAGATAGGGACGATTACTCATTAGAAGTGAATACGGTTGTCTTTCGTCAAAAGAAAGAAGATAAGAAAACTCCTGTTATATTGGATGCAACGATTAAAAACTGGTTAGAAAAAAGGAGTATTCAACTACAAATAGAAAATGCCTATTACGACACAAAAAAGACGATCGCGGAAAAGAAAAAAGAAACAACACCATTTTTTGAATTACAAGGAAAAAACTATGTGCTATCAGAGTATAATCATTTTCCTACAATGAAAGAAGTCTTTGTAGAAATCATAGAAAATGTCGGGATTCGAAAGCGGAAAGAAGGAGAAAAGTTTGTGATGATTACAACAGGAACAGATAAAGATAGGTCTCTGTTTAGTAAAATGGATCCTTTAATTTTAATAGATGGAGTTTTAATTCAAAATGCTAAAGAGCTTGTCGATTATGATCCTAAAAAAGTAGAAAGTATACGGATTGTAAATGAATCATATCGATATGGTCCGAAGATTTATAGTGGAATAATTGCTGTAAGTACTAAAAAAGGAGACTTCAAACCTATACTAAACGGGGAGTATATCAAAGAAGTCGAACTACAAGGGATCACTCCTTATAAAAAGATATATACACCTGATTATACGGATAAAAAGTTAGACAGAATTCCGGATTATAGAGTGCAGTTATTTTGGGATCCCGAGTTTATACTAGATTCAGAAAGTAAAACGGTAAACTTTTATACTTCTGATGTGCCTGGGAAATATGAAATCAAACTCAGCGGGTATACTAATGACGGAGTGTATATAAATAGTACAAATTACTTTATCGTAGAATAATATTGTTTGCATTTAACATGAGGGTATAATTATTTTACATAAATCAATAATTATAACTGTCCTCCGCTGCTAAAAGTTAGAAAAAGAGCATAGCAGGTTGTTTTCTTGTTTTATAAACATAAAAAAAGCCTTTAGTTAAGGTTAGATTTAGCGATATCAATGTTAAAAAAAAGTAAAAAAATAAATACCGCCTTCTTTTTTAATTAGTTATGTTGCTGGTTTTCAGTATTTTGGTTTTTCGGCTTGTTTTTGATTTTTTTAACCGTATACTTTGTGAGGTTTAAGCGTACATATTGACGTGGTAAAATATCTATATTTGGTACGTGTTTAGAAACACATAAGTACGGAATCCCCATTCATTTAGTTTTATATTCCTTTTCCAATATTAGGAAGCTCTCTAATACTAAATTTAATCATTAACGATCCCATGGTTGTGTGAGTTAAAGAAGCGAAGCTTTGCTCAGTATCCAAGTGTAGTATTTTAGAAATAATAATTACTACATCTGATAAGACCATTTTTTTCAAAAAATATAGAAACGATTTTTCTTCAGTAACTATAATATGTCAGCTTTTAATTGGCAAATTATAATCAATACGACATTTCTATACAATCAATTCTAAGACAAAAATAATTACAACACGATGAAAATAGAAAGAATTCATGCCATTACTAAACAAGAATATATAGAAGAATATATAATGTCTAATAAGCCAGTAATCGTTACAGATGGAATGAAAGACTGGGATTTGAGTAAATTTACGCCAGACTATTTTAAGAAAGAATTTGGAGAAGAACAGGTGCAGGTGTATGATGAGCTTTTTGATCTACAAGGAGTTGTTCCTTTTAGAGAATATATAGATAAAAACTTTGGAAGGACAGAAGAAGAAGGATTAACCAAAGAGTATATGCGATGGTATACAAAATTAAAAGAAGTTGACTTTTATTGGTCAGATAAAGTGTTTAAGTCCCTTGAGGGTTTTTGGAGCCACCCTTATTTCTTACCTGATGAATCCTTAGTAGTTCCATATAGTAAAAGTGGTCAACAAAGGGATATAACCAAGTACCGATATCCTTATAAAGGGTTATTTGTTTCAGGAAAAGGATCCAGAACACGCTTACATAAAGATCCGTTTAATAGCAATGCTATCTTGTGTCAGTTTTATGGAGAAAAAAAGATTTTTCTTTATAACCCGGAAAAAGAGCCTCAGGTAATGAACGGAAAAGAATTTGTTGATATCCAACAACCGGATCATCAGAAGTTTCCTGATTTTTCTAAGATAACATATGATTATGAAGATGTTTTGAAACCAGGAGAAATTGTTTTATTTCCATCAGGTTGGTTTCATGATGTGACAAGCCAGTCAGATAGTATTTCTATAACTTGGAATTTTTTATACGATCAGGAATATATAGGTTTATGTAATCATATCGAAAAAAATCCAGAGGATGATCAGTTAGAAATTTTGCGATTCTTTCTAAAAGATGAAATCCGTCCAGATGCTTCAAATGAAGATATCGTAGCATTCTTCAAAAATAAATTTGAAGAGATTATTAGCTTTTAAAAGCAATGATCAGATTAACTCCGAATACTATTTAGCATAAATAGTAAAAACCAGAGTTCCCCCTTACCTCATACTATTTTATAACTCTTTTTTTCCTGTGATTTTCCAAGAGAAAAATCATGGGCTAAAAGCCTATTTGCTATGAAATAGCAAAATATACGATCTCTGCGGGTCTTCATTATTCACACCTTGATGAAGGAATCATATGTAAGAGATACAATAATAACACATATAACAAACAATTAATTATGAATTCATTGAGTAAATACCACTTATCAGAAGAACCTAGCATTGTTTCAGCTTCGGTTCCGGGTGAAAAATCTGCCATTTTATTAGAAGAGCAAAGAGCAATAGAAGGGAATGTGGTTTCATATCCAAGAAGTATGCCTATTGCCATAAAAAAGGCAAAAGGAAGTATTATAGAAGATGTAGATGGTAATAGATTTATCGATTTTTTTAGTGGGTGTGGTGTTTTAAATGTAGGACATGGAAATGATTTTGTATTGGACTATGTGAAAGAGCAACAAGAAAATTTAATCCATGCATTGGATTTTCCTACAGAGAATAAGATGATGCTTATCCGAAAAATATTAAACCATCTGCCAGTACATATGCAGGATGATTATAAAGTAAGTTTTGGAGGACCTACAGGATCAGATGCAGTCGAGGCAGCTATTAAGTTAGCAAAAATAAAGACAGGTAGAGATGGAATAATTGCATTTACAGGAGGATATCATGGGATGACATCAGGAGCTCTGGCAGTAACATCAGATACTTTTTTCAGAAATCATCTAACTTCTTTAATGCCTAATGTACATTTCATTCCATACAACTATCCATATAGAAGTAAAACCGAAGGAACTAATGAGATTGATGGAATAGAAGCTTTCAAAAGTATTTTTACCAATAGTCATTCCGGAATTTCTAAACCCGCCGCGATTATTGTAGAACCTATTCAGGGAGAAGGAGGAAACATTGTTCCGGAAGAAGGGTATTTAGAAGCATTGGTCAATATTGCTCACGAAAATGATGTACTGGTTATATTCGATGAAATTCAGAGTGGTTTCTTTAGAACAGGGAGTTTCTTGGAATTCATGAATACCAATGCTATCCCTGATATTATTACTTTTTCAAAAGGATTTGGAGGTGTTGGATTTCCGATATCCGGTCTGATTTATAAGAAAGAAATAGAGGCCTGGGGACCTGCTGCTCATATAGGAACATTTAGAGGAAATCAAGTGAGTATTGCGGCAGCAAGAGGAGCATTTGATTTTGTAGAAATACACGGAATTAAAGAACATACAAAAACAGTAGGTGCCTACCTAATGAATAAGCTCAAGAACATTCAGGGAGAAAATCCTTTTATCGGAGAAGTACGGGGACGAGGAATGATGATTGGAGTAGAATTTGTCAGAGACAAAAGAACCAAAGAACCTTTCCCCGAATTATTAAAAGAGTTTAGACAAGAATGTTTTCAAAAAGGATTGCTATTCGAAGTAGGAGGCCATCATAGCAATGTAATGAGGTTAGTTCCTCCTTTAGTAACTACTCATAAAATTATTGATGCAGCCATAAATGTTATGGAGATAGCCATTGAAAGCTGCATGGAGAAATATGTAGCCTTAGACGTATACTAGATATTTAAATTTCAAAAAACACACTATAAATCATCACTTAGTCAAGAGAAGTCACTCATGGAACAAACAATTGTAGACTTATTCAATACACACTTAGTCCGGTTTCCTAATAAAACCATATATCGTTTTCTAACAAACGGAGAAGAAGAAACAGCTTCGAGAACATTTCAACAATTATATGAACGATCAAAGGTAATTGCATCTCATATTTTAGAAAAAGCAACTCCCGGAGACCGGGTACTGCTATTATACCCTTCAGGGTTGGATTTTACCGATGCATTTTTTGGCTGTTTATTAGCTGGAGTTATTGCGGTACCTGCTTTTCCTCCGCAAGGAAAAAGACGTATAGGGAGACTGGAAACAATTGTAGCAGATTGTAATGCGACGCTTATTATAACTACAGATGAAGTTTATAAAAAGTGCCATAGTTGGTTTAGTGATGAGGTGTTTTCTGAAGTAAAATGGTTACAAACAAATGTCTTGACAACTATTAAAGAAGTCTCAAAAAATGTAGAGATCACAGCGCAAACTATTGCTTTCTTACAATATACCTCTGGATCAACCGGAGATCCCAAAGGGGTTATGGTAACTCATCAAAATATCCTTCATAATACCAAATTGATCCAAGATTCTTTTCGACTTAGTCCAAAATCAATCGGGGTTACCTGGTTACCTATCTATCATGATATGGGATTGATTGGTAATATTCTGGAAGCACTGTGTGTAGGGTTCGAATTGATTATCATGTCTCCTACTTCTTTTATTCAGAAACCAATACGATGGTTACAAACAATATCAGACTATAAAGCAACCTATAGTGGAGGTCCCAATTTCTCCTATGATTTATGTGTCAATCAAATTCAGGAAGAACAACTTAAGGAACTAGATATTTCAGGATGGAAATCTGCATTTAATGGATCAGAACCTATTCGTCTAGAGACACTACATCGTTTTGTCGATAAGTTTGAAAAAGTAGGGTTCAAAGAAAAAGCACTATTTCCGTGTTACGGGATGGCAGAAACAACATTGGTGGTAAGCTCGAGTAAATACACAAGTGTACCGAATATGTTATATCTGGAAAAAGATAAATTCCATCAAGGAATAATTAGCATACATCGCGAAGAAAAAAAGACCAACCAGATTGGTTTTGTCGGCAATGGACCTGTTTTAGGAGATTTAAAAGTAAAAATTGTAAATCCGGAAACCAGACAAGTTTGCAAAAAAGGAGAAATTGGAGAAATATGGGTAGCAGGAAAAAGTATTGCCAAAGGGTACTGGAACCGTGAAAAACTAAGCCAGGAAATTTTCTTGGCGACAACAGTATATGCTAATGGAAAAGAAAATACCAAAGCCGGTACTTTTTTGAGAACCGGAGATATGGGATTTTTTCATGAAGGAGAATTATTTGTATCGGGAAGGTTAAAGGAAGTAATGATATTTAATGGAGCAAATTACTATCCGCAAGATATAGAGAAAACGATACAGGAAGCTCATCCAGATCTTCAGAATAATGCGGGAGCTGCTTTTGAAACAGTTATTGATGGAGTTGCGCAATTAGTAATTGTTCAGGAAGTAAAACGAACCAGTATGCGAAATTATAATTTCAAAGAAATTGTAAAAAGCATTTGTGATTCAGTATTTCAGGAACATGAGCTTGGAGTGTATGGTATTCTTATGGTAAAACCAGGACGTGTGTCTAAAACGTCTAGTGGAAAAATACAACGTGTAGGTGCTAAACGAGCCTATGAGACAGGAGAAATAGATGGTGTATTAGAAAGCTGGGATAAGAAAACAGTATATCGTACTACTGAGACGAATGAAATATCCCCAACAGAGGTAAAGAATACAAGAAAAATTAGCAATACTCATATTACACTTTGGTTGCAAAAAACGATAAGCACTGAATTACAAATCCCTGAGAATAAAATATATCCTACGACATCTTTTTCTGAATTAGGAATGAGTTCGGTACAAATGATCAGGCTTTCGGGAATGCTATCAGCGTATGTAGAAAAAGAAATTTCTCCGGCATCTTTATACAGTTACTCTACAATTGAAGAATTATCGAATTATTTATTCCCTGAAAGTAAAGAAGAAAGCTCCATTGTAGCAGAAACTGCTTCTCATAAAGAACCTATTGCTATTATCAGTATGGCAGGACGATTCCCGGGAGCAACTTCTATTGAGGAATTTTGGAAAAACCTAAAGACAGGAAAAGATGCGATTGTAGAGGTTCCTAAAGATCGTTGGGATGCGAATGCGTTTTATTCTGACCAAGAAGACTTTGGAGGAGATAAAATGAATACAAGATGGGGAGGTTTTCTCTCAGAAGTTGATACTTTCGATGCAGGTTTTTTTAACATTTCTCCCAGAGAAGCAAATAATATGGACCCTCAGCAGCGAATGCTACTTGAGTTGTCGAATGAATTGATAGAACGATCCGGATATTTGCCAAAGGGTTTTAAAAACTCTAAAACAGGTGTATTTATTGGGATCGTACATAGTGATTATGGAGCCTTATTAAAAGATAGCGAAAAAGATATCTATTCCGGAACAGGAGTAGCATTAAGCATTGCTGCGAATAGAATTTCCTATCAATTCGGACTAAATGGTCCTAGTATGGCTATTGATACAGCTTGCTCTTCTTCTTTAGTAGGTGTTCATATGGCGGCTCAAAGTCTTAGAAATGGAGAATGTAGTATGGCTATTGCAGGAGGAGTGAACCTTATTTTATCTCCAGAACCAACAGTGGCTTTATCTCAATCTAATATGATGGCGATAGATGGACGATGCAAGACATTCGATAATACCGCTAATGGATATGTGAGGAGTGAAGGAGGAGGTTTGGTTTTGTTAAAACGATTATCTGCTGCCTTAGAAGATAAAGATACCATTTTAGGTGTTATTAAAGGATCAGCTATCAATCAAGATGGAAAAAGTAACGGTCTTACAGCTCCTAATGGATTGGCTCAGGAACAAGTGATACAAGAAGCTCTAAAAGTAGCAGATGTAGCTCCGGAAACTGTATCATATATAGAGAGTCATGGAACAGGTACTTCCTTAGGAGACCCAATAGAAATAGAAGCCCTCCACAATACGTACAGAAATGGAATAAAAAAAGAGACTCCCCTGGTAGTAGGTTCAGTAAAAGCAAATATTGGTCACCTGGAGTCAGCAGCAGGGATTGCAGGGTTAATAAAAACGGTATTGTGTTTTCAACAACAGGAAATCCCTAAGCAATTACATTATCAAACACCAAATCATCATATTAACTGGGAGCGTATGAATATACAAATCCCGAATGCGATTATACCTTGGAAGAAAAATGAAGGGAGTAGAAGAAGAGCAGGAGTAAGCTCTTTTGGTTTTGGAGGAACCAATGCACATATAATTTTGGAAGAAGCCCCAGAAGTAACCAATCATTTATCTATTGAAAGTGATATAAACAATAGAGCTGTAACGATATTACCAGTAGCAGCAAAAGAAGCAAAAGCAGTATCTCAACAATTACAGCAATTAGCAAAATATGTAGAAAATAACCCGGATATTGAGCTGAAAGAATTAGCCTATAACCTGGCAACCAGACGAACACAGTATCACACAAGAACAAGCATTGTCTGTCGTGATAAAGAGGCATTCCTCTCAGCGATTAAGAAGGCAGATTATATAGTAGAATCATCAGATCCGAAGTACCCTGTAAAAACAGCTTTTTTATTTACAGGACAAGGTGCTCAGTATTTCGAAATGGGAAAAAAACTGTATGAAACAGAACCTGTTTTTACAGCGACATTAAACACTTGTATAAAAGTATTAAACCCTTATTTATCAAAAGACTTATATAGCCTCTTATTCAAAGAAAAAGAAGAAATACATCAAACAGTGTATACCCAACCAGCATTATTTGCGATCGGATATTCATTAGCAAAATTATGGGAGAGCTGGGGAGCTTCCCCGGAAGCTGTTATGGGGCACAGTGTAGGAGAGATAACTGCTGCATGTATAGCGGGGATATTTAGTCTGGAAGATGGAGCGAAGTTAATTTGTCACAGGGCTAGATTGATGCAAGATATTCAGGAAAAAGGAGCAATGGTATCCCTGCACCACTCACATCGAGAAGTTATAAAATACCTGGATTCATATCCGAGGGTTTCCATTGCAGCAATTAACAGCCCTAATCATACCGTGATATCAGGAGCAGAAAAGGAAATAGCAGCCTTATGCGAGGTATTGACAGATCAGCAAATTAAATATAAGTATCTAAAAGTATCTCACGCATTTCATTCTCCGCTAATGAATCCAATGCTAGCAGAATTTGAAAAAATAGCTGCTACAATAACATATCATCGACCAAACTGTAAATTAATAGGGAATATTAATGGAGACTTAGTTGACGCAGAGATCACAACCCCTTCTTATTGGGTTAATCATATAAGTGCTCCGGTGGATTTCCTTAAAGGAATGTTGACTCTGGAAAAGATAGGAATAGATGCCTATATAGAAATGGGACCTCACCCGGTATTAACTACTAAGGGGAGTCAGTGTGTCCATGATAGCACAAAAGCAATCTGGTTAGCTTCTATGATTAAAGGAAAAGAAGAAAATACCCAATTGTTAGAATGTCTCTCTGAGTGGTATCTATGTGGAGGAAATGTACAATGGGATCAAGTCTTTATTAACAGAGAAACCAGAACAATCACGATCCCGACATACCCATTCCAAAGAAAACGCTTCTGGGCAATTCCCTTAACCAAAAAAGAACAAAATATTCCCATTGCTATAACCACAACTTCTGAAAAAAAGCAACCTATGTCATCATCCACATCAACAATATTTAAAGAAATAGAAGCGTATCTGAGAAAAACAATTTCTGCAACCCTTCAAATGGATCAGGATGAGATATTGTTAGATAAGTCATTATTGGATTTTGGAGCAGATTCCCTAGTCCTCTTAGAAGTGACAAAAAAAATAGAGAAACAGTACAAAATTAAAATTCCGATAAGAAGAGTTTTTGAAGATTTATCAAACCTAAATAATATTATCAGATTTATTATTGAAGAAAAAGGGCTCTTGGAAGAAGAAACGAGTGTAACAGCAACGGTACCACTAGTAACATCTGAATCATCAATAAAACCTATAGAGACGACGCCTTCGATCTCTTCTCAGAATACAATCTTGCAGGAGAATAATGGATTAGATAGTTTGTTACATCAATTTTCGAATCAAAATTCCTTATTGTCTAAACATATTTCAGAACAAAATGAAATTCTGTCAAGATACATACAATCTTCTTCTGGATTAGAAGGAGTAAAAGTCGCGCAATCAGTGGTGATGTCGGACAAAAAAATCGTAGCGACTCCTAAGAATAAGTCTGGATCAAAGTCCAAAGAAGTAGTGCTGCCCGGAGGAGGGGGAAGTGTTGATATTTTCTTTCAAAAACTACCCGATAATCAGGAAAAACAATTGCCGAAATTAATAGAAGCATATACGACAAAAACAGCTAAATCAAAAGCATATACTGCAAAATATAGAGACGTTCATGCGGAGTATCTTTCTTCGGCAGGATTTAGAATGTCAGTAAAAGAAATGGTATATCCGATTATTAGTGAATCAGCACATGGAGCAAGATTTATAGATATTGATGGGAATGAATACATAGATATCACTATGGGATATGGATCCTGTATCTTCGGTCATCAACCGGATTTTATTGTAAATGCGATAAAAGCACAACTCGACAAAGGGATCAATATAGGTCCTATGAATGAACTCTCGGGAGAAGTAGCTTCTTTAGTCTCAGAACTGACGGGATTAGAGAGAGTTTGTCTGGCCAATACGGGAACAGAAGCAGTTTCATTCGCTATGCGATTAGCAAGAACCGTTACTCAGAAAAATAAGATTGTAATATTCTCTGGATCCTATCATGGACACCTGGATGGTGTATTGGGAATTCAGGGTGATGAGCAGACAGATCCAATGGTTCCAGGTATTACACATAATATGGTAGAAGATATTATCGTATTAAACTATTATGATGAAGATATGCTGGATCAGATCCGAGCTCATAAAGATGAATTGGCAGCAATCATGGTAGAACCGGTACGCAGTAGGTTTCCGGAATTTCAACCAAAAGAAATTCTTACGGCATTAAGAGAACTTGCAACAGCATTACAGGTTCCTTTGATTTTTGATGAAATGGTTACCGGCTTTAGAATAGGACCAGGAGGAGCACAAGAATATTTTGGAATCAAAGCAGATATTGTTACCTATGGTAAAATTGCCGGAGGAGGAATGCCTATTGGAATCGTTGCAGGAGCAGCAAAATATCTGGATGTAGTAGATGGAGGTGTATGGAAGTATGGAGATACATCCTATCCGGAAACGACTAAAACATTAGTAGCAGGAACCTTTGCAAGACATCCGCTGGCTATGGCAGCTTCAAAAGCGGTTTTGGAAAAAATAAAAGAATTTGGGTATCAGGCGTATGTTGCATTAAATCAAAAAGCAGATGATTTGATGAATAGGATAAATGAGTTCTTCAAGAAAGAAGACATTCCGGTCGAAGCTGTAAATTTTGGTTCTCTGTTCCGGTTTAAGTTCAGAGGAAATTTCGAGTTATTTAAGTATCATATGATTGCCAAAGGAGTTTATGCCTGGGCAGCAAATAACCTCTTTATAAACTTTGCACACGATGATAGTGATCTGGAAAAAATATACAGATGTGTTTGCGAGAGTGCTTATATGGTATATAAGTCAGATGGAACAGAAGATTATGTGTTTCCAGAAGAAGTCGCTGTAGAGGAAGAAAAAATAATGGCTTTTGACATGACTTTGGCGCAAAAGCAATTATATCTATTACATGAGATACATCAGGAAAATTCATTGGCATATACCCAAACATTTAGTTTAGAACTAACAGGGAATGTAAGTTTTACAGCCTTGAAAATGGCAGTTAATGAATTGGCAGAAGACCATTGGATTTTAAAAAGTAAAGTAGCCCCAGGAGGAGAACAATTTATTATTGACAAAACGGTAAAAATCCCTATTACAAAAGTAGATCTATCCGAAACAGAAGATACTTTCGAAATCGCTTTTCAGAAGCTGGTAGATGAAAGTTTAGCAACTCCTTTCTCTTTTGAAGAAGGACCATTAGTACGCCTGAGTTTTATAAAACAGAATAAACAGAAACATATACTCCTGATATCAATACACCATATTATTGCAGATGGGTGGTCTTGCTCCTTGTTTTTAAAAGGAATATCAGAAAATTATAATGCTATAGCATTAGGAAAAAGAAAGCAAAAGAAACAATACATACAATTTAATGCATATGCAAGCTGGCTGGAGCGAGAAAAAGAAACAGAAGAGTGGCAGGGGCATGAGCAGTACTTATTAGATACGTTTTCTGCAAAACAATGTAAAGTTTCACTTTTTTCAGGAGAGAAAAATAATGGAGAAGGAAGCCATCAAAGTCACTCCAGAGAGATTTGTATCTCTTCTTTGGAAATGGAAACCGTAAAGAAATGGAGTCAGCAAAATGGTGTAACATTATTTATGACACTATTATCGGCTTTTGAAATACTGTTGCTAAAATTAACAGGACAATCAGAACTGGTCATGGGAATTCCAGTTGGAGGAAGAGATATGGAAGGAGTAGAAAACTCCATAGGGTATTATTCTCATATCATGCCATTAGCGACTTCATATGATAAAGAACAAACTATCAAAACATATCAGCAGGAATTAAAAAAACGATTGTTCGAAGCATATGACCACCAAACCTATCCATATGCTGAATTTTTAAAACTGTTACAGGATAAAGGTTACGATGCTACTGATAACATAATCAATGTCCTTTTTAATTTTGATGTGGGATTAAATGCATTGGAAATGGATGGACTGGCGGTTAATATACATGAGCATAAACCCCTATATGCTAATTTTGATTTAGCCATTAATACCCTGGAAAAATTCGGAAATTTCCATATTACGCTAGATTATAAAACCTCTTTTTTAAGTGATGTACTGGCAGAAGAAATGCTACAGTCATTTCAGCACCTGGTATATGAAATTACAAAGAAAGCTGAAGAGAAATTAAGCACTTTGACATTGATATCCGAACAGCAAGAAGCGAGGATATTAAATGATTTCTCTCTTTCTAAGGATATATACCCCATAGGGAACCTGGTTTTGGAAGAATTTACAAAAAGGGTAATAGAAAACCCGGAAGCTGTAGCAGTTGTATATAAAGATATAGAGTTGACATATCATCAACTTGATGAGCAATCAAATCAATTGGCACATTATTTACGAAAAAACAATGTAGTATCAGGAGAACTGATCGGAATGATGATGAGCAGATCCCCTGAGTTGTTGGTAAGTATTTTTGGGGTGTTAAAATCAGGAGCCGGATATGTACCTATAGATCCTGGTCTTCCTCAGGAAAGAAAGGAATATATTATTAAAGATGCACAGGTAAAAATGATCCTTACAGATCAAGAAGAACCGATACCGTATATGAAAGATAGTGACGTTCGGGAAATATCGGTGCAAAGAGATAAAAAAGATATAGAAAACGAATCCAGAAACCCATTAGCACAGACTATACAGCCATCAGATATTGCTTATGTGATTTATACTTCGGGAAGTACAGGAAACCCCAAAGGAGTTGTTCTAGAGCATGGTCATCTTTCTAATACCATTCTTCCTCAGGTAAAGAAATTCGGAATAAGCCCAGAAGATGCGTGTTTGCAATTTGCAAGCCCTTCATTTGATGCTTCTGTATGGGAGATATTTATCACATTATCAGGAGGGGCAACCTTGTATATTATAGAAGAAGAAGCAAAAGCAGATACAGAACTATTTAGTGATTTTATCGAAAGACATCAAATTAGTTGGGCAACTTTACCCCCTAGTTTTTTTAAGCTTCTAGACACAGATAAAATTGTAGGAATTAAAACAATTATAACAGCAGGAGAGCAAGCAGATATAGAGAAGTCCGCACAATATGTCAAAGGAGGCGGTATATTCTTCAATGCTTATGGACCGACAGAAACAACAATATGCGCGACTGTTTTTGATGGGGCAATCATGTCTTCTGGAGTTCCGATTGGTCGTCCTATTGCTAATACCAAAGCCTATATTCTAAATGAGAATCTGGAAATACTTCCTATAGGAGCAGTAGGAGAATTATGTGTGTCAGGAGCCGGAATAGCAAGAGAATATTTAAATCAGGAAGAGCTGACAGCAGAACGATTTTTACCGAATCCATTTAGTGAGGGAGAACGTATGTATAGAACTGGAGATTATGCCAGATGGCTCCCTGATGGTACAATCGCATTTGTAGGCAGAATGGATAATCAGGTCAAAATAAGAGGGTATAGAATAGAATTAGGAGAGATAGAAAATGCAATAGATCAATTAACCGAAGTAATAAATGCTTGCGTAATAGCTAAGGAAGGAAGTAATGGACAATATAACCTGATAGCTTATGTTGTAGGTCAAAATTTTGATAAAAAAATTGCACAGCAGCAGTTACAAGAAAAATTGCCAGCATATATGATCCCTGCAATATGGATTATAGTGAAAGAAATGCCACTGAATACTAGTGGGAAAATAGATAAAAAAGCTCTTCCAGAACCAGATGTTTCTACTTTTTCAGGAAGTGAATATATAGCAGCTACTACAGAGACTGAACAGGAACTTACCCGTATTTGGCAAGATTTATTAGGCGTTGAAAAAATAGGTGTTAGAGATAATTTCTTTGAACTGGGGGGGAACTCTCTGATAGCAACAAGGCTTGTTGCAGCACTGCGAACCACTTTCGAAATAGAAATCTATATCAAAGACATTTTTGTTTCCAGAACAATAGAAGAGTTAGCTGCTTATGTAGATGCTTTCCGGGAAGAAAACAAGACTTCAGAAGAAGAATATGCTGTAACTATCAACTTATAAGGCTGCTTTTTAAAAATGAAAAATAATGTAATCGAAATCCTTAAGAAAGTTAAAAAAGAGGATTCAAAACTGGTACTTAATGAAGGAGCACTTCAGATAAAATCAAAGAAAACTTCAATTGATCCCGAATTGCTCCAATCTATAAAAGCAAATAAAGAAGATATTATAGCATATCTGGAACGGTTTAACAACCGAAGAAAATCTTCAATAACAGAGTTTTTACAAGCAAATAAATTAGAAACTTCGGATCCAATCCCTTTGTCTTTTGGGCAGGAACGTCTTTGGTTTATAGATCAGTTACAAGGAAGTACTGAGTACCATATGCCTGGAGTGTTTTATCTCAAAGGAAAAGTAGATTGTACTGCATTAGAAGCTTCCTTTAAAACCATAATCACCAGACATGAAGTTCTCCGTACGACAATTACTTCTTCTCAGGGAGAAGGCTTTCAGACGATTATGCCGGCAGATGACTGGTCTTTGGAAATACAAACAGTTTCTGAAACAGCAGTTATTGACGATATACTGTCCGAATACATAAATACACCTTTTGATTTATCAAAAGATTATATGTTACGAGGGAGGCTGTATCAGACAGGAGAACAGACCTATATCTTGGTATTGGTGATGCATCATATTGCCAGTGATGGCTGGTCTAATAATATCCTGATTAAAGAATTTGTAAGCTTGTATAGTGCTCTTAAAAATGGAGTTACTCCAACGTTACCACATCTGCAATTCCAATACAAGGAATATGCTTTTTGGCAGCGAAGCAGTGCAGAAGAAGAAACGCTTCAGGATCAATTGCAATATTGGGAGTCCAAATTAGAGAATGTAACTCCGGTTTTAGTACCGACAGATTTTCCTAGACCTTCTCAGCAAAGCACAGAAGGAGCTGTGATTCATTATGAATTGAAAGAAACGCTAAAAGATAAACTCATCGCCTTATGCGAAAAAGAAGGAGTTACCCTGTTTATGACATTGATTACTGCTTTGAAAGTAGTTCTTCATAAGTATACAGGACAAGAAGATATCTGTATTGGGACTCCAATAGCGAATAGAACGCATCAGGAATTAGAAGGGTTAATCGGTTTTTTTATCAATACATTGGCGTTGCGAACAACAGTCAATAGTCAAGCGGATTTTAAGACAGTATTACAAGATGTAAAAGAAACGACCCTGGAAGCATATGATCATCAAATGGTTCCTTTTGAGAAAGTAGTAGATAGAGTCGTCAGTTCTCGCGATATGAGTATGACTCCTGTATTCCAGGTGATGTTTGTATTACAAAATACTCCGGATAATCAGGAAATCACAATGGAGGATGTTGTATTGACGCCTTATGAATACGGAGCGACAACTGCTCAGTTTGATATTTCTTTAACAGCTACAGAAACACAGCATGGAATCTCCCTAGAAATAGAATACGGCACTGCCATCTTTAAAGAGGAGACAATACGGCGAATGTTTGTGCATTTTGAAAATGTATTACACAGTATGGTATCATCGGTAGAAACCGCTGTAGCACATTTATCAATTATAAGTAAAGAAGAAAAGTATCAGTTGCTTCAAACATTTAATGATACAGCATTTCCTGTTCCTCAGGATCAGACAATTCTGAATATTTTTAAAGAGCAGGTAGAAAAAACGCCAGATGCAATTGCGCTGATTTATGAGCATCAGAAATTGACATATAGAGAGTTGGATGAAAAATCTAACCAGTTAGCAAATTACCTGATTGCTGTAGGAGTAGAAGAGAAATCTTTTGTAGGAATATGTATTTCCAGATCCATTGAGATGATTATTGGAATTATAGGAATTTTAAAATCCGGAAATGCTTATATCCCGATAGATCCTTCTTATCCGGCAGAGCGAATAGCATATATGATAGAAGATTCAGGGATTCAGGTAGTTGTGAGTAGTCGTATGGATGCTCATTTGGTGAGCTCACCAAAGATTATTCAGAAAGTATTACTGGATGATGATTGGGCAAAAATTAATGCCTATCCAATGCATTCGACACCGGTACATGTAATGCCGGATACCACAGCTTATGTGATTTATACCTCAGGAACCACTGGAAAACCAAAAGGAGTCGAAGTAGGGCATGCTAGCCTGTATAATATTTCTCTTAGTTGGGAAAAAGAGTTCGAATTAGATAGTAACACCAGATTATTGCAGATGGCAAGCTTCTCTTTTGATGCTTTTACAGGAGATGTCTGCCGAAGCCTGTTGTTTGGAGGACAAATGATTATTTGCTCAAATGATATTCGTTTTGATTTAGAAGGTCTATATGCCCTCATTGCAGAAAGAAAAACAAATGTTATAGAATTGACTCCTTCTTTAGGAGTACCATTAATGGATCACATTTATGACAATAAACTTGATTTTTCCTGGGTAAAGATCCTTAATCTGGGATCTGATACATGTTCTTCAATAGACTTTCAGAGAATACAAAGACGCTTTGGAGATCAATTTCGAATCATCAATAGCTATGGAGTAACAGAGGTAACCGTAGATAGTTCTTATTATGAAATTAAAGATCCAGCATATTTAGATGATTTGACCAATGTTCCTATTGGAAAACCGATGCAAAATACGTGTTTTTATATTGTAGATCCTGCTCTAAATTTATTGCCAGTAGGAGTCGTAGGAGAATTGTGTATAGGAGGAGCAGGATTGGCAAAAGGGTACCTTAATAGACCCGAGCTGACACGAGATAAATTTGTAAAAAATCCGTATGCATCAGACGAACTGATGTATCGTACAGGTGATTTAGCCAGATGGTTACCAGATGGGAATGTAGATTTTATAGGACGAGGAGATGATCAGGTAAAAATTCGGGGATATCGTATTGAATTGGGAGAAATAGAAAATGTACTGATCCGATTAGAAGCAGTAAGTGCTTGTTGTGTATTAGCAAAAAAAGACAGTGCCGGGAGTAAACGATTAGTAGGGTATGTAGTTACAAAAAATGAGTTTGACAAAGCCTATTTGGAAGCTCATTTAAAAGCCAATATGCCAGAGTATATGGTCCCTGCATTATGGGTTCCTTTAGAAGAAATGCCCCTAACTAGCAATGGAAAATTGGATAAACGTTCTTTGCCCAACCCGGATGCTTCTGCTTTATTACAAAATGAATATGTAGCCCCCAGAAATGAAACCGAGTCAGTTGTAGCAGATATTTGGAAAAAGCTCTTACAGGTAACTAAAGTCGGCGTTACAGATGATTTCTTTACCTTAGGAGGACATTCATTAATGGCTACCCGATTGGTTTCTATGATACGAAATGAACTGGGAGTAGAAATAGCTATTAAAGACATTTTTGTACATCCGACGATTGAAAAGCTGACAGAAGAAGTTATTAGCAAAGCTCAAAACACCTTGTTGTTACCTCCTTTGGAACCACAGGTTCGGGAAACGTTGATCCCTTTGTCATTTAGTCAGGAAAGATTGTGGTTTTTAGATCAGTTACAAGGAAGTTTAGAATATCATATTCCAGAAGTATTTCGTCTCAAAGGAAAGTTAGATGCTACTGCACTGGAATTAACGCTGAAAGGAATTTTGTCAAGGCACGAAGTATTGCGTACAGTAATACAACCGGTAGATGGAGTGGGGTATCAAAAAGTGTTAACAATTGATCAATGGGAAATGACCAGTGTGCAGGTCCCATCAGAAGAAACATTGCAACAACTATTACCAGCTTTTATTTCACAACCTTTTGATTTATCAAAAGATTATATGTTGAGGGCGTGTTTATATCGTATTTCAGAAGAAGAACATATTCTTTCATTAGTGATGCATCATATTGCTAATGATGGATGGTCAGACGTTATTTTGGTCAAAGACTTTGTGCGTTTATACGATGCATATAAAAATAATACTTCCCCAGATATTGAAAAGTTACCATTACAGTATATCGATTATGCAATATGGCAGCGAAAGTATTTGACTCAGGATATTTTAGAACAACAATTATCATATTGGGAGGCTTGCCTGTCGAATACAACTAGTCTTGCATTGCCTACAGATTATACCAGACCGGCTATTCAAAGTACTTCCGGTGCTATTATTAATTATGAGCTGGATGCAAAAATGAGAACGCAACTTCTTTCATGGAGTAAAGAACATGGGGTAACCTTATTTATGACAATGTTATCTGCGTTTAAAGTGATGTTATATCGATATAGCGGACAGGAAGATATTTGTGTGGGAACGCCAATTGCCAATAGAACACACCAGGAACTTGAAGGGCTAATCGGTTTCTTTATTAATACATTGGCATTGCGATCACAATTAGATGGGCATGGAAGCTTTGAAGAACTCGTTAATCAGGTAAAACAAGTAACACTGGGAGCATATGATCATCAGTTGGTTCCGTTTGAAAAAGTGGTAGATAGAGTAGTTTCTGTTCGTGATATGAGTACAACCCCACTGTTTCAGGTGATGTTTGTATTACAAAATACTCCAGATGTGGATGATATTACAATGGAAGGAGTAACGCTTTCTCAGTTCGAATTTGAAACCATCACTTCTCAATTTGATATCTCATTAACCGTAACAGAGTCAGAAAAAGGAATCTCTCTAGAGTTTGAGTATTGTACAGATTTGTTTAAGGAAGATACGATACATCGTATGATCCGACATTATGAAAATATATTAAAAAGTGTCGTTCAAAATACTTCTTATTCCTTGTTAGAATTACCTATGCTTTCAGAAGAAGAAAAAGAACAGTTGGTAATAGCATTCAATCCTCCTTCTATACAGATTTCCACAGAAGAAACAATCTGTGATTTGTTTAGAAAACAAGTGCTTTTAGTACCTGATAAAGTTGCGGTGGTATACAAAGAACATACACTCACATATCAGGAACTGGATCAAAAGTCAAACCAATTAGCACAGTTGTTATTGGATAGGGGGGTAAGCGGACATACAATGGTTGGGATTTGTCTATCCAGATCTGTTGAGATGATTGTAAGTGTATTGGCGGTCTTAAAATCAGGAGGAGGGTATGTTCCTATCGATCCGGAATATCCAGAAGATCGAATTAACTATATGATCGAAGATGCAGGAATACATACGTTACTCAGTACGGAAGTCGATATTCAGAAGGTAACTTCTTCTAATAGAGGAAAAGCAATCATACTAGATCTTGATCAGGATAAACTTAGTAGATATCCTACTACTACCTTATCTGTAGAAATCGGACAAGAGCAAACAGCTTATGTTATTTATACCTCCGGGACTACAGGAAGACCAAAAGGGGTGGCAGTTTCTCATGGAGGGCTATACAATATAGCACATGCCTGGTTGCAAGCATATTCATTGGATAATACAACCTGTTTGCTACAAATGGCTAGTTTTTCATTTGATGTATTTACCGGAGATCTTTGTCGTAGTTTACTATCAGGAGGGACAATGATTATCTGCCCTACCGATATTCGATTCGATCCTCCAAGTTTGTATACATTGATAGCAACACATCAGGCAAATATAGTAGAGCTAACACCCGCTTTAGCAGTTCCGTTAATGGATCACATTTTTGAAGAAAAACTGGATTTTTCCTGGATGAAGTTGTTAATTCTGGGATCGGATGTATGTACTTCCGCTGATTTTCAGCGGTTGCTATCACGTTTTGGAAAAGCATTTAGAATTATTAATAGTTATGGGACAACAGAAACAACGATTGATAGTTCTTTCTTCGAAACTACAGAAACTTCCAATTTAGAAAAATTACCCAATGTACCTATTGGAAAACCAATGCAAAACACAAAGTTCTATGTGTTGGATTCAGCGCTACAATTACTTCCCATTGGTGTTATAGGAGAATTGTGTATTGGAGGAGAAGGAGTTGCTATAGAATACCTAAACCGCCCGGAATTAACAGCAGAAAAGTTTGTTTCAGATCCTTTTGATAAAGGAAAGCGAATGTATCGTACAGGGGATTTAGCCCGATGGTTACCAGATGGGAATATTGACTTTATTGGAAGAGGAGATAATCAGGTAAAAATACGAGGATACCGCATTGAATTGGGAGAAATAGAGAAAGTATTAGTCTCCCATGAATCAGTTAAGAGTTGCTGTGTAGTCGCTAAACCAGATCCAGGTGGAAACAAGCGTTTGATCGGGTATGTGGTTACAACCATCACAACAGAAAATAAAGAAATACTACAGGAGTACCTAAAAGAAACATTACCAGAATATATGGTTCCGATGATTTGGGTGTTTTTAGAAGAAATGCCTCTGACCAGTAACGGGAAATTAGATAAAAAAGCATTACCAGATCCTGATACTGCTTCATTATCGACAATCACTTATGTAGCAGCCAGAAATGAACAAGAAGAAACTTTAGTCACTATCTGGCAAGATTTATTACAGGTGGAGAAAATAGGGGTGCATGATAACTTTTTTGAATTAGGAGGTCATTCCCTTCTTGCAACACGATTGGTATCAGTTCTTAGAAAATCACTTTCATTAGAAGTAGCCATAAAAGATGTATTTCTATACCCAACAATTGCAGATTTAGGAAGGTATTTGTTGGCCAATACAACTAGCAATAGAGCAGTGTTACCGTCCATCGAAAAGCGAGAAAGAACTGAGTTTATGCCCTTGTCTTTTAGTCAGGAAAGATTGTGGTTTTTAGATCAGTTACAAGGAAGTTTGGAATATCATATTCCAGAGGTGTTTACGATACATGGAGATATTGATTTTGTAGCTTTGGAGAAATCGCTGCGAGAAATCATTGAACGACATGAAGTATTACGAACTGTTATTCGATCTAATGAAGGGGTGGGATACCAAAAGCAAATAGCGGCTGATGCCTGGTCCTTAGAGTGTGTTCGATTAAAAGAATCAGAAACCGTACAAGAAGCTGTAGAAGCGTTTATCGCGCGACCTTTTGATCTGTCTTCAGATTATATGCTGAGAGGCTGTTTGTACGAACAGGAAGGGACTTCTTCCGTTTTAGCTTTGGTAATTCATCATATTTCCAGTGATGGTTGGTCTGATACGGTATTGTTTAGTGAGTTTTCTGAATTGTATAGACAGTATAAAAATGAAAAAATACCAAACCTGTCAGATATTCCATTGCAGTATGTTGATTACGCTGTATGGCAACGAGAGTATTTTACTCCCAGCCTGTTAGAAGCACAATTATCGTATTGGACGAATAGTCTCGAGGGAATTACTCCATTGCTATTACCAACAGATTTTTCCAGACCTTCTATAAAAAACACAGAAGGATCAGCACTTCGATATACAATGGATGCCGAATTAACCAGTGCAATAAACGGGCTAGCAAAAGAGTCAGGTACAACGCTCTTTATGGTATTGTTAGCATCTTTTAAAGTGTTGCTTTACAAATACACAAGTCAGGAGAATATATGTGTCGGAACTCCTATTGCAAATAGGACACATCAGGAACTTGAAGGATTGATAGGTTTCTTTGTGAATACCCTGGCATTACATACACCTATTACAGGCACCTATAGCTTTTTGGAGTATTTGCAAAAGGTAAAAGAAGTGACTTTAGGAGCATATGAACATCAGTCTGTGCCTTTCGAAAAGGTCGTGGATCGTATGGTAGAAACAAGAGATATGAGTATGAATCAGTTGTTTCAGGTAATGTTTGTATTACAGAATACACCAGAAGCAATAGATGTAGTTATGGATGATATAACATTAACTCCATTTGAACATAATGCGACAACCTCTCAGTTTGATGTAACATTAATAGCGATCGAAAAAGAAGAAGAACTCATTATAGAGTTAGAGTATTGCACAGCCCTATTCAAAGAGGAAACGATGCACCGTTTTCTTAAGCATTACGAGAATGTTTTAAGGACGGTTACCCAAAATGTTTCTTCAGTTATTGGTGCTATAGAGATTATTTCCAGAGAAGAAAAAACACAGTTACTTCAGGAATTTAATAATACATCGGTTACCTATCCTTTAGAGACAACAATAATTGATTTGTTTTCTGAGCAAGTGAACGTAAGAGGGCAGGAAACTGCAGTAATCCTTAACGGAGAAAGAATTACCTATGAAGTCCTAGACCAGAAGTCAAATCAATTAGCAAATTATCTGATAATATCCGGGGTGCAGCAAGGGGCATTATTAGGAGTATGTATGTCTCGTTCTTTAGAAATGATAGTTGGTATTTTAGGAATTTTAAAAGCAGGAGCCGGATACCTGCCTATTGACCCTTCCTATCCATCGGAACGTATTATGTATATGCTGGAAGATGCAGATGTAAGAACTGTTTTAGGAAATAATACCAGTCCTGAGTGTATAAAAACTATATCAAAAGCAACATTACTTTTAGTAGATAGTGAATGGGAGACTATTGAAGAGATGTCAATGGGATCTCCTGAGATTTCTATTTCTTCAGAAGATATCGCATATGCAATATATACTTCTGGATCAACAGGAAAACCCAAGGGGACATTGATTCCACATAGGGGGGTTGTCAGATTATCACAGATGGATGTAATTCCGCTGGGAGACCAGACAACCATACTGCAATTATCATCCGTATCTTTTGACGCAGCTACTTTCGAGATATGGTGCTCTTTATTACAAGGAGGAACATTAGTATTATATCCATCTGATGTAATTGATTTATCGATTATCAATGAAAGTATTTCTAGACATAATGTTAACACCATCTGGTTAACCTCAGCCCTTTTTGATCAGTGGGCGAACAGTGATATCGCTTCTCTAAAATTAGCCTATATTTTAAGTGGAGGAGATGTTCTGAATCCTCAGAGTGTTGCCAAAGTTTATAACACATTACCATCAGTACAAGTTGTAAATGGATATGGACCAACAGAGAATACCACCTTTACATGTTGTTATACTATCCCAAGAAGTTTGGAAACCAACAAGAGTATCCCATTAGGACCTCCTATTTCCGGGACCACCGTTTATGTATTAGATCAAAATATGCAACCTTGCCCTGTAGGGGTCATAGGAGAATTGTGTACAGCTGGTCTTGGTGTATCTACAGGGTATCTTAATCAGCCTGAATTGACAGCTGAGAAATTTGTAGCAAACCCATTCAATCCACAAGAAAAAATGTACAAAACTGGGGATTTGGTTCGATGGCAAGTGGATGGAACTATTGAATTTATAGGGAGAGGGGATACTCAGGTAAAAATAAGAGGATTCCGGATTGAATTGAGTGAAATAGAAAATTGCCTTTCCGAGCATACAGATATAAAAGGATGTTGTGTTTTAGTAAAAGAAGATGAGCATCGCAATAAACGTATCGTGGCGTATATTGTTATGGATGATTCATTGCAAACAGAAGTGTTAAAGGAATATCTGAAATCACGATTACCGGATTATATGATTCCTGCGATATGGGTACCATTACAAAAGCTGCCTCTTACAGCTAACGGTAAACTGGATAAAAAAGCACTGCCTGATCCAGATATATCAACGTTACTAACGTCGAAATATATTGCTCCTGAGACAGAGTTGGAAATTGAATTAGCACAAATTTGGCAAGAGCTTTTAGGTGCTTCTCAAATAGGGATAGAAGATAACTTTTTTGAGTTGGGAGGAGATTCAATTATAACCATTCAACTGGTAAGCAGGATCAAAAGATTGGGGTATACTTTAAAACCAAAAGATATTTTCGAACACCAGACCATTGCATCATTAGCTGAAATGATTACTAATCATACAGATCTGATCCTTGGCGAGCAAGGATTGCTCCGAGGAGAAAGTGCGTTGTTACCTATTCAGCAATGGTATTTTGATGAGGTACATGTAGAGAATAAACAGGTATTTAATCAATCTGTTTTAATGGAAATAGATAAAGGGGTTAATGAGGCATTTTTAGAAAGAGCGGTTGAAGAACTGGTATTACAACACGATGCATTACGTTTTGCATACACAAGGAAAAATGAAGGATGGAAACAGGATTATACCGATAGGATTCCGTCTTTACTAATAGAAAATCTCCAAGAAGAAACACAGCAAAACCTCGGATCTTCTATTGAGCAGGTTTGTAATACCTATCAGAATGAAACCACACTTGATAAGGAACATGTTTTTGCAGTCGTACTTATTAAAACACCCTCGAAGGAAAAAAATAACAGGCTATTCCTGGTAGCACATCACCTGGTAATTGACGGAGTTTCATGGAGAATATTGCTTGATGATATGCAGGCGATTATTAATGCTTTGAAAAGAGAACAAACTGTAAAGCTTGGAGCTAAAAGTAGCTCTTACCGAGAATGGGTTACTGCGATGCAAAAAATAGCCAATAGCCAGTCTGTATATAGTCAGTTATCTTATTGGAAATCCATTACTCAATCATATAGAGTCTTACCAACAGACTATAAGGTAGCACTTCCTAAGAAGAGAAAAGACGTTGTGGACTATACCATAACCCTGGATTCCAAATACACAAGTATGTTATTGCAGGAGATCAATCAGGTATATGCAACAGAAATTAATGACATACTTTTAAGTTGCCTGAGTAAGACCATAGGAAAATGGTCAAGTCATTCCAAAATAGTCATAGGGATGGAAGGACATGGGCGAGAAGTAATAGCCACCGATATTGATGTTAGTAATACGGTAGGTTGGTTTACGAGTTTATATCCGGTGTGTCTGTCCTATGACGATCAAATGGATGATGGCACTTTAATAAAGTCGACCAAAGAAGAACTTCGATTGATTCCGGATAAAGGGATTGGGTATGGAGCACTTAAATACCTACATCCGTCAGATGAGGTAAGAGAAGTATTTACAGATAATCGATGGGACATTGTTTTTAACTACCTGGGACAATTAGATAATACCCTGGACACTATTGATTGGTTGGATAATGCCAAAGAAAGTTCCGGAATAGAAATAGCAGCAGGACTCTCTTTTACCAGTAAACTGGAAATCAATGCTTCTATCTCTTCCGGGCAATTGTTAATTACCTGGAGTTACGCTTCTAAAGAGTATAAAGAAAGTACTATAGCAGAAATTGCACTTCAATACATCACTAATTTACAAGAGTTAATTATGCATTGCTTACAAAAAGAGAATCAGGAGCTGACACCATCAGATTATGGGTTAGAAAAAGAAGTAAGCCATGAAGAGTTAGATGCATTTTTTGAATCAACATCAGAATCAGAAGAATTATTTAAATTTTAAGGGGGCATAAAATGAAAGATTTTATCAATAAACTTGATGAGTTAAACCTTTTTATCATCGAAGAAAATGATAGCTTGGTTTTAAAAAAATATAAAAACAGAACCGATAATAAACAAGCCTCATTTGAAGCAAGTAAACATGAGATAATAGCTTTTATAAAAGCGAATAAGGAAGCACTTTTAGCTCACCTGAAAGAAGAGAAAACTAAAGAGAAACAGAGTTCTTCCAGAGATAGGATTTATAAATTAAGCCCGCTTCAAGAGGGGCTTTTGTTCCATGGGTTATACAATCCAGAAGCGACAGCA
Organism: Aquimarina sp. TRL1; assembly: GCF_013365535.1. Lineage (NCBI taxonomy): Bacteria > Pseudomonadati > Bacteroidota > Flavobacteriia > Flavobacteriales > Flavobacteriaceae > Aquimarina > Aquimarina sp. TRL1. The sequence goes on along the minus strand of NZ_CP053590.1, from coordinate 406,014 downwards.
TATACCGTACAGTTTTCTCTGGACTTTCTTCAGGAAATAAATGTTGAAGCACTAAAGGCTGCATGGGAGTATGTGTTGAATAATCACAGTATTCTTAGAACGGCATTCTTTCATGAAGAGTTCAAAATACCAGTGCAACGCGTTTTTGAGAATGTTTCCCTTCCCTTTATACGATTAGATTATAGTTCTTATAAAGAGAAGGAACAAGAAGAAGCGCTTGAAGCCTTCATGAAATCAGATCATCAAAATGGGTTTCAGTTTAATGAAGCGCCATTGCTTAGAGTGACAATGATAAAAAGAAGTAAGACCTCATACAGGATGGTATTGACATTCCATCATATCTTGTTAGACGGTTGGTCTGTTTCGGTTTTATTTACAGAACTGTTACAAGCTTATCATGCATTAGAAAAAGGACAAAAACTTCCGGTAAAAGAAGAAGATGTCTATGAAGATTACATAAAATATATTGCAGGAAAAGATAAAAATACAGAAGAGAATTTCTGGAAAAACTATATTCAGGGAATAGAAACTCCTACCTTATTACCTTTTACAGAAACAGTGAATTCTGTAAATAAAACGAAAGGGGAATCAGGAGAATCAACCCTGTTGATAGATCATTTTTTAGCAGAAAAGATCAGGTCATATGCCAGAAAAAATCATGTAACAGTCAACTCGATTTTACAAGGGGTATGGGCTTTTTTATTGACTAAATATACAGGGAATAAGGATGTTGTATATGGAGTTACAGTATCAGGACGTCCCACAGATCTAAAAGATTCTGAAGATAGAGTGGGGTTATTTATCAATACCCTTCCTTTACGAACCAGATTGGAAGATGAAATGCAAGTAGCAGATTGGTTATTACAGTTACAATCCGAGCATACAGCTTGTAGAGAATATCAATACACCAACCTGGCGACCATTCAAAGTTTTTGTGAGGTAAAGGAAGAGTTGTTTGATAGTATTCTTGTTTTTGAAAATTACCCGATATCCGAGGCATTATCAGAAGTAGACAATGCACTTTCCATAGGGAATATGGATGATAAAGAACAAACCAATTATCCATTAGCAATTGTAGCTAGTCTGGGAGATAAATTAGAGATAAAGTTTAACTATAATGCAGATTTGCTTTCTGTATCCAGTATCTGCTCGATTCAGGAACATTTCAAAACTGTCTTAGAACAACTGATTCTTCCGGATCAGCGAATAGCAGATCTGACAATTCTTACGAAAGAGGAAACACATAAATTACTACATACTTTTAATGCAACTGAAATTGCGTACCCTAAAAATCAATCCATAGTGGATATTTTCCGGGTACAGGTAGAAAAAAATGCATCCAAAAAAGCGTTGGTTTTTGAAAATGAAGAAATGACATATCAGGAGCTAGAAGATTCATCAAATCAGATAGCTGATTACCTACAGAAACAAGGGGTTATGCCAGGAGAAAAAGTAGGAATACTTTCCAGGCGTAATATGGATATGATTGCGAGTATTCTGGGAATTCTAAAAGCAGGAGGGGCTTATGTTCCTTTGGATCCAACCTTGCCTTTAGGTAGGTTGGAACATATTGTTGCGGATGCAGCTTTGACCTACATTGTTTGCAATGACTATGCGATGAGCTTGGACATAGGAATCACCGGAGCAAAGTTCTTAGATACCAATATCCTGAATTCATATACGAAAGAAGCAAAAGAAATAGCCTATCAAAAAGAGGCGTATGTAATGTACACTTCGGGGACAACAGGATTGCCAAAAGGAATTGAGATAACACAGCATAACATTTTGAAGCTGGTATATGACGCAAACCCTATTCAGGTATCAGCATCAGACCACGTACTCCAATGGTCGAATTATGCATTTGACGGATCAGTTTATGAGATCTTTAGCAGTTTGTTAAAAGGAGCTACTTTGTTTTTGATAAAAGAAGAGGTTGCCTCAGATGGACTGCGATTGTCAGAAACTATTAAACATTATCAAATCACAAAATGTTTTGTTACTACAGCTTTGTTTAATGCGATGGTCGACTGTGGTATAGAAACGGTTTCCTGTCTCAAAAGCTTATTGTTCGGAGGAGAGATGGTATCCGTAGGACATGTGCAAAAAGCACTATCTATCCTGGGGGCAGGTAAGCTCATTCATGTTTATGGTCCTACAGAGACAACTGTATATGCTACCTATTATTCGGTTGATAGCATAGATGAAATAAAAGATACTGTTCCGATTGGATATCCGCTTTCTAATACCTCAGTCTATGTTATGGATACACAGCAAAAAATGGTTCCGGTCGGTGCTGTTGGAGAACTTTGTATTGGAGGCGAAGGGCTGGCAAAAGGTTATCTTCAGCGAGCCGCCTTAACCGCAGAAAAATTTCTTGAGAATCCATACTTAAAAGGCAGAAAAATATACCGTACCGGAGATTTAGCAAAATGGCTTCCTAATGGAAGTATCGAATTTATCGGAAGAAAAGATGCTCAGGTAAAAGTCAGAGGGTATCGAATTGAATTAGGAGAAATAGAAAGCGCCATAGCTGCTCGGGAAGAAGTAATAGAATGCCGTGTATTGGTACATGAAGATGGTACAAAAAACAAACGATTAATAGCTTATGTTACGGTACAAGGCGAATTGAAGTCAACCGATATAGAAGCTGAAATCCGCACGACACTTCCTGAGTATATGATCCCCGATGTTTGGATGCAGGTAGATAAAATTCCTTTGAATAGTAATGGGAAACTGAATAAGAAAGCACTTCCTGAACCAGCATTTGCTACAATTTCTCAACAATCATATGTGGCACCTGCTAGTGAATTAGAAATTTCCTTGGCAGCAATATGGAGTGAATTATTGTCGATAGAAAAAATTGGAATGTTTGATAATTTTTTCGACTTGGGAGGGCATTCATTATTAGCGACACGTTTGGTAGCCATGATTAGAAAGGCGATGGATACTGAGATTATGATCAAAGATATATTTGTATTCCCAACGTTGGCAGAACAAGTGAAGTTTATAACAGCAGAAAAAAGAACGCCAGTTCTGCCCGAAATAACAGTGCAAGAAAGAGTAGAGAGAAGCCCTTTGTCTTTTAGTCAGGAACGCCTTTGGTTTTTAGATCAACTTCAGGGAAGTCTGGAATATCATATACCGGGAATTATCCAGTTAAGTGGAGACTTGGATATGGAAGCGCTCGAAAAATCTTTACGAGCAATTGTTACCAGGCATCAGATATTACATACAGTTATTCGTTCAGAAAAAGGGGTGGCTTATCAGTCGCTAATTCCTGCAGATCAATGGGAATTACATAAAAAAGTATTGACCTCCAAAGAGCGAATAGAAGAGGTGTTGGAGCAGGATATAAAAACACCTTTTAATTTGTCAGAAGATTATATGTTGAGAGCCACTTTGTACACTCTCAAAGAAGGAAGTTATGTTTTAGGGTTTATTCTGCATCATATCGCAGGAGATGGATGGTCTAACAGTATTTTGATCAAAGATTTAATGGAGTTGTATCAAAAATACCACCAGGACAGTTCTTATATTCTCAAAATTCCAGAATTGCAATATAGAGATTATGCAATATGGCAACGTTCATTTTTATCGGAAAAACGATTAGAAGATCAACTGACATATTGGGAAACAAAACTAAAGGAGGTTTCCCCATTAAAGCTCCCTCTAGATTATTCCCGACCGGTTGAGTTGACTACAGCAGGATTTACTGTAGCAGGAAGAATAAATAAAGAAATCACTAAAAAGTTACGAAACATAAGTAAGCAAGAAGGTGTTACTTTATTTATGACCTTATTGGCTTCGTTCAAGGTGATTTTACATAAGTATAGTGGTCAAGAAGATATTTGTGTAGGAACTCCGATAGCAAACAGACTACAGCAGGAGTTAGAAGAAATGATAGGCTTTTTTGTCAATACATTGGCATTACGGACATCCATACAAGAAACAACTACGTTTAAAAACGTTCTTCAAGAAGTAAAGAAAACTACTTTAGAAGCATATGATCATCAGTTGGTGCCTTTTGAAAAAATTGTTGATAAAGTAATCAAGGTACGAGATATGAGTATGAGTCCTTTGTTTCAGGTAATGTTTGTATTACAAAACCTGCCGGAAACAAAAGAAGTCCCTTTAGAAGGAATAATGGTTACACCATATGATCTTACAGAAAACACTTCTCATTTTGATATCACACTAACCGTTAATGAAACAGATAATGATGAGTTATTAATAAGCTTCGTTAGCAAATCCGATTTGTTTACAAAAGAAACAATTCAACAAATAGCTGCTCATTATCAGGAGTTTTTAAAGCAAATTGTAATTGATATTGAAGTGCCAGTAGGAAAGGTTGATATACTAAAAGAAGAAGAAAGGTATCAATTACTTGAAGAATTTAATGCTACTAAAAAATCATATCCGTTAACTACTTCTTTTGTAGATCTTTTCGAAGAACAAGTATCACTACACCCAGAACAGTATGCAGTGGTCACAGTTGAAGAGCAAATTTCCTATAAAGAAATTGATGAACAATCAAACCAATTGGCAAATTACCTCAATAAACAAGGAGTTGCTGCGGGTGATTTGATAGGAGTTTGTATTTCTAGATCATCAAATTTACTTCGGACTATTTTGGGAGTTCTCAAGTCTGGAGCAACCTACGTACCAATTGATCCGGAATATCCATCAGAACGGATTCAACATATAATAGACGATGCACAGCTTCATTGGGTTGTCAAGACTTCAGAAATTCTGCTTAGGGATTGTCATGATAAAGAAGTAGAATACATTGATTTGGATACTGTTGTTCAATCAGTAGCAGGAGAGTCTAAAGAAAGAGAAAAAACAGAACACTTTAATGCAGAGGCAATAGCATATGTTATTTATACTTCAGGAAGTACAGGAAAACCTAAAGGGGTCAAGATTAAACACCGTAGTTTAATCAATTTGTGCTGTTGGCATAAAGAAGTGTATAAAGTAAATGCTACGAGTAGAGCGACTTTATTTTCTGCCATTGGATTTGACGCTTCAATATGGGAGATTTTTCCATATCTTATGTCAGGAGCTACACTGTATCCAATTACAGAAGATGAGGTACGGTATGATATAGAAGCATTAATACACTTTTTGCAAACGCATGAAATCACACATGCTTATATTCCAAGCCAGTTATGCCAGCGAATCGTACAAAAAGAAATAGAGATAGAAGGGATTACTATCCTGACAGGAGGAGAGGCATTGCAGCTACCAAAATCTACAAAACTCAATATTTACAATAATTACGGACCAACAGAGGATACCGTAGTGAGTACATATTATAAAGTTACTGGTCAGGATATAGGAGAAATTGCCATAGGAAGCCCAATAGCAAATACTGAAGTCTATGTATTGGATAAAGAAAAAAAGCTCGTTCCAATAGGTGTAGAAGGAGAGTTATATGTAAGTGGGGAAGGAGTTGCAGCAGGGTATTTGCATCAAGAAACATTGACAAAAGAACGATTTATCCAGAATCCGTTTCGTCCGGGAACCATTATGTATGCAACAGGAGATATCGTTAAGTGGCGGACTGATGGAGCGTTGCATTTTTCAGGTAGAAAAGATGAACAGGTAAAAATCAGAGGGCATAGAATAGAATTAGGAGAAATAGAAAACGTCCTACAACAATATACTTCAGGGTTGCAGCTTGTTGTTACGGTACAGGAAGATACTAATAAAAATAAACGCTTAATAGGGTATTGGGTAAATGATATACAACTGGAGAAAGAGGAGCTTATCAAATTTGCCAAATCAAAGTTACCTGATTATATGGTACCTGTAGTATGGATCCCAATTGATGAATTACCGATTACTGAAAATGGAAAAGTAGCTAAAAAAAGACTTCCTGTTCCTGATTTTTCAGCCTTACAAACCACTTATACACCACCTAAAAATGATACAGAACAGCTTCTTTGCGAAATTTGGGAAGCATTACTACATCTGGATACTGTAGGGACTACAGATGATTTCTTTCAGGTAGGAGGACATTCTTTATTAGCAGCCCGATTGATGGCAGCGATACGAGATAAAACGAAAGCAGAAATTACGGTTAAAGATATTTTCAGATTCCCAACAGTAGAAACATTAGCCTCTCATATACTAGATCAAAAAGCAGTAGATAATTCAATACCCATAGAAAAGATAACAGACAATCTGGATAAGATTCCTTTATCTTTTAGTCAGGAACGTCTTTGGTTTTTAGATCAGTTAGAAGGAAGCACAGCCTATCATATGCCTACCGTATTTTCCTTGCAAGGGATACTAGATATACAATTGCTGGAGAAAGCTTTTTATACAGTGATGGAACGACACCAGGCATTACGAACAGTGATAAAATCGAGTGATGGAATTGGATATCAGGAAATAAAACCTTGGGAGTCATGGAAATTACAGTATGAACAAATAACAAATGAATCTGAGTTAAAGTCAGCTATTTCAGAGTTTATTGTACGTCCTTTTAATCTCTCTGATGATTATATGATGAGAGCTGTTGTTTTTCAAAAAAGCGAGACATCATACGTATTGGGAATTGTAATTCATCATATTTCAGGAGATGGGTGGTCTAATGGAATTTTGCAAAAGGAACTTATCCAAGCGTATAATCAATATCAGTCAGGAAAAGAAAGAATATTAGATCCATTACCGATTCAATATACGGATTATGCAGTCTGGCAACGCAAAAAGTTGTCTCATAACGTTTTAGAGAGTCAATTGTCGTATTGGGAAGAGAAGTTACGTGGAACTCCCCCTCTTTTATTGCCTACTGATTTTGACAGACCTGCTATGCCGACAACGTCCGGAGCGATTTTTTCATATGAATTGACAGGAAATATCAGAAAGCAACTGGCAGTACTTACAAAAAATGAAGGAAGTACTGTTTTTATGACTTTGTTAGCCGGTTTTAAGGTATTGTTATATAAATATAGTGGGCAAAATGATATTTGTGTTGGGACTCCTATGGCGAATAGAACCCATAGTGAATTAGAAGAGATTATTGGCTTTTTTGCTAATACATTAGCATTGCGATCTGATGTCCGGGGAACTACTTCCTTTAGCGACCTGGTACAGCAAGTAAAAAACACAACTTTAGATGCCTATACGCATCAGGATACTCCATTCGAGAAAGTAGTAGATCGGGTGGTTGACACCAGAGATAGAAGTATAAGTCCTTTATTTCAGGTATTGTTTGTATTACAAAATACACCTGAAGAGGAGTCTGATATGATGGAAGGAGTATCCCTGAATATCTATGAAGTAGAAGAAGTTTTTTCTCAATTTGATTTGACGATAACAGCAAATGAATCGGAAAAAGGAATTTCATTAGATGTTATTTATAATCCAGATTTATTTAAAGAAGCCAGAATAGAACGTATGATGCAACACTATGAGAAACTTTTATCTCAGGTGCTGGAAGCTCCGGAAACTTTTATAAAAGATATCAATATCGTAACAGAGGAAGAGAAAAAACAACTCCTTACCACGTTTAATAATACAGCTGTTCCCTTCCCGGAAGAAAAAAATCTGGTAACTGCTTTTAGAAAACAAGCACTTCTTTCTGCTGATAGGATAGCTGTAGTGGGTGAAAAAGAAAAGTTGTCCTACCATACATTAGATAAGCAGTCTGATCAACTGGCGATGTACTTACTGGAAAAAGGAGTAACGAGAGAAACGTTAATATGTATTTGTACTGCACGTTCCACAACAATGATTGTAAGTATACTGGGGATATTAAAAGCAGGAGCAGCGTATGTTCCTATTGATCCTTCGTATCCTCTGGAACGAGTACAATATATTCTGGAAGATACCAGGGCAACAATACTTGTTAAAGATTCGACCTGTCCTGATATCGTTTTAGAAAATATACAGCAATTAGCAATCGATCAGGATTGGGAAATGGTAATGAATACACCGGTAAAAAAACTTCCTGCACCAGAATCAGCTCAATTAGCGTATGTGATTTATACCTCAGGGAGTACCGGAAAACCTAAAGGGGTTATGATCGAGCATCAAAGTATTATGAATACGATATATGCTCAGATAGAAGATTTTGAGATTCATAAAGAAGATCATTGTTTGCAATTTGCGAGTCAGGCTTTTGATGCTTCTGTTTCTGAGATATTTATCACCTTGATAAAAGGAGCAACATTATATATTATCGATGAAGGGACTAAATCAGATATACAAAGCTTTGTTGCATATATAGTCAGCAATCAAATTGATTGGGCAACATTACCCCCTGCGTTTTTTAGGTTATTAGAAACAGAAGATATTCAAAGTCTTCGTACGATAGTAACAGCAGGAGAACAAGCTGCTTTTGAAAAAGCAAAAGCATACGCCCAAGTAGGTCAGTTTATCAATGCATACGGTCCGACAGAATCTAGTATATGTGCCACTATATTCAAAGAGGAATTCTCAAGCTTAATTCCTATTGGACGTCCGATAGCAAATGCACAAGTATACGTGTTGGATAATGATCGTAATATTGTACCGATAGGAGTACCAGGGGAACTTTGTATAGCAGGAGCCGGAGTTGCCAGAGGATATCTTAACCGTCCTGAATTATCTGCGCAAAAATTCATAGAAAACCCATTTGACCCTCAAGCAAAAATGTATTGTACAGGAGATATGGTACAATGGCTTTCAGATGGAAATTTACTGTTTTTAGGAAGAAAGGATGATCAGGTAAAAGTCAGAGGATATCGAATAGAATTAGGAGAAATAGAACATGTGCTTTCTCAGCATAAAGCTATCAAATCTTGTTGTGTGCTGGCTAAGAAAGATCAAAATAATAACAACCGGTTAATTGGGTATGTAGTAGCGACCTCCCCGATTGATACCTATGAAATTCAAAAATACCTGGGAGCGCAATTACCAGATTATATGGTACCTGCTATCTGGACATTTTTAGACGAAATGCCTTTGACCAGTAATGGCAAAATCAATAAGAAGGTACTGCCAGATCCGGCGGTCACCATGACCTCTAAAGCAGCATATATAGCACCATCCACAGAAATTGAAAAGGCATTGGTAACTGTATGGAAAGAACTGTTAGTTGTAGATACGTTAGGGGTTAAGGATAATTTCTTCGAATTGGGAGGAGATTCTATTATTACCATTCAGTTAGTAAGTAGAATAAAGCGATTAGGGTATCAACTTAAACCCAGAGATGTTTTTGATCATCAAACTATAGAGAGTTTAGCACAGTTTGTTGTTAATCAGACAGAAATGACTCAGGGGGAACAAGGAATCTTGAGCGGGACAAGTGATTTACTTCCGATACAGCACTGGTATTTTGAAACCTTACATACAGCAGGAGCCCCTTTTAATCAGTCTGTATTACTCGCTGTTGATAAATCCATAACAATAGCGATTTTAGAAGAAGCGCTTCAATTGATTAGTGCATATCACGATGCTTTGCGATTTTCATATATCAAAGAAGAAGAAAACTGGATACAGCAATATACGGAAAGGTATTGTGAGTTGGCAATCGTTTCAGTCAAAGCTACTCCAGAAACGACAATAGCTAATGAGATCACAAGAATCTGTAACACATATCAGAAGAAAATAACTCCAGCGAATACATTTCAGGCAGTTTTATTACAAACTCCCGAGAGAGATGGACAAAATCGGGTGTTATTAGTAGGGCATCATCTAGTTGTAGATGGAGTATCCTGGAGAACGATATTAGATGATTTTGCCAGAGTAATTACAGCATTGCTTTCAAAAGAAACAATAGATTTAGGAAGCAAGGGAAGCTCTTACCGAGAGTGGTCTTTAGGACTACAGGAGTTTGCCAATAGCCCGGCAATTACAAACCAACAACATTATTGGAAGAAAGTAATAAGTGCTTATAATCCATTACCTGTAGATATTAATAAAAGCTATAAAACAAGAGCAAGTGTCCGACACTATACTGTTTCTCTGAGTAATACAGATACGACCAAATTGCTTCAGGATGTTCATCATCTGTTTGGAACAGAGATAAACGATCTTCTGCTAAGTTGTCTGGCAATTACCATAACTGATTGGACAAAAAATAAAAATCTGGTGATTGGAATGGAAGGGCATGGTAGAGAAGAGATATCGGATAGATTGGATATCAGTAATACAGCAGGATGGTTTACGAATCTCTATCCAGTTCGGCTAGAGGTAGAAAATGCCAAAGACCTAGGAGGAGTTATAAAGTCAGTAAAAGAGATGTTGCGAAACATCCCTGAAAAAGGAATGAGTTATGGAGCCCTGAAATATCTACACGAAAACCAGGAGATAAAAGAAGGACTGTCGAAAACAAGCTGGGATATTGTGTTTAATTATCTGGGACAGTTGGATAATATTATTGAGAAAGACTCTATGATTGCTACAGCAGAAGAATCTCCGGGAGGTATGGTAGGAGATTCCCTTGTTTTTGAAAACAAAATAGAAATAAATGGTTCAATAACACAAGGAACATTACAACTAAATTGGAGCTACTCGACAGCAGAATACAAGAGTGAGACAATAGAACAAATAGCTCAGCAATTTATTAAAAACCTCCAGGCAATTATTGCGTATTGCAGTATGCATACTACCAGAGAATTTACCCCTTCTGATTATGGGTTACAAGAAGAAATAAATTACAAAGAGCTCGAAGAGTTCACCTCTTTTTTAGAAGAAGACTTATCAGAAAAAGGAAGTGACATATTAGAGTTTTAATTCACACACGCTTAAAAATATCAACATCAACATGGAATTTTTTATAAAGAAACTAAAAGAGTTAAATCTTTTCTTAGTAGAAAAAGAGGGGAAATTAGTTTTAAAAGGACTTCAGGGGAAACTGACAAAAGAAGAAACTGAAAAAGTAAAGAAGAATAAAGAAATTATAGAGTTTATACGAGATAATAAACCTGGATTGATTGAACACTTGAGAAATGAAGCAAAAAAGCAGGTGTTTTATAAATTGAGCCCTCTGCAGGAAGGATTGCTATTTCATGGCTTATATGATCCGGATTCTAGTTCTTATACCATTCAGTTTGAATTCGATTTCACAAAAAAAGTAGATGTTGAGGTATTAAAAAAATCCTGGGAATATGTGATCAGTCGACATTCGATTTTGAGAACAGCCTTTTTTTATGAAGAAATCAGTTTACCTGTACAACGTGTGTATGAAAGTATTGAACTGCCTTTTACAGAAATAGATCTTAGCTCTTTTTCTAGAGAAGAGAAAGAAGAACGCGTAGCCCACTTTATGGAAGAGGACTATACCAGGGGTTTTTCTTTTAATGAAGCTCCACTGATAAGAATCGCATTACTCAAATTAGATGAAACCACTTATAAGATGGTCTTTACCAATCATCATATTATTATGGATGGATGGTCATTACCTATTTTGATTAATGAATTGTTATATGCTTATAACTGTTACATAGTTGGAAATACACCAGAGGATGTTGCAGAGGATTCTTATGAAGATTACATAAAATACATCGCTAATAAAGATACCAAAGTAGAGGAAAATTTTTGGAGAACGTATTTAGAAGGAGTAGAGGCTCCTACTTTATTACCGTTTTCTAAAACAGAAACTTCTGGAAATAAAATAACAGGGGAATTCAAGGAATCTTCTTTGGTTGTAGATAAAAATGTCACTCAGAAGTTAATTGATTTTTCAAAACGTTATCGTTTGACTCCGAACACAATTCTGCAGGGAGTATGGGCATTTTTATTGTCTAAATATACTGGATATACAGATGTGAAATTTGGAGTAACCGTATCAGGGAGACCTGCAGAGATCGGAAACCCGGAGCAGCGGGTAGGGTTATATATAAATACCCTTCCTTTACGAACCATACTGGGCGAAAAAGAACACATTGTCGATTGGTTGGAAACAATACAGGGAAATCATACCTCATGTAGAGAATATCAGTATATCAACCTGGCAAAAATACAGGAGTTTACTGGTGTAAAAGAAGATTTATTTGATACTTTATTTGTATTTGAGAATTTCCCTATTACAGATACATCAGAGGGTAAAGATGTTCACCTTACAATAGATAGTGTAGATGGAAAAGAACAAACCAATTACCCTATAACCATATCTATTACCTTAAACGAGGAATTGGATGTGAAATTTAGTTATAATACAGCTTTGTTAGAAGATACAGTAATAGAAATGATTCAAGGACATTTCGGAACTGTTTTGGAACAGATGTTAGCAGCTCCTAATGGAGCTTTATCTTCTATTAATGTGTTGACAGAAAAAGAGAATGCTCAGATTTTGTATGATTTTAACGATACGGAAGTTTGTTATCCGTTAGACAAAACAGTAACACAGATATTCAAAGAGCAAGTCAATAAAAATCCAGATGCAATTGCAGTAGTATATCACGATAAAAAGATAAGCTATAAAGAACTGGATGTTCAATCAGATCAGGTAGCTGCACAGTTACAAGCCGAGGGAGTTGTAAAAGACACTTTAGTAGGTATTTGTTTAGAACGAACCTCAGAAATGGTAATAGGAATTTTGGGAATCCTAAAAGCAGGTGCAGCATATGTACCTATGAAACCGGATTACCCAAATTCCAGACTAGCATATATTCTGGAAGAAATTACTGCAAAAGTGGTAATAACTGATCGTTCCAGTAAAGAAATAATAACTGCAGCCAGAAATGTGACCCCTCTTGTATTAGATGAATTTTTAGCATCGACGGAAGCAACAACTGAAGTTACTTATACACCGTATGCGACCCCTTCTTCCTTAGCATATATTATCTATACCTCGGGAAGTACAGGAACGCCCAAAGGAGCTATGATTGAGCACAAGGGATTATTAAATCATTTGTTGATTATGGTGGATGAGTTCAAAATGAATGAAGAAACTGTCATGGCGTTTACCGCTCCTTTTACATTTGATATTTCTGTATGGCAGATATTAAGCCCTCTTGTATGTGGAGGACAGGTGATTGTTTATAATGAAGAAATGATCCTAGAACCAGCGAATTTACTATCCTCTTTGGTTGAAGAAAAAGTAAATTTATTACAATTAGTACCTTCTTATTTAGATAGCCTTTTAACCATTGATCAGGAGCAAAGCCTTAATAACCTACAGTATTTCTTAGTAACGGGAGAAGCTGTTCAAAAGGCTTTGTTGGATCGATGGTTTAATACGTACCCTGCTATTCCTGTAGCAAACGCATATGGTCCGACAGAAGCTGCGGATGATGTGAGTTTCTATTTCATGCATGCATCCCCCGAAACAGTTTCAGTTCCTATAGGAAAACCAGTAGCGAATATGAAAATGTATGTAGTAGATAATTGGGGACATTTAGCCCCAATAGGAGTGGGAGGAGAAATATGCGTAGCGGGTGTTGGTGTTGGACGAGGCTACCTAAATGATCATGAAAAAACCAATAAGAGCTTTGTGAAAAACCCTTTCTCAGATGTGTTTGGAGATCGATTGTACAAAACAGGAGATCTGGGGTGTTGGTTAGCAGATGGTAATTTGGAATACCAGGGAAGAAAAGATGATCAGGTAAAAATCAGAGGACATAGAATTGAGTTGGGAGAGATTGATAGTGTTTTATCAGAACACCCTTCTGTTACTACCTGTTGTGTATTAGCTAAAAGAGATACAAGTAATAACAATCGATTAGTTGCCTATGTAGTGACCAAAGAAGCATTGCAAAAAGAAGTATTACAGGAACACCTGGGTGGCAAATTACCAGAATATATGGTGCCTTCTGTATGGGTAAGCCTAGAAAAAATGCCTTTGACAGCTAATGGTAAAATTGATAAAAAGTCCCTCCCAGATCCTGAAAATAAGGAAGTCGATGAAGCGACTTATATCGCACCAGTGTCTTCATTAGAAAAACAATTGGCGGGAATATGGCAAGAACTATTAAAATTAGATAAGGTAGGAGTTCAGGATAATTTCTTTGAGATTGGAGGGCATTCACTACTGGCGACTCGTCTGGTTTCTATGATAAGGAAAGCTATTGATACAGAGATCGCTATCAAAGATATTTTTGCACATCCTACAATAGTATTACAATGTCAGTTTATTGAAGGAACAACTCAAAATATAACAATTCCTGCTCCTACCCCGCAAGAAAGGGATGGGGTAATTCCATTGTCATTTAGCCAGGAACGCTTATGGTTTTTAGATACTCTTCAAGGAAGTAGAGAATACCATATGCCAGGAATATTTCATATTGAAGGAGTATTAAATATCGATGTTTTAGAAAAATCATTTAAAGCGATTGTAGAGAAACATGATATTCTGAGAACAACTATAAAAAGTCAGGAAGGAATCGGATATCAGGATATTTTGGATAGTGACAACTGGTTAATGTCACGAGAAATAGTCACAGACGAATCTCATTTGGAAGAAGCAATTGCAACATTTATAGATATGCCTTTTGATCTTGCAAAAGATTATATGATTAGGGTGTGTTTGTATACATTAAAAGATAGTAATAAATATGTATTGGCATTGGTAATGCACCATATATCCAGTGATGGATGGTCAGACGGAATTTTGTTTGACGAACTGGTGAATAATTATAAGTACCTTACAGCGGAGCAAGAGCTTCCAGTAGAAAAAATGTCATTCAGATATGCCGATTATGCAATATGGCAGCGAAACTATTTGTCTGGAGATGTATTAGAACAGCAGCTAGCGTATTGGGAAACACAATTACAAGAAGTTCCTTCCTTATCACTTCCTACAGATTATCCCAGACCTGCTCAACAAACAACAGAAGGAAGCAGTATAACATATGAATTAAACGAAGAGGTAAGTAAACGTCTGGCAGAAGTAGGAAAGCAAGAAGGAGCAACCTTGTTTATGACCTTGTTAACAGCCTTTAAGGTATTGTTATATAGATATAGCGGACAAGAGGATATCTGTGTCGGAACTCCAATTGCTAACCGCCCTTATCAGGAGCTGGAAAATTTAATAGGCTTTTTTGTAAATACATTAGCGCTGAGAACAACGGTAAATGGGGACGTATCATTTATAGAGGTATTGAAAAGAGTAAAAGAAGTTACATTAGGAGCATATCAGCATCAGATGGTACCATTTGAGAAGGTGGTAGATAAGGTAACTACCACTCGTGATATGAGTATGAGTCCCTTATTTCAGGTAATGTTTGTACTTCAGAATACACCGGACATAGAGGATGTTGTAATGGACGATATCACATTATCTCCTTATGAATACACAGCAGAAACGGCTCAGTTTGACATTACTTTAACCGCGACAGAAACAGAGAATGGGATATCGATGAATGTGGTATATAATTCAACACTCTTTAAGAAAAATACCATCGAACTGTTATTGCTTCATTATGATAATTTGTTAAAAAATATCGTTAATGACCCTACAGTTCCAATAGGGGCACTAGAAATGTTGACCAAGGCAGAAGAAGAGCAATTAATTCATGTTTTTAATGATACAGCAAAAAGTTTTGATTTAGATCAAAGCGTAATCGATGTATTCACTGATCAAGTAGAAAAAACTCCGGAAAAAACCGCATTGATTTTCGGAGATACGAAATGGTCGTATGCAGCACTTAATGAAGCATCTGCTAAACTAGCAACCTATTTACGAAAAAGAGGGCTTCAGAAAGAATCCAAGGTCGGAATCCTGATGGATCGTTCTCAGGAAATGGTGATAAGCATTTTAGGAATCTTAAAAGCAGGGGGAACCTTTGTTCCAATTGGTCCAGAGTACCCTCAGGATCGTATTAATTATATAGTAGAAGATGCCAAAATAGCCTTTTTATTGAGTAAGAGTGATTTGATAACGGCAATAGAAAACCCTACCGTAACAACAGTATTATGGGATCAAATTGCTCAGGAACTCATGGAAGAAGAACCAGCACAACTTGATATGTATGCTCCCACAGCAGCTTCAGTAGCCTATGTATTATATACATCTGGTAGTACAGGAAAACCTAAGGGAGTAATGGTAACGCATAAAAACTTAGTTAACTTTCTGTTTGGAGCAATTGATCAGTTAGAGATGAGGAATATGAAAACCTTGTTATCAATTACGACATACACATTTGATATTTTTTATCTGGAATTATTCAGTCCGTTATTAACCGGAGCCCAGGTAGTATTGATTGATAAAGAAGTGTCAGCGAATGGAGTGGCATTACATAAACAAATAGAAAAGTATAATGCAGACTTTATTCAGGCAACCCCTTCTAATTGGAAGATGTTAGTGTCTAGTGGGTTGAAATATAATAAAGGGTTAACCATGCTATGCTGTGGAGAAGCAGTTAGTGATGAGTTAAAAAATAAACTACTTCCCCTATGTGATTCATTGTGGAATTTGTATGGTCCGACAGAAGCAACCATTTGGGCAACTATAGAAGAACTGACATCCGATAATGATGTGACTATAGGGGTGCCGCTTCCTAATTATTCTGCGTATATCGTAGACGCCAATACCAATGTAGTCCCAATGGGAGTCATCGGAGAACTATGTATAGGAGGAGATAGTATTGCAAAAGGATATTTGAATAAAAAAGAACTTACAGAAAGATGCTTTATTGATAATCCATTCGAAAAAGAAGGAAAACTGTACTTTACAGGGGACTTAGCAAGATGGTTGGCAGATGGAAAGATAGAGTACATAGGAAGAAAAGATTCTCAGGTCAAGATTAGAGGACATAGAATAGAATTGGGAGAGATAGAGAATCAATTAGCAGCCATATCAACGATAAAAGAAGGCTGTGTCATCGTACAAAAAGATCACAATAACGATAACCGTTTGATTGGATATTTTGTATCAGAAAATGAGGCAATAGATGCTCAGGAAATTAAAAAAGAGTTGAGAAAAAAGCTACCTGACTATATGGTACCTGATGTTTGGGTTTCAATGAAAGAACTCCCTAAAAACAGTAATGGGAAATTAGACAGAAAATCATTACCTGATCCAGATATTTCTTCTCTTTATAAAGATGCATATGTCGCCCCAAGAACAGAAACAGAAAAACAATTAGTAGCTATTTGGGAAGAGTTGTTAGATGTAGAACGAGTAGGAATTCATGATAATTTCTTCGAATTAGGAGGGCATTCTGTACTAGCAGTACAGTTAATAGCAAAGATTAATCATGTATTTTCTATGAACCTAAGTCTGGCTAGTTTATTTGAGTTCCCAACCATTATAGAGTTAGCAGAGAAGCGTTTCTCCGGAATAGATATTCAAGATGAGATTTTAGTAACCTTAAATGGAAAAGGAAGTAGAAAACCGATTTTCTGTGCTCCTCCAGGAGGAGGAACGGTATTATGTTACCGTTCATTAGCCCTCTCATTAGGAGAAGAGCAGCCTTTTTATGCATTTCAGGCCCCGGGAATGGATGGGAAAACAAAAGTTCTGGAAACTGTAGAAGAGATGGCGTCGGTATATATTTCCAAAATGCAGGAAATAGACCCTATAGGACCTTATAGATTAGGAGGATACTCTTTTGGAGGCGAAGTCGCATTAGAAATGGCAATTCAATTACAGAGAGGAGGGTATCAGATAGAGGAAATAATCATGTTTGATGCGATTCCTCCACATCAAAAAGATATCAAACTGAGCTTTGAAGAACTTATTGCAGGGATAACAGTATTTATTAATAAAGAGTTTAACACGCATACAATACTAACGCTTTCTGATTTGGAAGGAAAATCCAGTGAAGAACAATTAGACATGCTATACAACATTGTGAAAATGTCAAATTTAGGATTAACCAGAAAACAATTAGAAGCCTATGTAGCAGTACACAAAAACAATATTAATTGTTCATATACACCTCAGTTAGATGAAAAATTGAGAACCAGTATTGTGTTGTTTAAAACGGAGGAACAGGTCGATGAAGAGGTGTTGAAGGATGATGGATTTGAAAAAGCAGCCTTGCTGAGTAAAAATGATTATGGCTGGAGTGCTTATATAGATAGCGAGGTATGTATTCATACAATTCCAGGAAATCATTTAACACTATTAGATCCCGCTAATGCGATTTTGATTGCAGGTCATTTAGATAAAAAGGTATCAGAAGAAGAGTATGAAACAGCATTGATTTCATAATGAAGAAGTATATCACGTATTTATCCCTGTTAATGTTTTCATTAATGGGGACTGACCTTACTGATTTTGCACTCAGCATTTGGATATTGGATCAACCAGATGGGAGCATATCATTATATTCTTTTGTCTGGTTTTGTGAAGCAGCTCCTGCCGTTTTTTTAGCCCCTGTTATAGGAAGTTTAATCGATCGGTGGAATAAAAAGAAAATGATCATATATGGTCAGTTAGTAGCGGGGATTGGCAGTATGATCCTTATGACGCTTCATTATTTAGGGCAATTACACCCATGGCATATTATGATTGTGGCAGGAGTAGGATCGATTGCCAGTACTTTTGTATTTCAAGCATTTTATGTTTCTACAAAAGCATTAGTTCCCAAAGATCAATTAGTAAGAGCGCAAGGGTTATCAAGTACTCTTAATGCGACAATTCAGATGGGGTTACCCATTGTTGCTCCTATTTTGTATAAGCTGATAGGGATGAGTAATATCTTTCTTTTTGATGGAATAACTTTCTTTACCTCTGTAATTGCTTTTTCAATATTGAGTTTTGTAGTGGTAGAAATATCATCAGAGAAATTCAGTATGAAGAATGATTACAAAGTTGTCAAGGAGTTTGTAAAACAACAAAAAGGCTTTTTATATCTGTATTCTTTCTTTTTTCTGATTAACTTTTTAGTAGGACTTATTACCGTATTGTTTACCCCTTTGATTTTGGATTTTTCTAATGAATACGTATTGGGCTTAGTATTAGCTTGTGTAGGTGTAGGAAGTCTTATAGGAGGAGGAGCAATGGCCAGTAAAAAAACATTTAATAACCCTATACAAATCATTATATGGGCGAATGTTTTTGTAGGGCTGATACTGATTAGTTTTTTCATTCAGGTTAATCCTTGGATTTTAGGGATAGGAGGGATGATGATTTTAGCACTCATCTCAGTATCCGCCATAGTTAATGAGGCTTTTTTTCAAACGGTAGTACCTACAAAAATACTCGGTAGGTTAACAGGGTTTTCTGGCTTTTTTATAGGAACAGCAGCTCCTTTATCATTTTTACTATCCGGATTTGTAGTAGATCAATTGAATCATTTTTTCAAAGCTAATACCATTGATTTTATGAATCATTTTCCAGGGACAAGTATTACGACATCCATCGTAGTTGTATTTGTTATCGCAGGATCATTATTAACAATACTATCTCTTATATACAGAAGAAACCCTAATCTAAAAAAATTAGATGCACTGTATAAAATAGCATTGGAAAAGAAATAATATGATTAGAACTGCCATACAGCTACACAAAGAATGAGGAAGCCTTTGGTATGAAAGCAATATATCTCTGTAATTAAGCAAAAAATCACAACCTAAGTATACATCGTATAGTAGTCGATATCAACTATACAATTTAGATAATTAAAAACAAAACTATGGAATTTGGAATTATGTTCTTCGCCAGTAGCGAAGATTCCTTATCAAACAATATATATGATTTGGTAAAAAAATGTACCATTTATGGGGATCAAAATGGTTTTTCATCGGTATGGGTACCCGAAAGACATTTTACAGAATTCGGAGGAGCTTATAATAATCCGGCTGTACTTCAGGCAGCATTGTCTAGTATTACGAACAGGATAAGGCTCAATAGTGGTAGTGTGGTGATGGCACTTCACGATCCCATACGAGTAGCAGAGGAATGGGCAATGGTAGATAATCTTTCTAATGGAAGGGCAGGAATAGCAATTGCTTCTGGTTGGAACCCTAGTGATTTTGCTTTTTTTCCTTCCAATTATAAAAACAAACATGAGGTAATGCATAGAAACTTATCAGTGGTTAGGAAGCTGTGGAAGGGAGAAACCATTGATAGGTTGAGTGGTGACGGGAAGATGACTCCCATTCGCATTTATCCTTCATTAGTTCAAGAAGAAATCCCATTACATCTTACTGTAAGTGGAAACCCAGATGGATTTAGGAAAGGAGGAGAACTGGGGATTAATATTCTGACATCTGTATTAGATCAAACAGTGGAAGAGCTGGCAGAAAAAATTAAAATATACAGACAAGCAAGGCTTGAGCATGGTTTTGATCCAAAAGCAGGAAAAGTATCTTTAATGCTTCATACGTATATAGGAACAGATGATGAAAAAGCAAAAGAAGAAGCCAGAGATCCGTATTGTAGCTTTTTGAAACGAAATAGAAAACTCTTTGAAGGCTTGGCACATAATAGAGATCGAAGTTTTTCTCTAAGTAACTTAGAAGAGGATGAATTAGATGATTTTGTAGATTTTTTATACGATCGGTTTACAAATACGAAAGGCATGATAGGGGATAAAGAATCATGTCATGCATTAGTAAAAGAAGTTATGGAGGCAGGAGTAGACGAAATCGTTTGCCTATTGGATTTTGGTCCCCCAGCTGATAAAATTCTAGAGAATCTTCAAAATATAAAAGAATTAAAAGAGGCATATCAATTAGTTGAGGCCTGAAAATAGGGAGTTTCTTATCTCTTTTTTTATGAAGTAAACTACCATTAGTGCAAGTCCTAAGCATTTACAATCTCAATTACCAAATAAATAACCAGCATATATTAAAAGACGACTGTTTCTGGCAAAAATAGAAAGCCATTACAGCTTTGTTTATATCAATAATGTATTAAAACAAGTTCACACAATGAAAACAATAGCAAAAAAAACACCCATTATAGCGTATGAAGATATGCATCGCCTAAAAGAAGAGTTTCAGAAAAATAAGTACGTTAAACTCCCGGGCTTTTTTACCAAAGACAAGTTTCAGACACTATTTAATGAAGCCATACATTTATTAGATACATACTCCAAAAGAAAAGACTTTTTAATGGAGGATACGGAATTTACTCCAAGAAAAATTAGTACAGTATCAGGAAATGTTATATTCAATGAATCCTCAATGATTACAGAACTATATCAGGAAGAAGAATTGATTGCTTTTCTCGAAGAAATTTCTGGAGATAAGTTATTCCCAACACCTGATATTGCGGATAGACATGCAATACATCGACTCCATAAAAAAAATGATATTCATGGAGGACATGTTGACACATATCCGTTTGTATTAATTACCTGTTTGGAATCTCCCGGAAAAGATGGAGGAGGGGAATTAGAATATGTTCCCAATTCATTGGATATAAAAGACCTGGGAACTGATAAAGCTGTTCGAGGGTATCTGGATCAAGGCGAAAGCTATTTTATGAGAGCAAGTGATTCCGTACATAGAGTATTACCACTAAAAAAAGAAGTCAACAGGACGGTGGTGGTTTTTACCTATGCAGATGAGGTATCCAAAGATATTATAGAGTCGTATTCATCAAATTTGTTATACGATTAAAAAAGAAAAAAAATCAGTTTAGGTATAAATAGAATATCTTTAGAGAAAGAAAATTAATGTATAAAGATTCATGAAGATTATAGCATTGCCATTTGCAGGAGGAAATAAGTATAGTTTTAGAAAACTAGAAAAACATGTTCCCCCTTCTATACAGTGGATAACATTAGAGTTACCAGGAAGAGGGAGTCGATTTAAAGAGTCACGTCTGGAAGATATTTCTCTGATGATAGAAGATTTGCTTAGGCAGATAAAACCTCATATAGAGGAAAGCCCTTATATGATATATGGTCATAGTATGGGGACATTGTTGGGATATGAATTAACAAAAGCATTAATGCAGTTATCATATAAGCTTCCGGAATGTTTATTTTTTACCGGGAGGGGAGCTCCGAATAAAGTCACCTTTACCAAGAAATCAACACTTCCCAAAGATGTTTTTTGGAAAGAAGTAGAAGAGATGGGTGGGTTACCCAAAGAGTTACTGGAGTATGAAGATCTTTTGGATTTGAATTATCCGATTCTCAAAGGAGATTTCAAAGCTATTGAAGACTACGTATTTACTCCAATGACTTCATTATTTCCAATGCCGTTATATGTCTGTATGGGAGAAGAAGAAATAGGAGAAGGTCCCGGAAAAACTTCGATTGATTGTATCAAAGCATGGAATGAAAAAACAGATGCTCCTCAAAAAATACAGTGGATGCATGGAGATCATTTTTTTATTCTGAAAAATCCCAAAGAAATTGTAGATAGAATTGTCAATGCATTTCATGAAGCAACTGGTGTCATAGCTAATTTTTAAGCATAAAATTACTTCGTACAGTCGGTATAACTTTTTCTGAATAGAGAAAACGTATTGAATAATGATTCCATTATTCAATACGTTTTTTTTATGAAGATAATTGTAATGAGATACGGGAAAAATTGAAATATTATCAGTGAAAACAGTATAATTTATTTAACATTTTTAAGTTTTTTTTAACATTAAATAAAAGAGGGTGTTTCTTCTTTTTGTCTGTAAATCTGTGTTTTATGTGTAAATTAATAATGTTATACAAACCAAATTATCTAATTATTTAATATTTCACACAATGAAAAAAGCAGTTTTATTTTTAATGATGGGAGTATGCGTATTATTGTTATCATGTGATACGGATATTGCAACTTCCGAGAATCAAGTAATAGAAGGGGATCAGGATCAAAAAAAGAACGATAGATCATGGTATTCGGGAAAAGAATATTTTCTGGTAGCCAATAGAGGTTCTGCTACTGTGAGTGTTTTTAATGCAAAAAATACAGAATTTATCAAAGACATCACACTTCCTGATCCAGGAGCACAACCCACTTATTTAGCACATAGTAGAAGAAAAAGTAGAATATATGTGGGAGATTTCATTAATAAGAAAGTCGTGTATTATGATAGTGCTACTTTTGAGTTAGAGGGAGAAATTGATATAGAAGAAGGTGCTTTTCATATGTGGTTGAATGACCGTGTAGGACAGTTGTGGGTTAATAATATCGTATCAAGAACAACTTCTGTCATTGACTTGAATACCAATACAGTTATAGAAACATTGTCTTTGCCGGTGAATGAAATTCCGGAATTGACAGAAAATGCAGTACAGCATGATGTGACCATTTCACCTAGTGGAGTTGCGGCATATGTAACGATATTAGATGGAGCTGATAAAAGCTATGTAGTGATGTATAGTACGCGAACAATGAAATATCTAAAACATGAAGAAGTAGGGGGAGATGCCCATTTATTACCAGTTGGCTATAAATTATATGTGCCGGCTCAAAATGAAAATAAATTGACAGTATTTAGCCGTTTTAACCTGAGTAAACTGGGAGAAGTTCCGTTTGAGTCTACACATGGAGTAGCCAATAGCAGGCGATTTATCTTTACCACAGGAATTGGTGTAAATAAAATAGGAGTTTTAGATCGATATACGAATAAAGTAGTTTCTGAGATAACAACAACATATGATATACCTCACAATCTGGCAGTCAATAGGAGAGGAACCATTTTATTTTTGTCTCATTCAGGAGGGACAGCAACCAAAGTCGTTTTTTATCGCATAAAAAGAAATGGACAATTAGAAGAAATTTCAGCACATGATTCGGGAACAAATCCGTTTGGAGTTCTAAGCTATTAAGAAAGAAGGAAACTTATAAAAGCCGCTTATTCAAGTGGCTTTTTTTTATTTTTTAATATGTGTATTTGTTCCAAGGTACTGTGTAAGCGATCTTTCCGGCTGGTATCTCCTTCAATTTTTAGAACAGGACAGCTGAGTTTTTGTATCCATTGATGATGAATGCTGATACTCCTTCCTTCAAAATTAGGATCATCATATTGAGCTGCCCAATTTAGAAAATCAGAAGAGTTTTTCCGGATTGCTATATCAGTATTCAGGGAAGTTCCATAACGCAATTCTTCTCTTTTTCGCAAGCGTTCTAATCGAATGCCTGGAGGAATGTATAAAAATACAGCAAGCTCAAAAGCATGTTCCCATTCAGGCCCCCAGCTTACTAATGACCCACTAAGAACGACAGATGGATGTAAGGAATAATCTTTCCATAAGGCAAGATTACGCTCTTTAAGAGGTATTTTTAGCTGAAAAGGAGGAACTGTTTTTTTCCAGTAATAGTCATCAACATCTAAATGAGGGCAGGAAAGCACTTTTGCTAATTCTCTACCCAATGTGGTAGTACCAGAACCGGAAGCGCCAAAAATTATAATTTTCATGTTTTAGTAGCTTCAAAATCAATAAAGTGTAAAAATAAATTATTGTATGATAATTCTCCTTTTTTTTATTGTTGATAATGAAGTAAAAAAAAACACCTTTTTTGAGAAAAAATACATTAAAAGCCCCTTTAGATTCATAAAAATCAAATTAACAATTCGATAACATTTTTAGAAAAAAGTTATTGTAATTTTAAGATAACCAAATAATCAATCAGTATTAATAATAGGTACTTCAGTATAACCGCTGATTGTTTATAAACCAATTAAATTACTTTTTAAACCTAAACTAAACTTAATTATGAAAGAATCTCAATATATAGAATACTGATTTCTTTTTAATAAGGAGGGTTGTTTTTTCTTTATATAATATTATATGTAACCTCGATACTCTCCTTTTTAATACAACTATTACACCTAAAAAGTTTATAAAACAATTCGTTTCATAGCTCAGATATATTCTGTTGTTCTATTCGGTATACACGTAATTGTTTTTTATAAAAGTTCTCAATAAATAGATTAGAGAACAGAGCTTCTTTTGCTTTTTTAAAAAAAGAGAAGCAGGTTCAGTGTACATCATTTTATATGTATCGGATCATTGTACCTACTTCTGATTAAAATTCTTATGAACCTTTTTAACGCTGCCAGCATTATGAATTCACACAAGATTATAGCTATTACTCCTTTTGAGTACCCATGTTCAGATTTTCTTATAGCACTATTAGAAACAACTGCATTTCCCATTCTACATTTAGGATATAATAAAAAAATAGCAGAAGAAGCGATTTCATCAATTATTCGTAAGACCACTAAGCCTTTTGGAGTTTGTATGACTAAAAACGGAGTGATAGATCTATCACTTCCAGAACAGGTAACATTGGTTATCTCTGATACAATGACAGCTATTGATAATTATGAAAATAAAAAAGTCTTTATTCAGGCGAATAGTGCACAAGAAGGGATAGAAATAGCAAAAAAGAAGGCTGTTGATGGGCTTATTATCAAAGGGAACGAGTCTGGTGGTTTTGTAGGAGATACCTCCGCTTTTATCATGTTTCAGCAGTTAATAAATACAATAGAAAAACCCATATGGATTCAGGGAGGAATAGGAATGCATACAGCGCCTGCATTTATTTTATCTGGAGCAAGGGGAGTAGTTCTAGACAGTCAGTTAGCTCTTTTTTCTAAAGGAAGATTATCGGATGAAACTAAAAAAATACTAGAAAAGCCGGATGGTATTACTACCAAAATTATAGAAGGGAATAGAGTATTGGTTCGTCCGGATTCACCAGCTATTTCTTCCGGAAGTATAAGATCGTATCTGGGGGCACTCAATCACAAGGAAGGTTATATTTCTTTGGGGCAGGATGCTTCTTTTGCAAAAGGGTTCAAAGAGCGTTTCAGAAGTCTTAAAAAAATGATTTTTGGATTAGAAGAAGCCATTCATGCACATATTAAACAAGTAAAATCAGAATCGGTTTTGAAAGAAGGAAATCCTTTGGCAAAAGATTTGGCTATTCGATTTCCGATTGCTCAGGGACCAATGACCCGGGTTAGTGATACCCCGGAGTTTGCTAATTCGGTAGCAACAGCAGGAGGGATCCCTTTTATCGCTTTATCTCTGGTCAAAGGAGAAAAAGCCAAGACAATGATCTCAGAAACTAAAGAATTATTAGGAAATAAAACATGGGGGGTCGGAATTCTGGGATTTGCTCCGGCAGAAGTAAGAGAAGAACAATTAAGTTATATAAAAGAAGCAAAACCTCCGGTAGTATTAATTGCAGGAGGAAGACCTTCGCAAGCAAAGCCCCTGGAAGCTATTGGAATCAAAACATTCTTACATGTTCCTTCTACCAGTTTATTAGATATGTATCTCAAAGAAGGAGCCAGAGGGTTTGTTTTTGAAGGTAGAGAATGTGGAGGGCATGTCGGACCACTATCGAGTCTGGTATTATGGGAGCGACAAGTAGAGCGATTATTACAAGAAGATAACCTGGAAGATATCCGTATTCTTTTTGCAGGAGGAATTCACGATGCAAGATCCGCAGCTATGGTAAGTACAATAGCAGCTCCATTAGCATTTAAAGGGGCTAAAATAGGGGTCTTGATGGGAACCTCATATCTCTTTACCCAAGAAGCCGTAGAAAGTGGTGCCATATTACCTCAATTTCAGCATCAGGCAATAGAAAAAAGTGAAACAACTTTACTGGAAACAGCTCCAGGGCATGAGACCCGTTGTCTAAAAACCCCTTATGTTGACTTTTTTACACACGAAAAAAGAAATTATATCTCCAAAGGCACCGATAAAAAAGAAATATGGGCAGAATTAGAACAATTAAATGTCGGTCGATTGCGAATAGCTTCCAAAGGAATAGAAAGAAAAGGAAGCATACTGGAAAAAGTCTCTGATGCGGAGCAGCTACAGACAGGAATGTATATGATTGGTGATGTGGCAGCTTTGAGAGATAAAGTTACTACCATGGATCAGTTACACAAAGAGATTACTGAAGGTAGTATCGAGATGATACATAAGGCAAGCGTACCTGCGTACCCCCAGCGACATAAGAAATCTCTTGATGTAGCAATTGTAGGAATGTCATGTATATTTCCCGGAGCTAAAAATCTGGACGAATACTGGACAAATATTGTTACAGGGAAAAACTGTGTAACAGAAGTTCCTGATGATCGATGGAATAAAGATATTTATTATAATAATGATTCGGTAGCATGCGATAAGTCGGATTCAAAATGGGGAGGATTTATTCCGGAAATAGATTTTGATCCTATGGAGTTTGGGATTCCTCCACAATCATTAGCCTCTATTGATGCTTCACAATTGTTGAGCCTGCTGGTTGCTAAGCGTGCATTAGAAGATGCAGGGTATTCGGATCATACTACAGAACGGGAAAATGTATCTGTAATTTTTGGAGCGGAAGGAGGAAATGATCTGGCGACAAGTTATGGATTCAGAGCATTTTACCCACAAGTATTTGGGACACTTCCTCCTGAGTTAGACGAAGCATTACCAAAGTTTACCGAGGATTCTTTTCCCGGGATTTTAGCCAATGTTATTTCGGGGAGAATTACGAATCGGTTAGACCTCGGAGGAAGAAACTATACTGTAGATGCAGCTTGTGCATCGTCTTTGGCAGCCTTAGAATTAGCCTGTCAGGAGTTGGTTTTAGAAAAATCAGATATGGTACTGGCAGGGGGAACAGACCTACATAATGGGATCAATGACTATTTAATGTTTTCCAACACCCATGCATTGTCAAAAAAAGGAAGGTGCAAAACCTTTGACAAAGAAGCAGATGGGATCGCATTGGGAGAAGGCGTAGCAGTAGTCGTACTAAAAAGATTGGAAGATGCAGAGAGAGATAACGATCGTATATACGCTGTTATCAAAGGAGTGGGAGGAGCAAGTGACGGAAAAAGTTTGGGACTTACTGCTCCCAGAAAAACAGGGCAGCTCAGAGCTCTGGAGAGAGCCTACGAACAAGCAGGGGTTTCCCCTGGAGAAATCACTCTGATAGAAGCACATGGAACAGGAACTGTAGTAGGTGATAAAACAGAAATCAGTGCATTAGATACCTTGATGGTACAGGCAGGTGCTTTAAAAAATCAAGTGCAGTTAGGGTCGGTTAAGACGCAAATAGGGCATACTAAATGTGCAGCGGGGTTAGCAGGTCTTATTAAAACTGCTTTGGCATTATATCACGGAATAAAACCTCCGACAATTCAGTTAGAAAATCCGAATCCGTTTTATAATAAAACCACCAGCCCTTTTTCATTTAATATTACAGCCGGATTATGGAATGACGAAAAGAAATATGCGGGAGTAAGTGCATTTGGATTTGGAGGAACTAATTTTCATACGGTTTTAGAAGCTTCCAGAAAAGAAATATCTCCAAAGTCAGTATTGGAAGTTTGGCCATCAGAATTATTAGTATTCAGAGGAACAACCTATGAAGAAGCGATGATAGTTCTTAAGAAAACAGTAGCTATACTTTCGGTAAATGAAACACTGAAACTAAGAGATATCGCTTATAGTCTCTTTCGATATAATGAAGCTCCGATTCAGGTTACTGTAGTAGCGAGTACGCCCTTGGATGCTTTGCAAAAATTGGAAAAAACCTTGGTGTCAGAAAAAGTATCCGGAGTATATAGAACCCATCCTCAAAAAGGAAAAGTAGCCTTTATGTTTCCAGGTCAGGGAAGCCAGCGAGTGAATATGGCCAAAGCTCTTTTTGTGTCCTTACCATCTATGCGAAAAATAATAGAACAGTACCAAGAGCTGGAGCAGCTGGTATTTCCAGCTACTGTTTTTGATGCAGACTCTAAAAAGGCACAAAAAGAAGCGATCAAAAGTACGGAGGTAGCGCAACCTCTTTTAGGAATTGTAGATATGGCTATAGCCTCGTTTTTAAAGCAATTAGGAATTGTACCGGATATGGTGGCAGGTCATAGTTATGGAGAATTGCCAGCCCTGTGTTTTGCCGGAGCTATCAAACAAGAAACATTAGTTCCGTTAAGTATTCATAGAGCACAGGCAATTTTAGACGCTATAGAAGAAGATCCCGGAACCATGTTGTCTGTATCTATAGCAAAAGAAAGACTGGAAGAAATAATAGCTGCAGAAGAAGGAGTAACCTTGGCAAATAATAATGCTCCGACACAACAAATTGTAGCAGGTACGACAGCGGCGATAACAAAACTGGAAAAGAAATTAAAAGATCATAAAATAGCTTGCAGGAGAATAGAAGTCGCTTGCGCATTTCATAGTCCTCTTATTAAAAAAGCAAAAGAAAATTATCTGCGGTATTTAAAAACCATCGATATAGAAGTACCAAAATATCAGGTTTGGTCCAATACAACAGCAACACATTATCCTACAAGTAAAGAAGCTATAAAAGAAAGGTTGGCGGATCATCTGATACAACCTGTAAAATTTCAGGAAGAAGTGCAGCAAATGTATGATGACAATGCGAGAATATTTATAGAAGTAGGACCGGGGAATGTATTGACCTCATTAGTAAAAAGCTGTCTGGGTAATGAAGTAATTGCAATTGATACAGAACATCGAAATCAGGAAGGAATTCCATATCTGTTGCATGCAATCGCCCAATATATAGCCACCGGAAAAACGATTCTCTATGAAAAACTATTCGAAGGAAGAAAAAAGGCACTGATAGATCTAGATCAACCAGAACATTATAAGAAACCAAAAACAACCTGGTTGGTGAATGGACATTATACAAGACCTCTCTATGGAGAGATGCCTAAGCATGGAGCATTCCCAATAACATCCGCAATTCAGTTACATAACGCCAAACAAACAACAATGTATACTCCTGATATCACACAAAGAGAAGCTCTGATTCACGAATATCTATCCAATGTAAAATCCATGGTAGATGCTCAGCGAGATGTTATTCTTGGATACTTGGGGCAGCCTGTTCCCGAACACTATGAAGGTTCGAAAGAAGTAATACATACAATTGAAGCTCTCAAAAAAACACCACAAAATGGGCAAGTTCATAGCAATGAAACTCCTGTTAAAGAAGTGCAAAGAGAAATAGATGTCAAGGCTGTTCTACTGAGTATTGTAGCTGATAAAACAGGGTACCCGGAAGAGATGTTAGGAATGGAAATGGATCTGGAAGCAGATTTGAGTATTGATTCTATAAAAAGAATGGAGATCATTGGGGCATTAAAAGAAACATTAGGAGGGTTAAAGGTAGCAGGTAAAACAGAAGAAGAATTGATAGAAGAACTGGCAGCAATCAAAACGCTAAAAGGATTGATCAATTGGTTACAGGAACACAATCAGAAAAGTAAAGAAACTACGGATATTACTGTAGCCGCAACTGAAATGCCTAAAAAGAAAAATGTACAAGAAATATTAATAGCGGTCGTATCAGATAAAACAGGATATCCGGAAGAGATGTTGGGAATGGAAATGGATCTGGAAGCAGACTTGAGTATTGATTCTATAAAAAGAATGGAAATTATAGGAGAGTTGAGAACGGCTTTGGGAGGTTTTGAAGTAAAGGGTAAAACAGAAGAAGAATTGATAGAAGAGTTAACAGCGATTAAAACCATACAGGGATTGATCACCTGGATCTCCAATAATGATACTTCAGATACTTCAACTGATCACATAATGGAAGAACAGTCTTCAGTTACAAAAGAAAATATACTGACACGCCAAAAAATCACTTTGACCAGGCAAGCGGGGGCTCCAAAAGAAAAAAGAATATTAGAGGGGAAGAAAATTGCTATAACGGACGAAGGGAGTAGCCTGGTTCAAACCATAAAAAAACAACTGGAAGATAAAGGAATGTTAGTAACCATTGTGTCAGAAAATGAAGAACTGCATACATATGATGGTTTGATATTACTAGACATATTAACATCTCCCAAAAGACCTAAAATCACCGATTTTGTATCACAGGTACAGCAGTTAGATGCTAAAAAAGCAATATGGGTATATGCGGTATCTGATCTAAAAAGTTATTTGGAGACATCAAAAGATCTAAAAATGCTAAGAAACTTTCAGGGATATGCCGGTTTCTTAAAAAGTTTGGATAAGGAGTGGGAACAAGTACAATGCAAAACCATAAATCTGGAGACCCAATTATCCGAAGAACGCATTGCAGAAATACTAATAGATGAGTTAGTACTAGTGGATGATCATGCAGAAGTTTTTTATGATGATACAGAGCGGAAAACATTTGAGTTAGTCCGGGAAACATTAACGAATCAATCAACACCTGAGATGACTATTGATAAAGATGGGGTCGTTCTTGTTCTAGGAGGAGCTCAGGGAATAACAGCGGAGATGATGGTGCGCTTTTCTCAGGAATATCCGTGTAACTATGTGCTGGTAGGAAGATCTTCAGATCCTAGAAAAGAAAAAGAAGATCGTTGGACAACCACCTATTCAATAGCAGAAATCAAAAAGAAACTAATCCAGGAAGGAATATTAAAGAAACCGGCACAGATAGAAGCAAAAGCAAAGCAATTGTTCAAAAGGAATCAAGTGCTACGCACCATAAAATCCTTAGAGAAAAATGGCGCCATAGTCACCTATCATTCGATAGACCTCAGAGTAGAAAAGAGGCTGGAAGAATTAATAGATTCCCTGTATGACCAATTTGGAAGAATAGATGGGGTCATCCATGGTGCAGGACTCTTGGAAGACAAATTATTTCAAAACAAAACCATAGAATCTTTTGAAAGAGTATTCACGACGAAGGTTACTCCGCTTAGAATCATCGCAGAAAAATTGAGAGAAGATGTACAATTTGTGGTATTGTTCTCCAGTGTAGCATCCGTTTATGGAAATAAAGGACAAACTGATTATGCTGCAGCCAATAGCGTGTTGGATGAATATGCCTGGGAATTAAAAGAACGCTTACAAGGAAAAGTGATCTCAATCAATTGGGGACCCTGGAAAGGAGCAGGCATGGTATCCTCTTCCCTAGAAAAAGAATACGAACGTAGAGGAATAGGCTTGATTCCGCTGGAAGAAGGAATAGAAACTTTTATAAATGAAGTAAAATACGGAACAGATAGTCAGGTATTGATCATGGCTGAGTAAAGAATAGTTCACACAATAAAAAAACCATGACGAATAAAACTGATATCGCTATAGTAGGAATGTCCTGTGTTTTTCCCGGAGCAGGAGATATAGACACTTTTTGGTCGAATATTATTAATAAAGTAGATGCCATAACAGAAGTCCCTGACCATCGATGGGATAAAACATATTATGATCCTTCTTCCTCTGCAATAGATAGATTTTATTGCAAAAGAGGTGGTTTTGTAGATGAATTTGCAGCATTTGACCCGGTAGCTTTTGGAATTTTACCCATAGCTGTAGAAGGGATGGATCCTGATCACCTGCTATCATTAAAAATGGCAAAAAAAGCTCTGGATGATGCAGGGGTTTTTGAGAAAAATATTGCGCTGGACAAAGCCGGAATTATTTTAGGGAAAGGAAACTATCCAGGAATACGTTCTTCCATGGTATCAGAAAAAATGAGAACCGGAGAACATTTGGTTACTTTATTAAAAACAGTACTTCCTGATATTGCTCCCTCAGAATTAATCAAAGTAAAAGAAACATTTTTAGCACAAACAGGACGCTATGGAGCAGATACCACAATGGGATTAATCCCTAATTTGGTAGCATCATTAATAGCCAACAGGTTGGATTTTGGAGGAACGGCATATACTGTGGATGCAGCATGTGCCAGTTCCTTGATAGCCATTGACCATGCCGTAAGAGAAC
Source organism: Aquimarina sp. TRL1 (assembly GCF_013365535.1). Lineage (NCBI taxonomy): Bacteria > Pseudomonadati > Bacteroidota > Flavobacteriia > Flavobacteriales > Flavobacteriaceae > Aquimarina > Aquimarina sp. TRL1. The sequence continues at coordinate 373,525 of NZ_CP053590.1, read as the reverse complement.
TCAATTCAGGAAGATGTGATCTTGTTCTTGCGGGAGGGATTCATCTATGTCAGAATGAGAGTTTTTATAGCCTTTTTACCCAATTAGGAGCTTTATCAAGAAAGCAACAGATCAGACCATTTGATAAAGAAGCAGATGGTCTTGTTATTGGAGAAGGGTGTGGAATGGTTGTCCTGAAAAAAATGGAAAAGGCACTAGCAGATAACGATAGAATATACGCAGTGATAAAAGGAGTGGGAATTGCTAGTGATGGAGCAGGAACAAGCCTGATGAGCCCGTCCGTATCAGGACAAACCAAAGCAATTGAACAAGCCTGGGAAAATGCAGGAGTCGATAAAACAAATATAGGGTATATAGAAGCGCACGGTACAGCAACAGTATTAGGAGATAAGACAGAAATAACAACCCTTAAACAGGTGTTTGGAGAGAAAGAAGGAACCTCGCAAGTCGGTTTAGGAACCGTCAAGTCTATGATAGGTCATACAATGCCAGCTTCAGGAATTGCAGGTGTGATTAAAACAGCACTGGCTTTATATCACGAAAAACAACCTCCGACATTACATTGTGATGAACCCTTAGATATATTATCGGGGAGTAAATTCTCAATTTTGCAAGAAGAAATTGACTGGAAACAATCTGATACGCCTCGATATGCGGGTATCAATGCGTTTGGGTTTGGAGGGATTAATGCCCATGTCGTATTAGAGGGAGGAGATATTGCTAAGAAACAAAATGCTTCGCAAATAGAAAGTAACATAGAGAAAGACCCTGTGCTTTTATTAAAAAGAACCTCCGGGAGTGCATTAATCCATGCATTGGAGAATGAAGAAACGGAACTGGGAAGAGGAGATCACCGTATTGTATTGTTCAACCCTACTCCTGAACGCATAAAGAAGGCAATTAAGATTATAAAAAGAGGTCGATCCTGGAGAAATAGAAATGACATTTGGTATACGAGTACTCCTTTACTTCAAAATGGAGAAAAAGTATGTTTTCTTTTTCCGGGGCTGGATGGATTGGAAGATAGTACGACAGAAGATGTTTGTCGTTATTTTGATATTCCTGCATTAACGTATCAAAAGAATACAGAGTTGGTAGGCTCTGTAATGAGTGTATTTGCCTGTAGTATTATTTTAGATACGGCTCTTAAAAAAATGAATATAACTCCAGATGTGATAGCAGGTCATAGTCTGGGAGAATGGGTTGGATATATGTCTTCAGGAATTTGTGAAAAAGAAACCACCTTACAAACATTATCAGAACAACGATTGAGTTCTATAAGTGTTCCGGATGTGTTTTTTTTGGTAGTTGGATGTGGTTTAGAGAAAGTTCGTCCAATTATTGAAGGGATAAAAGATATATACCTTTCTCATGATAATTGTCATCACCAGATAATTCTTTGTGGTAAAAAATATGCGTTGGATATCTGCAAAAGAATATTGGACGAGGCACAAATATTCAATCAGGTATTGCCGTTTCAGTCCGGTTTTCACTCTCCTTTTTTTCAGGAGTATGCCAAAGAACTGGAAGATATTAATGTTTGTATACAAAACGCTCCCCGTATTCCTATTTGGTCTGCTACCACTGTTGCTCCATATCCGGATGATATCGAGGGAATAAAAGAATTATCCGTTGATAATTTGTTAAAACCAGTACGTTTTAGAGAGTTAACACAAAAATTGTACGAAGAGGGAGCGCGTGTGTTTATACAAATAGGAGGAGGAGGATTGATAGGCTTTACAGATGATATACTGAAAGGAAAGCAATATTCGGGAATATCGGCAAGTAGTACAAAACGAACGGGAATTAATCAGATTCAGCGAGTGATAGCAGCTTTGTTTGTAGAAGGAAGAGAAGAAGGGATTTCATTCTTGAATCGTATAGAGAAAGAAGTAAAAAATAAAGAAATTAAACTGGCATTAGGGCAAACGTTGATCAAGGATTTTGGAGATATAAAAATTCCTTCAAACTATGAGAAACGAATTCCTACTCATGAGAAAGTTACCCATAAACACCCGGTATTGAAACAGTTTCAGGAAAATTTTGAAAGCATTCAGAAAGCACAGTTAGCAATTACTGAGGTACTGGAAAAACAACTAAAAACAGCAGGGGAGAAGCATCATTATCTGAAATTGACTGATAGAGATACTGTTTTGACAAAAGAACCGATTCCTGAGGATTTCTCTAAGACAATAGAGATCTCTTTAACGAAATACCCCGAGCTGAAAGACCATGCAATGTATGAACAACGAGAAGGATGGATATATCCAGAAGATTTCTTTCCCGTAGTTCCCATGACCATGCTTATTGAGATTATGGCAGAAAGTGTATTGGAGCAGACTGTCGCTAAAAAAATTATTGCGATAGGAGATGTACAGGCATTTAAATGGATGGAAGCAGCCAGTCCTGTACATATAACGCTCAGTGGAACCTGGAAAGATGCGAATAATGCCGTAGTTTCTTTTGGAGAGTACGCTACAGCAACGATCACCATAGGTGATGAATATAAAACACCTCCCTATACTAAGATTGAAGATTTGGGAGAAGAGAGACCAGCCCCATTAACAGAAAAGCAGGTGTATGAAGAACGTCATATGTTTCATGGCGAAGCCTATCAGGGAATTCGACAGTTTTTGCAAAACGGAACCAAAGGAATGAGTGCGTTAATCTCAGGAGGAACAGGAAAAGGTTCTTTACTTGATAATGCAGGACAACTATTCGGATTATGGTGCCATTGGGGGTTATCTGATGATTATGTGGCATTCCCAATGAAGATCAGAAAGATTCAGTTTTTTGATGATTTTCTGAAACAAGACGGAATTATAAAATGTGTATGCAGACTGGAAAAAGAAACTGACGAAATATTGATTGCTAAAATGATTCTTTACAAAGGAGATCAGGTATGGGCGACCATTACAGGTTGGCAAAATAAACGACTGGGCTTTGATGCTATTATGTCTAAAACTTATAGATCAATACGAGCACATAAATTGTCAGATGAAATTTTGCCAGGAATCTCATTATTTCACGGACACTATAAGCGAGTTACTGCCTGGGGGTATGTCATGAGACGTTACCTGAATTCTAAAGAAAAAGAAGTATTTAATTCGTTAAAGCTTTCTCAACAACGTTCTTGGTTAATGGGAAAAGTAGCTATCAAGGATGCAGTGTGTAAGTATATTGCTGATACGACAGGGAATCAGTTGTTCCCAGGGGAGATAACAGTACATTCTGACCCTTCGGGAAAACCATATGTTACCGGAGAAGGAAATGAGTTGGAGGGAATCCATGTCTCTTTATCACATAAAGAAAAACTGGCAGTAGCCACTGTTTCATCAATCAGAAATCCGGGAATCGATTTAGAAGAAATAAAAGATAGGGGAGAAGGCTTTATAGCAGTTTCATTTCATGAGCAGGAAGTTGCTCTTCTGTCAGAAAAAGAAGCTTATTGGGAATGGATCACCAGAGGATGGTCGGCAAAAGAAGCTTATGGAAAATCAATGGGAATAGGATTAGGAGGAGCTCCTAAAAAAATAAGAATAAATGAAATTAAGGACGAGCGTATCAAAATAGAAGATACCTGGATTCAAACAAAACGATATAAAAACTATATAATAGCATGGATAAAGTAAACGAAAGACCTGTTACAGCAGACGGAATATTACTACAGTTAAAACAGATGATAATAGAGGTAGTAGGCGAAGATTTCTTAAGTCTGGAAGATATTAATGAAGATTGCTCATTTACGGACGATCTGGAGATGGAGAGTATTGAAATTGTACAATTTGCAGATAAGGTAAAAGGTATGTATGGAGAACATGTAGATCTAGCAGGTTGGATGTCCTCCATGGAAATGGAAAAGATTTTTAACCTGACATTAAAAGAGGTAGTTGCTTACCTGGAAAAAGCAATATTAGCCACTAACTAAAAAAACAGCAATATGGCAATTATCACTGTTAATAATGTAAAGTTTCATGTACAGGAGCTTAACCCTTCAGGTTCTCAAACCATTGTAATGGTATCAGGAATGGTAAGCACATTGGCACAATGGTATTTTACATTAGCCCCTGTATTAGCCAAAAAATATCATGTACTGATGTTTGATCTAAGAGGACATGGAAAAACAGAAAAAGTAACCTATGGGTATGATTTGACAACAATTGCATCAGATGTGATTGGTCTTATGGATAGCAAAAAAATAGCAAGAGCTCATATTTTAGGATATAGTTTTGGAGCGCAAACAGCGCTAAAATGCGCAATACAATTTCCAGAACGATTCGATAAAATCGTTCTTATAGAGTGTCCTAGTACACAGCACACTATGATCCATCGATATATGAAAGAAAATAAGATCACAGATATCGAGAAGGTGAAAAGAGAACTCCCTAATGATGTATTAAAAAGATATAACTTAGAAAGAGAAACTGCTTTTGTAGAAGGGCAAACAGATAAGAAGAGAAAATTTTTGGGAATTTCAATGTTCAAAACATTCGAATTCTTGTGTCAGCAGACAACCTTATTAGAAGATTTACTCAGCGAAGATATTTTTCCCGAAGAAGATTTAGAGAAAATTACATCCGAGGTATTACTCCTGTTTGGAAAAGAATCTGATTGCCTCAAAGAAGCAGAAAGGCTACATAATCACATAGAAAGTACATCGTATTTCCTGAAAAATGGAGGACATTGGTTTATTATGGAAAATCCCGGAGATAGCTTTGATAATATCTTACATTTTTTGCAAACCCCAGTAAGAGAATTAATCAACTAGTAGTAGCGTATAGACATTCACTTATTAATATGAACTAACAAAATAGTAAATCACAATGGCAAAGTTTTTATTTATAGTTCCTCCGTTTTGGGGACATATCAACCCTACTTTGAGCTTGGGAATTTCTTTACTGGAGAAAGGACATCAGGTAGGATGGGTTAGTATTACTGATTTTTCGTATTTACTACCTGATGAAGCTATTTTTTATCAGATAGAAAAGGAAAAATATAAAACCAAGGAAGATGAAAAGAAGTATCTGGAGGAAATGTTTAAAGATATTCCCAGAACATTTGGATTAAAAAGCGTAAAAGTTCTGTTTGAAGATGTACTGGTGCCATTAGCACGATATATGAGTAAGCATATACCTGAGTATATCGAAGCGTTTAAGCCAGATGTAATTATTTCAGATCATCAGGCATTTGCAGGAGCAATTTATGCGTATAAAAATAAGATTCCGTATGTGACCTCTCTCAGTGCTCCTACAGCAATAATGCCCTCTGAAGAATATCCGAAATTTGTAGAGTGGGAAGCTTCAAAGGTAGTAGGATTACAACAAGAGTTAGGAGTATTGACAGATCAACCAATTGTCTGTTCAGAAACCTTATCAATGGTATTTGCGTCATCGATGTTTTTGGGTGCAAATGATCTGGATAAACGATACCAGTTTTTTGGTCCTTCTATAGGAAAACGTCCTTCTGATATGGAATTTGACTTTGATCGATTACAAAAAAGTAACCACAAAAAAATATTAGTTTCCATAGGGACTATTTTTCCGTCAGAAATAATGAAAGATTTTCTGTCAAAGGTAATCGCAGTTATGGGCAATACAGATACGATTGTGGTGGTAATTTCAGATCCGGATTTATTCGAAGAATGGCCGGATAATTTTATTGTCCAAAAAAGGATTCCTCAATTAGAAGTATTGCCTTATCTGGATGGAGTAGTCTGTCATGCCGGGTACAATACTGTTAGTGAGAGTATAGCCAATGGTTTGCCTCTTGTTGTACTACCGATTGCATTTGATCAATCTCGAGTCGCAGAAAGAGTAGATGCATTAGGTTGTGGGATTCGATTGCGTTTCAAACGATTAAAGGAAGAAGAATTGGAAACAGCTATAACCTCTATATTGACGAATGCTTCTTATCGAATGGCAGCAGAAAATGTGAGAGATTCTTTTGTAGCCACAGGAGGCATTGAAGCAGCGGTAAAACAATTGGAAAGATTGGTACCACAACAAGTAGCACTTTGATCTATAATCTTCTTAAGACCTGAAATTAGTATGCTGACCGTATTAAAGAATCATGAACCATTACGTAAGTTCTTATTTAAAAGGGCTGTTGTTAATGGAATTTTTAATTGTATTTTGAATTATTTGATACAATATTACTCCTTGTTAAAGTTCGAATCGCTGGCGTTTTTTGAAGGAGAGCAATCAATGGCTAAGGTATTTTTACCCTTACTGTTTTTACTTCCGTTTTTTGTGACCCTAGATGTAGTAAAAAGAACGTATAAGGAAATCGAGAAAGAAAAATTGTCAATATTACATGAAGAAGATTTTAAGTGGTTGCGATTTGCCAGAATTCAAGGGGTGAAAAACGGTGGAATAGCCATAGGAATAGGCTTTGTACTATTATTGGTTACCTTGCAATTATTACCGGAGGGCTTTAGATTTGATAAAGCATACATTCTCGGAGTAGTTCCCGTATTAGCAGGGGTTTTGGCAGTAGTATATACATATTTACCCATTATTGATTTGCGAAAAAAGCAGAAACTAATTTTTTGATTTGGGCTGGATTTCTAGCCTGAATCCTTTATTGTGAATATTGATGATTTCAATCTGGAAATTAGGGTCTTCTTTTAAGTGCCCTCTGAGTTTGGTAATAAAAACATCCATACTCCTGGTAGTGTAATAATCGTCAGATTTCCATATAGAAAGAAGCGTTTTTTCTCTGGGAAGTACTTGCTTTCTGGCATCATACTCACATAACAATCGAAGCAATTCAGCTTCTGTTGGAGTTAGTTTTTTTGTTTTTTTATCGAGAAAAAGTTGCCTGGTTTCATAATTAAACTCGAAACTACCAATAGTATATAAAAGAGGCGTAGTTACCTGTTTAATAGCATTGTTTCTATGAATGACAATAGAAATCTTCATCAGCAGTAACTCGGAGTCAAACGGCTTAATGAGATAGTCATCTGCTCCTATCTGGTAACCTCTTAGCTGGTCTTCTTTTAAGGCTTTAGCAGTTAAAAAAATAAAAGGTATCCCAGGGTACCTTTTTTTTATTTCCTCTGCAAGAGTGAACCCATCTTTTCGCGGCATGTTTACATCCAGAATGCACAAGTCAAATTTTTTATTAGTAATAGCAGTGATGGCTTGCACCCCATCAGGAGCCAACGTAACTTCATACTCATGTAATTCCAGATAACTTTTCATCAGCATACCAAAACTGCTGTCATCCTCGGCTAATAAAACTTGAAATTTATCTTTGTAAACGGTTGTCATAATTAAGATATTGGTAATACAATTTCAAAAGAGCTTCCCTTTCCTTTTTCGCTTTCTACATTAATTTTTCCTTTAAAAAAATGAATAATATTTTCAGCGTAATTAAGCCCAAGCCCAAATCCTTTTACATCGTGTAAGTTTTTGGTAGGAATACGGTAGAATTTTTCAAAAATATGCTTTTTTTCAAGGGCAGAAAAACCAATTCCTTTATCTGTAATTTTAATATGTAATGAGTGGATCGTATTATAAGTTTGAATGGTAATATCTGGCGTGTCTAAAGAGTATTTATTCGCATTGTCCAGAATATTAGAAATCGCCTGATATAGTAAAGCCTCATCCGCAAATAACGTCATTTTTGTAGCAGCGAGATCAACCGTGATTTTTCCTCCTCTCTCCTGAACAGGCAGAACCCATATATCTAATAACTGTTTGATAAGCTGATGCATGTCTACATGTTCTAGGTTAAGCCTCCAGTGACCTCTGTCTAATTGTGCGTGTTCCAGAATGGTATTGACCATTTCATTAATTCGAATACTTTCTTTGCGAATAATTTTTGTAAAATTTTGAATTGCTGCTGGTTTATTGATGATATGAGCATTCTCGATATTGTCCACTCCTAGTAGAATATTAGCGACAGGGGTTTTGAATTCATGTGTCATATTATTGATGAAGCTGGTTCTCATCTCAGATAGTTTTTTTTGTTGCAAGGCAAATCGTAAGAGATAGAAGAAGCTTGCCGAAATCAAAAGTAACAACGCAATAGATAATGCGATGACAGTTTGTATCTTTTGTAAGATAAACCGGTCCTCTTTTTGCAATAAGAGGTGAAAGCTCTTGTCTTTTTTTTCTGAAGCCTGAAATGGTTTTTGATATGTGGTTTGACTTAGGGTAAGTGTATCGATTTGCTTATCGGATAAATAATCCCATTTCTTTTTATTTTTATTATAGACGCCAAACTGGAAAGGAAGAGAAACTCCAAATTTTTTTAAGGATACCGTTAGCATACTATCCAGATTAAAAACTTTGTAATCCCTGCATTTTACACACTGTTGCGTGATAGTAAGTTCGACTTCTTCCAGTAGATTGGGAAATGCAAGGCTGTCTTTTTTGAAAAATTGATTGATTTGTCTGAATTGCTCCTTTCTTACAGCGAATAATTGATTGTCAAAAGTGACATCCTTTGTTTGTTCTTTTTCGATTCTATAGCTCCCGTAAAAATTATAGGTAGAATCAGGAGAGTAATATTCATATTCATATTCGATATGGTCATCAAGAAGAATTATCTGACGGTTTTTAATTGATAGATTTAGATCAAATTCTGATAAAGCTTTATGAACATTTTCTTTAAACTCGTTATGTTCTTTGGTATAGGAATGAGAAATCCAATACCCCTGTAATATTAAAATACTGATGATAGAAAGAAGAATTAAAGTACTTAACCAGTATGTCAGTTTTTTATTTTTAATCATAAAGGCAAAATTAATAAAGAAGGTTCTATGTGCTAACTGATTAAGGTTTTGTTAACAAAGATTAAGGTTTTGTAAATCAGTAATTTCTTTGCGTTTAGCTATTGACGAAATATCATTAAAAAAATAGAAGGAAAACGCACTTGTTCTTTCCCTATATATTAACTTTTCATTAAAATGGATTAAAATTCTATTAAGGAAATCCGCGATTTTCGTCTCTATTTTTGCTTCCGAAAGAATTTCAACATCAGCATTGTTATAATGAAGGCGTAGAAGGATTCATGTCTTATAGGTATCAGTGGTGCCAGAAGCCATTTTAGTGAATGTCTGCTTCTTTTTGTAATAAACGGCAGATGGATTAAATGATAAAGAATAAAGAAATGAAAAAAGTGAATACCCCATTGATGATAGGCCTCTTGTTATGCTTTTGTAGTATAACGTTATATGGTTCTAATACAATTAAAGGAAGTGTTATAAACCAAAAAACAAAAGAAGGAATTCCTTATGTTAATGTAGGGATATTTGATAAGAATATAGGAACGGTAACTACCGAAAACGGAGAGTTTGAACTTATATTAAATTCTCAATATTTGGGAGAGTTTGTCACTTTTTCAAGTATTGGATTTAAAACAAAAGAGATTGCCGTTTCTGAATTGCTTAAGAAAGAAACGCCGGTAATAATTGTATTAGAAGAGAAAGAAACGATATTAGATGAGGTACTAATTTCTGTAAGAAAAAAAAGAAAATATAAAACGAGAACATTAGGAATCAAACGTGCCTCCAGTTATTACCTGGGCTATATAGGAGGAGAGAAAAAAGCTGGTGCAGAGATTGCTAGGAAGATGCATCCCCGGGGACGCGCTACCATAGTTTCTGCTTCAGTGTATGTAAAAAACATGGATATAGAGAAGAAACCATATACATTAAGACTTAATGTATATGATGTCGATAAAGAAGGAAACCCAGGTAATATACTTCTTAGTGAGCCAGTATATATAACATCTACACGATCAGATGGATGGTTACGTCATACTTTTAAGGAGAAAATCGTTGTCGAAGCGCCTTTTTATATCTCTTATGAATGGTTGACAACAGGGAAAGCAACACCATTTATAGCTCTAAAAGGGTCGTTATACACGGGGGACGCTATACGAACACGCTCCATTAGTTTAGGAAAATGGAAGAAAGAAAGAGGATTTAATTTTGCGATACAAAGTGTTGTATTGAAATAAGAAACGCTTGTATATTTTTTTAATATGCTATAGAAAAGTTGTACGACCTATTTGTTGTACAACTTTCTTTTATTTAGAAGTGTCTTTTAAGTACCTTGCAGGAACGATTATATTGACGAGGGAAAACATTAAGAATGTATAAGGAAAATTAGAAATTAATTTCGTGAAAAGTAGTACTGTAAAGGAAATAAAATCAGCACTGTCAGAATACTCGAATAGTGAATTGATTGCCATTTGTCTTCGTTTGTCCAGATTCAAGAAGGAAAACAAGGAACTATTAACATATTTGTTGTTTGAGGCTGCTGATGAAGAGGAATTCATTACTCAAATTAAAGAAGAAATGGATGAAGCGTTTGAAACGATTAATACACAGAGTATGTATTATATAAAGAAAAGCATACAGCGGATTCTAAGAACGAATAAAAAATATATCCGATACTCATCTGTGGTTGAAACCGAAATAGAAATACTTTTACATTTTTGCCAAAAGTTACAAGCATTTCCAATAGATATACTGGGACATAAGGTGATTAACGGAATGTATGTACGAGAGTTGAAAAATGCCCGAAAAAAAATAGCAACGCTTCACGAGGATTTGCAATATGATTATAATCAATTTATAGAAGCTACTTTTAGACAGTAGTTTTTCTAAAAACAAAAGAAATCAAACGAGGAAGAGTAGTTGTATCATCAGCATCAAACCATTCATCTATTTTTTCAATACTGAAACCATTTCGAATGGCACAATCAGTATATTCTGAGACATGATGAGTAAAACACTGCAAAATATTGAGCTGCCCTTTATCTGTAAACCGCGCTTTACTTCCTGAATATTGTTTAAACGGATGTAATTCACATAAGAAAAACAAACCATTTTTTTGTAACTTTTGTACTGCTTGCCGAAAAATAAAATCAATATCCTGAATGTGTTCTAATGTCAGACTACAGGAGATTAAATCAAATGTGTTATCGGCTACAGGCCATACTTTTGTTAGATCTGATTGTACAAAAAGAACGTTGTTATCCTTAATTTTTTCCTCGGCTTTTCTCAACATTTCAACAGAAAAATCAAGTGCAGTAAGTTGGGTAGCCTTATGTCGGAGCCAGGTAGTATTTTTTCCAGTTCCGCATCCCAGTTCCAGTATAAAAGGGTATTCTTTTGATTGTAAAGTGGTCAGAGCAGCTGTTTTTTCCAGGTCTCTTGTCTTATTAGGCATATCATCATAATGACTAGCCCATAAATTGTATGCATTTTCTGTATTCATCATCCTTGATTTTGTGTTTTAAGATAATGAATACGAATGTTTTTATTCGATAAAAAATGAATGAATTTATCAAGGGGACGGATGTATTCGTTTTTCCCTTATTTTTTTGTTTTCCCTACTACAAAAGTAAAATTTATATGGGAAGTACGCAATATTTTGAAGGTATTTACTAGTATAAAAATGTATAACGAAAAGATCGATACCTATAGTAGTTTTTGTTACAGGAAACACGTAAAACCCTTTCGTGGGATATACGAGAGGGTTTCCAGTATGTTTTGATATTATTTACAGCTTATAAAAAGCATCTGAAATAATATAAGCCAGTGTATTAAAGAAAAGATTTTATTTATATATCAGTTGCTCCTTTTAATCGCTTTTCGATTTTTCGTTTCTTTTCAGTAAGCAATTTCATGATATCCATTAATTTGGTATCTTTTGTTTCTTTATAAATCTCATTGATTGCTAAAATCAATTCTTTTGCTTCTCTAGAAGCTGCTACTCTATCACTTGTAGACATATGGCTCATCTTTCTACTTTCGAATTCTAAGGCTCTTTCTATTAATTCCATGTCTATTTTTTTATAAAATTACAAAATGTTTAATATTTTTATTCATAACTTATACAAAACACTTCTTATTTGGATTCATTATGAATAATATAGTCCATTTCCGGTATTCGGGAACGAATATAATAGGAAGAATATTTTTTTCAGTATAAAAACACCCTTTTTTTCTTTTTTAGCAGATCAAAAATCCTTGTATATTCCCAAATCATAGATAAAAATAATATGTTTGAGACATCTCCAAATTACGTTTTATCATCTGAAATTTTCAATACCGTTTCTAATATATTAGATATAATAATATAGTCAAAAAAAAGAAAAGTCCCAATTATACAGAAGATTTTTTTCTTCGTTAACAAAAGGTTAATAATCGGTTAATGAGTATTTTATATAGTGTTTTTGTGCTTTGGTCGTGTAGTTTTGTTGCTTCTAAACAAAACAACTATGAAAAATATATCAGTAGTAATTACATTTTTTTTAACCACAATACTGGCAGCACAATCATATAATGATCTTGTAATGAGTGCAGAAGAAGCATATAGGAATAAAGCATATGAAGAGAGTATACTATTTTATAAAAAAGCTTTTGATACTAGTGAACCCCAACTGTTGAATAAAAAAGATATGTATAACGCTGCTTGTAGTGCCGCATTGTCTGATAGAAAAGAGTTGGCAATATCTTATGTATACAAAGCAGTCGATATGGGGTGGGATAATTATCATCATTTGATTAAAGACTCAGACTTGAAATCTCTATATGAAGAAGAACCTTGGCGAGAATTGCTATCAAAAATTAATGATAAACACCAGCGTTTTTTGAATTCAAGATTAAATAAGGAGCAGGTTAGTACGTTGGTTACTGATATTATAGCAAAATTAGAGCAAACGTACTTTGATAAAGAAAAAAGTAAAAAAGTAAAGAAAGTTCTTTTACAACAAATTAAAGATAAAGAACTGGTAGGAATGACACCTCCCGAAATAGCAAAGAAGATTAAAGAAACCCTGAGGAATACCACCAATGATATTCATTTTTATATGGGAGTTAAAGAGATCCCAGCCGCTTATAAGACAGGAAAAATAAAAGGTCAGAAAAAAACACACAATAAAAACGGTGGTTTTAGTCAGGTAAGCATACTAGATGGAAATATCGGATATATTAAGTGGGATACTTCTGGGGTTGACCTGACCGTAGCTTTTAAAAAAGTTATAGCGATGTTGGAGTTTCTTGATGGATGTGATTCTTTAATTTTTGATATTACTTCTAATGGAGGAGGGTATGGGGAACTTAGTGGATTTATCAATCAGCATTTATTCGCTACAAAAGAATATCAGCATCTCTTAAAAAAACGCTGCATAGGAGAGAAGGAATGGCATCAAAGTGAAGTGCCTTATAATTATACGGATGGTCCTAACTTTTTTGATGTACCAGTCTATGTTATGGTTTCTGAGAATACGGGCTCTTCGGCTGAATATTTTGCATTTATATTACAGCAAATGAAACGAGCAACTATTGTTGGGAAAACAACAGCAGGAGCAGGAAATCCAGTTACAGGTGTCTCTTTAAAGCATTACAACCTATATATTCCGATTTGTGAAATTAAAACGAAAGAAGGAAAATCAATAGAAGCAAAAGGGGTTGTGCCAGATATTGAATTAAAAAGTGATAACTGGCTTAAGGAAGTAACAACAATTATAAAGAACAAATAATAATAGTCAAGCCTCATTCACATGTTCGATTTATATCGATGGAGTAATGAGGCTTGTTGTAACTAGCTAATTAATAACGTCATTTTTTTTTGGATAATAGATCATCTAATAGTTTTTCCATTTCAGGAGTAGAGGGATAGGGAGCTTTGGATAAAACAATATTTCCTTCAGGGTCTAGTAAGATAAAACTAGGAAGTGAAGTTACTTGGAAGTATTTAATGAAATCAGAATCAAAAGACTCATCAGCAAAAAGCTGTATTCCTTTTAGCTTTTTTTTATGTACATATTTTTTCCATCGTTCGAAATGCTTCTTTTTATCTACTGAAATACTTACGAATTTGATTTGCTGATTGTGATATTTCTTTTCCAACCTTTCTAAATGAGGAACTTCTATTTTGCAAGGACCGCACCAGGTAGCCCACACATCAATTAAGACATAGTTACCTCTGAGGTCTTCCAATGTGGTATTACTCCCATCTATATTATAATACTTAAAACTGGGAGAAGGAGTACCGACGTCTAATTTTTTGATAGAACGGTATTTCTTTTCCAGGTCAGCCAGCGTTTGTCTATCCAGATTCAAAGAACGCAACCCTGAATATAAAGTATCAATTGCATAATCCTCTCTGTCCATGAATTGTATCGTCATATTCAGAATTTCCTTTTGTATAATGTTAGAATTAATACCATTATAAAGCTGGCTCACCTCTTTACTTGTAGAACAGTTATGTATAAGACGATTATAATAATCTCTGATTAATTTGTTATATGATGAAAGCTCTAAGAAGTCTTGTTCATTGGTTATGTCTACTTCTTCAAGTTCATTATAGAATGTTTCAGAAGGTTTGAAGTTTCTATCTTTGATATAATATGCATGAAGGTATATGTATTTAAAAAATCTAAGATAATATTGATAGGTGATATTTTTTTTTTCTTTGATTATAAATGATTCAGGAAGCCCGTCATAAGAGGTTACCAAATCTAAACTTCTTTTTTTGAGTATTAGGTTTTTCTTTTTGTAATCTATCTCATTGAGGAGGCTAAATTGAGCCTCTCCTCCGGTAATGGTATTTTTGAGTTCACTTTTTTTCTGTAGATATTCATTAATAACACTTTCTTTTCCTTTGAAACGGATGGATTTTTCAAAATTATCTGCATCATAAAAAAGTTCCAAGGAGTTTCCCTGAGATAAGTATAACTCAATATAATTTTTAAGGTCCCGAACATAAAAATAACCACTAGAAGTAGTTAGTGTATCGACGAAACTTCCGTCTTTTTCAATATCGATAAATTGAGAAAAATTATTTCCTACCAGATAAAGTTTGTTTTTTGTGACATTTTTTACATTTCCTTTTATAATAATTTTGTCATTTGTAATTACCTTGTCAACTGCCTGTTTTGTTTTAGTATTGCAGTTGATTAAGGTCAAAAATAAGATACTGTATATAATATATTTCATTAGTGTATGTTTTTGATTAACTCTTTTTTTATTGTTGAAATTGCTCAGTAATCGAGCTGTAAATACCTGGAAGTTTATCTAGAATTAAGAACAACTTCCTATATAATGTTTCGTGTATATGTAAAGAAGTGTTTTACTTTAAATAAGGAGTAATCCTATTCGAAATTTTGTATTCCTTCCTGTAACCACTGATAATATATTTTGGATCAGGAGTGTATCCTATTGGTGGATTTAGTTTTTTTCTTGATGATCCATCAATACATAAAAAGGTTGAGAATTAGTCTTATATCGTATTGCCTGTAGTTCACTCCATTTTTGACCTCTATACCGAAGTGTTTTTCCCGGATATAGTTTAGAGGGGACGCGTTCTCCGTTTTTAAAAGGACGTTTATCATCTACATACAGAGAAATAAGTACGACTTCGTTTTTTAATAGGGATAAGATATTAGAAGTTGTCCAGATATTTTGTTCCATTTTTCTACAATTTACACATGCCCAACCTGTAAAATCTAGGAGAATAGGTTTGTTTGTTTTTTTTGCATATGCTATCCCTTGCTGGTATTCTTTATCTTTTGATGAAATTGCGATAAGTGTTTCATCAGAGCACGCGCTTTGTTCTGTGTTTTTTAGATTTACAGGATGTGATAGGTAAAATGTTAAGTCTTCATATTGAGGTGGTAGACATTCCTTATTGTTGCATGCCATATATTCAATTTCGGCAGTAATAACTTTAGGAGGAGTCTCAGTATAAACACGCTGAGAGAAAACCGCCCTGTTTTCAAAATAAGTAATTACCATATCAAAAACAGGATCATAAGCCATATGTCCTTTGCTCTCAGTAATACTGCCAATACATTGATAGTTGTTATTTTTGTTAAAAGAAAAAACAGTAGGGAGAGGACCATTTTTTGGTACCTGAAGAGAATAAGTATGCCATCCTTTTTGAATAGTAGCAATTGCAGTTAATAGATAACTGTTTTTACTATCTTTTTTGATGGATGTATCCCGGCGTACGGGGTGGTGTATTTGAGCAAAAAGAAAAGTCGAACAACCTAGGAAAAAGATAAAAATTATCAGCCTCATAATTGCTTTATTATTGATATTTAAGGAGGCAAAAATGAAAATAGCAAAATGAGCGCAGAAAAATATTCGGTAGCTGTATGAAATCTGTAGGTATTCTGTTGTTTAGAGGTTATAAATAATCAGATAACTGATCTAAGAAAGATTTTTTATGACTTCTGCTTATTGGAATTGTGTGAGCTCCGATTAATACCTGATTCCCTTTAACAGTATCAATTTTACTTTTATTAATAAGGTAGGATTGGTGTACTTTCACAAAGATATTGTTAGGAAGTTTGTGTGTCCATCTTTTCAGGGTGTCATTTAATAGCCATTTTTTGTGAGAAGTGTGGATTGTTATATAGTCATCATCAGACTTTATAAATAAAATATCATCTCGGTCTATTCTGGAAAAAGTTTTATCGGCATAGATGAAAAAAAATGTTCTTTCTGTTTTTCCTTCTTTCTGTTTATTCTTTAACTGAAATTGGTTTTCAGCCTTGCTAACGGCCTTAAAAAATCGCTCGAAGTTAAACGGTTTTAGCAGATAGTCAGTCATTTCTAATTCGAACGCTTCTAAGGCATAATTAGCAAAAGCTGTAGTGATAATTACTTCTGGTTTTACAGGTAATGTTTGCAAAAAAGATAAACCAGAGATCTGTGGTAATTTAATGTCTAAAAAGAGAAGGTCACAACTGGCAATCATACCCATGTCTACATCTAGAGCAGAAGTATACATAGCTATTAATTTTAGTTTGGGATAACGCTCGATATAATTTTTTAATAATTTTTGAGCAGGTCTTTCATCTTCTATAATAATGCATTTCATAATAAGTGTATTTGTAGTCGGACAGAAAAAAAAGAAGCCTCTTTAGTGATGTGTAAGTGATGCTTTTCTGGATATAAAATGTCTAATCGTTTTTTGGTGTTTTCTAGACCAATTCCATTTTCAGAAGATTCCGTTTCTCGAACAGAAGAAAGGATGCCGTCATTTTTACCAGTATATGGATTTTTGCAATAAAAATGTAAGACATTACTATGTTCCCGAATCTCGATAGTAATTGGGTGTTGTTCTCCTGTCAGATTTCCTGTATGCTTAAAAGCATTTTCTATAAAGGTAATTAATAAAAGAGGAGCAATATACAATCGATTATTTGTTATTTCGCTAGTATATTGGACAATAACATGTTCTTCATGTCGAAAGCTTTGTAGGGTAATATAGCTCTCGATAATTTCTAGTTCTCGAGATAAAGCAACCTCTTTAACCTGTCCTTCATACACAACATATTTTAGAATGTCAGAAAACTGAAAAATCAGGTTAGAAAACTTAGAATCTAGATTTTCTACAATAGCATGAGAATAAATAGCATTAAGAGTATTAAAAATAAAATGAGGGTGAATCTGTGCCTTGAGTGATTTTAATTCTGATTGGTACTGTGCTGTTTTAGCAGCCTCTATCTCTTTCTCTTGAGCTGTAAACCGTTCAAACAAAAAGAAGAGAGTAAAGAAAATAATCAAATAAAAAGTTTCGACACCTCTTCGTGTGATACAAAACATATTGAAGCATGTATTACAGGTAAAAAAGGAATCAATAAAAAGACAATTTAGATATGCAGAAAAAATGAGAATAGCAATACCCAGTAGATATAACCATTTTTTTTTATAAAGTTTGTGCCTGAAAATATAGGGAAGACCTATAAGAAATGCACTATAAATAACAATGAGCTTGAATACGATGTCAAGCAGTAATTTTTTGACAGGAAAATGATACTCTTCCATTCCCCAAAATTGTAATAATGGAAAGAAGAAATAGGATACCCAGAAAAAAACGTGAAAACATACAATTAGAATAAAAGTCTTAGAAAACTTACTTTGAAGAGAAACAAAAAGAGAATTCATAAGTAATAACTGTATTGTTTATAGCAGTTGTTTGTCTTTTAGAAGGATCTATAGGCTGCCGATCTTTCTCAAAATTGCAAAATTAGTACCTTCTGACAAAGCGAAATAGGAAGAAAAAATAAAGAAATGTCAATTACCTGCATAATAAGTGTAACAACCGAAAAAAAATGATATCTATAAAGAAAATGAAGATATTGTGAGGTTGCTTTCTATCTAAAATTTAAAGTGTAAATATGCCTTTTGCAAAGTCATGGAAGAAGTTATGTCAATAAAAATTAATTGACGCCTATAGAATTGATATTAGGAATATACAAGCGAATCCTAAATTATTTATAGAAAAACTAATAAAATGAAAAAACAAATTGTACTGGTGGCGTTAATGGCTACTTTATTTAGTTGCAAAAAAGAAGAAAAAAAAGCAGTAGATTATGTTCTTATATCAGGGAATATTCAACACCATAAAGAAGATAACCTAATACTGTATAAAGACGGAGGAATTCAAAAAATTGAAATAGAAAAAGATGGAACTTTTTTAGATACCTTAAAACTTGAACAAGGGTATTATGTGCTATATAATGGTAAGAAAGGAGCAAATCTGTTTTTAACACCTGGGGATAACATTAATATAACGGTAGATGTCGATAATTTTGACGAATCAATCTCATTTACAGGAGAAGGTGCGGGTGAAAATAATTATTTAAAAAATAAAAAACGAACCATATTCGCAATTACAGGGAAACATAAGACTTTGTTTGAGAACGATGTAAAATCATTTGACGAGAAGATAAAAAAAGCGAAAGACATTTCAGAAAAATTGTTAGCATCTACGACTGAGGATATTTCAGAGACTTTTAAAGTCATAGAGAAAAAGAACATTCTATATCATTATTATCAACAGATGAATGATTATCCGTATTATTATGATAGTTACAAGAATATAGAAGGGACTCCTATGCCAGCTAGTTTTAGAAAAGCTTTGCAGGAATTAAATAAAGATAATGAAGAAGATTATAAGACGATTGGAGTTTATAAGAACTTGATTCATGTGTATTATGAAGATCGGTTAAAAAATAAAGAAACAATAACAACTGCATTTGATGAGATAAAAAACTTCAATTCAGCTCTAATACAAAAAAATATAATTCAATATTTAAGTGAAGAGGCAATTATCCCTGGAAATGAAAATGTAAAGCTTATTTATGATAGAATCATGGAAGTTTCTCAGAACGACAGTCTGAAAAAAGAACTGAAAGCAATCTATAGTAAAATTGAAAAAATTGAAAAAGGAAAACCTTCACCTTCTTTTACATACGAAAATATAAATGGAGGTACTACTTCACTAGAAGAATTGCGGGGAAAATACGTATACATTGATATATGGGCTACCTGGTGTGGACCTTGTAAGAAAGAACTTCCGTATTTAAAAGAACTGGAAAAAACATTCCGAAATAAAGAAATAACATTTGTAAGTATTTCAGTAGATGAACAAAAGGATAAAGTAAAATGGAAAAAAATGACTGAAAAGCAAAAACTAAAAGGTGTTCAGTTGATTGCGGATCAAGATTGGGATTCGGATTTTGTAAAAAAATACCTGGTTGAAGCTATTCCTAGATTTATATTATTGGATAAAGAAGGAAAGATTATCACGGCCAATGCAAAAAGACCTTCAAGCCCTGAGCTAAAAAGCACGTTGAACGGTTTATTGTAAAGAACATCAACAGGTGTTAGTGGTCTTTGATAAAGAGTATTACTATATGTAACCGCCTAACTATCTGTTTGAATTATAGTATATTTAAGGATCAATCAATAAAAAAATAAACGTTATGTCTAAAATTAAAAATAGAGTAAAACATATTAAGAGAAAGAGACCAGAAACTACTGTTTTAGTTTTTCTTTTATTTGTGATAGGAGGGGTATATACCTCTATAGCTCAGATAAAAAGTTATGAAGTAAAATCTTTTGATAAAGTAATTATAAGTCCTCATATAGAAGTGATCTTCAGAAAAGGAGAGGAAGAAGCTGTTATTGTAGAAGAAATTACGGAAGATATAGGAAAATTAAATGTAGAGGTCAACGGGAAAACACTTCGTATATATTTAGATGGGGCTAAAATGGTAACCAAAAATGAGAAAATAAAAAAAGATGGTTGGAAACAAAGTAAACCTCTGTATAATGGGACTGTTGTAAAAGCAGTAGTAACGTATAAAAATATCAAATCATTCTCATTGAGAGGAGAAGAACGGTTTGTGATGGAAAGCCCACTTGTATCTGATAGATTGCAATTGAGTATTTATGGAGCATCCCAGTTGATCATGAAAGAAGTAGCATTAAAAGATATGAAAGTTACCATGTACGGGGAAAGCTTTTTAGAAGTGAAGAACGGGGCAGTAGCGCATCAGAAAATTACAGCGTATGGAGAAAGCAAAGTGAGTATGTTATCCGTTAAAAACAAAGAAACAAAAATCACGGCTTATGGAGAGGGAAGTTTTCGGGTGAATGTTTCTGATAGGATAAAAGTAACAGCCTATGGAGAGGCAACAGTAGCCTATATCGGAAATCCACAGATAGATAGAGGGATTGTAATAGGAGAGGCTACAATCGAACAAATTCGAGAACAACTATAGAGTCTCATATAAGGCGTAGAAATAGAAAAGCTTTATCCGAATTTAATTCGGATAAAGCTTTTTTTTGTAGGTACATAGAATGACTTAGCTAGGGTAATAGAAACAAAAGGAGGTGGTGTATTGGTTCAGTTAAGTCTCCTTTTTATCTTTCGATTAGTTGAGTAAAAAGAATTCATTCCCTGAGAGTATCAAAAAAACGAGACATCGTGTAAGCTTTTTATTCTATGTAGGTAAACATAGAGAGAAACGTTTTCCTAAAAAGGAATTAAAAATATGGTTTATAGAGAAAAAGGCAATCTCTAAAAGAACCGTTTAATTATACTTAATAGTGCTGAGGAGAGTAACAAAAAACACAAAAAAGGTATAATTGATAGAATTTAAAATACATAATTATACATACTTAACACAATAGAGAGTGTATATATAGGGAATATTTTACTCGTATTTTATAACTAACAACATCATGTTTTTAGAATTTTTTAAAGGGAAAAAAGGAAAAGCATTATATAGAAATTGGTAGTATGAAGTGTATAGTTGTTGCCAAAGAAATGAAAATGTTGTCTTATTAAAAACAACAACAATATTATTATAATTACTTCACGTAATAAAAAGGTAAGATTCTTAAAAAAAATGAAATGATATTTAATAAAGAAAAATCTTACATATTTATTTTGATGAGCTTTGCTGGCAGATGATTTATAATGCAAAAAAATAAAACATTATAGATTAAAAATATAAATGTTAAAATTTAGTTAAATAAATCATATTTATTTAACATTTATCATAAAAAAGAAACGTTTTTCGAAAAAGAAAATATAATGGTTATTTGTATACAATAAAAAACTTTTAAACACTAAATATACTTTGTTGCATTAATATTATGTAATATATTATTAATAAGCTAACATGATTTGTGTTGCTTTTATGAAAAAGAAGGTAAAATAGAATTAGTTTGTTTTTGTTAATAAAAAAGGTATTTTTTTGATATATTCTTTATTTTTGATGTTTAAAATTAAGAATAATATAATTTTATATATATTTGTGCTTTAACGCTAAACTCAATTTATATATGAAAACTACCTTTTTAAGAAAAGGAATACTATCTATTTGTATAGTATTTTTATCATCTGTACTGTATTTGTATCACGATTCAGATACAAAAAAAAATGAAGAAGGATTACAAGAGTTAAGAGATCAGCATCTTTATTTTTTAGAAAACAGTCCTTTTAAAGAATCTTTACTACTTACTAAAAAAGCACGTAAAAAACGTGGTATTCCCCCAAATAAATACTTTGAGCAGATGTGGGAATTAACGATGAACCCTAAAACAGGGCGTACAGAACCAGAAAAGATATTTAAAGTTCAAAAACAATTAAAGTCGAGGAATGTAAAGAGAGCCCCGGGAGAAAATAATGCAAATGCCTGGAAAGAAAGAGGTCCCAATGATGTTGGAGGAAGAACCCGTGCTATCTTATTTGATCCTAATGATCAAACTAACAGAAGGGTATTTGCAGGAGGAGTAAGTGGAGGATTATGGGTTAATAATGATATAACTTCTGCAGCTTCGCAATGGACAAGAGTTCAGAATGTGCCGGGTAATTTATCGGTTACTTCTATTACAGTAGATCCTAGAAATTCTAATATATGGTATATTGGTACTGGGGAACAATATACTTTTGGAGATGTAGTCGGTACTGGTGTCTATAGATCTGTTGATGGAGGGAATAATTG